>NZ_LT607412.1:602581-903872 GCF_900091455.1 Micromonospora coriariae | reverse complement strand
GGTGCTCGGGTTGCGCGGCCGGCTCATGGCGATCGGGGTGCTCGGCCTCACCGTGGGGCTGGCCCTCGGCGGGGTGGTGCTGCTCGGCGCGCTCGGCTTCGTGCTCCAGCGCACCGTGGACACCGAGGCGTTCCGGACCGCCGACGCCGTCGCCCTGCTCGCCGCCGAGGACGCGCTGCCCGACCCGCTGCCGGTGGCGGGCGGGCAGGTCCGCGTCCAGGTGATCGACACGCAGGGGCGGATCCGGGCCGCCTCGATCGACGCGGACCGGCTGGTCCCGATGGTCCGCCCGGAGCGGCTGACCGGTGACCGCCGGCAGCGGCTGGAGGTGCCGGCGGAGCGGGTCGGGCTCGCCGGCCCGGTCCGGGTGGTCGCCGTACCGGCCGGCACCGCGGCCGACCCGCTCACCGTGCTGGTCGCCCGCTCGATGGCCGATGTGCGGCACAGCACACATGTGGTCCGGACCATCCTGCTGGTGGCGTTCCCGCTGCTGGTGGCCGTGCTGGCCGCGGTGGCCTGGCGCGTGGTGGGCGCGACCCTGCGGCCGGTGGAGGCGCTGCGCCGGGGCGCCGAGGAGATCACCGGACGGGCCGGGACCGGGCGACTGCCGGTACCCGCCTCGGCCGACGAGATCCATCGGTTGGCGGTCACCCTCAACGGGATGCTGGGCCGGTTGGAGTCCGCCCGTGCGCGGCAGCGGGCGTTCGTCTCCGATGCGGCACACGAGTTGCGCAGTCCGTTGACCAACATCCGCACCGAGCTGGAGGTGGCCCAGCGCCTCGCCGGCCGGACGGACTGGACGGCGGTTACCGCCAACCTGCTCGCCGACACGGATCGGCTGAGCCGACTGGTCGACGACCTGCTGCTGCTGGCCCGCCTGGACGAGACGCCACCGGCGCGGGGGACCGGGCCGGTGGAGCTGGGATCCCTGCTGACCGAGGTCGCCGCCCGGTACCCGTCGCCGCCGGTGCGGGTGGTGCCGCCGCCGGGCCCGCTGTGGACGGTCGGGAACGCCGACGAGCTTCGCCGGGTGCTGGCCAACCTGGTCGACAACGCGGTCCGGCACGCGTACGGCGCTGTTCTGCTCGCCGTCGAGGCGACGCCGGCCAGGCACCCGGAGGCCGCGTACCACCTGGTGACGGTGACCGACGACGGCCCGGGGATTCCGGTGGCCGATCGGGAACGGGTCTTCGGCCGGTTCGCTCGTCTGGATGACGGGCGGGCCCGCGACGACGGTGGGGCCGGCCTCGGCCTGGCCATCGTGTGGGAGCTGGTCCGCCGGGCCGGCGGCAGCATCACCCTGACCGACGGCGAGGACCAGCGGGGGCTACGGGTGCGTCTGCTGCTGCCGGCGTTGCCAACCGACGAGGAGTCACCGACCGGCCGCTGACCGGTCGCGGCTCAGCACGCTCAGTGGCGGCGGGTGCAGACCTCGTCGGCGCTGGCCACGGTGTCGGTGGACCAGACGACGGCGACCGTGAAGCAGTAGTCGTTGGCGCGGTTGAGCGCGTAGACGACGAAGCTCGTGGCGCCGGCGGGCAACGTGGCGATGGCGTTCTTGCCCTGGCCGGCCCTGCCGGCGGAGACGACCACCGGTCCCTCGCCGCCGGCCGGGTAGGTCCAGCGCAGGGCGATGCTGTCCCGGTTGTCGCGCAGGGTCACCGTGCCCGGCGGGGTGCCCGGCGCGGCCGCGGGCGGCGCCGAGCCGGCAGGGGAGGCGCCGCCGCTGGCCGGCGCGCCCGTGCCGGTCGGGCCGGCGCTGGGGGAGGCGGTGCCCGGGCCGGGCGGCTCATCGTCCCGGTCGCCGACCCGGGCCACCCCGGCGATCACGGCCGCGGTGCCCAGCACCACCACGACCACGCCGGCCACCAGCACCGGCACCAGCCGGTTGCGTCGCGGCGCCGGTGCCCGGTGCACGGGCACCGGCAGCAGCCGGGACGGTGTGTACGGCTCAAGCGGCGCGTACGGATCCGGCGGCCCGTACGCGCCGGGTGGCGTGTACGGCTCGGACGGCGGATACGGCTCGGACGGCGTGCCCGGCCGGTGCAGCCGGTACACCCCGGACGCCTCTTCCGCGCTGCCCGCGAGCCCGACCACGGACGGGGGGACCGGCGTGTCGGTCAGGTGGCGGTCGGGCCCGTCCGCCGGATCGGCTGGCCACGTGAAGCCCACCGACCCACCCGGTTCGTCGGCCGGCGATCGAGGATTCGGCACCGCACCGCCGCCGGTCACGCCCCCATGACCGGCCAGGGCCTCATCGTCACCGATGGCCGGGCCGGGGGCCGGATCGGCGTGCGGGGGATCCGGTGGCTGAGAGCCGGGCTCGACCGGCCTGTTTCCCTGGGACGGGGCCCGGGCGGCCGGCACCACGGGGCTGTCCCGGGGCGTCTCGTCGGCGCAGACGTGATCGGGGTTGGCCGCCGCCCGCGCCAGCGCCGCCACCTGCGCGGCCAGCGGGTCGTCGGCGGGCAGGTGCTGCCGGCACAGCTCGCGGGCCAGCGCCAGGTTGTCGTGCGCCTCGGCGAACTGCCCACAGTCACGCTGCATCGCGCCGAGCCGGGCCAGCATCTTGATGCCGCTGGGATGCCCGTCGCCGTACACCTCGCGGTGCAGCTCCCAGGCGTCCTGGAGCCGGTCGCGGGCCACCGTGCACTGGCCGCGGGCGTACTCGACGGTGGCCAGGTCGGCGTGCGCGGCGAGCACCCGCAACGACTCCGGGCCGTCCTGCGCGGTCAGCTCGAGGATGACTTCCTGGTAGAGCCGGGCGGCCCGGGAGTGGCTGCCGACCCGGTGCAGCACCGCGGCCAGGGTCGCCGCGGCGGCCACCGTGCGGGGATCGGAGCGGCCGTGCAACCGGGTGGTGGCCGCGTACGCGAAGGCGGCCCAACCCCGGGCGGAGTGCGGCTCGCCGAGCGCGACAAGCACCCGCGCCTGGAGGCTGGCGGCCTCGGCCAGCTCGGGGTTGGCGTTGGCCGGGCGGGGGTCGGCGTCGGTGAGCGCGTCGGAGAGCAGCCGCTGTGCGCCGGCCAGGTCGCCGGCGGACACGAGGTGGTGCGCCTGATCAGTCAGTTCGCCGAAGCCGGAGGGCACGCCCCATCGTGCTCATCCGACGACGGTAAGTACAAGACCCGCGCCGGTGTCGATCGGTCAGGATCTCGTCAGGTGCTCCGCCAGCGTCTCGCTGATCCGGCGCAGCTGGTCGACCTGGGCGGGGCTCAACGCGTCGAACAGGTGCCGGCGTACCCCCTCGACGTGGCCGGGGGCGGCGGCGGCGAGGGTGGCGAAGCCCGCGTCGGTGAGCAGTGCGACCTGTCCACGCCGGTCGGTGGCGCATTCCTCGCGGCGGACCCAGCCGGCCGCCTCCAACCGGGCCACGGCGTGTGAGAGCCGGCTGCGCGACGACCCGGTCGTCTCGGCCAGGTCGCTCATCCGCAGTCGCCGATCGGGCGCCTCGGAGAGCCGGACCAGGATCTCGTAGTAGGCGTGCGGCATCCCCGCGTCGCGTTGCAGCTCGCGGTCGAGCGTGTCCATCAGCGCGCGGGAGGCGGTGAGGAACGCCCGCCAGGTGCGCTGCTCGTCGGAGTCCAGCCAACGGGTCATGACCGTCATCATACCCGCAATGGTTGAGAGTTCAACTAAATCGCGCTAGCCTGGAGCCATGGGAATCCACCGGCTCAACCACGCGGTCCTCTACGTCAGTGACCTCGCCCGCAGCGTCGCCTTCTACCGCGACGTGCTGGGCTTCCGCCCGGTGGCGATGACCCCGGACGGCTTCCGGGGCGCCACCTTCCTCCAGGCCCCCGATTCGACAAACGACCACGACCTCGGCCTGTTCGAGGTCGGTGCCGGCGCCGGGCGGTCGACCGCCGGCCGGGCCACCGTCGGGCTCTACCACCTGGCCTGGGAGGTGGACACCCTCGACGAGCTGGCCGCCACCGCCGAGCGACTCTCGGCCGCCGGCGCTCTGGTCGGCACCTCCGACCACGGCACCACCAAGAGCCTCTACGGGCAGGACCCGGACGGCCTGGAGTTCGAGGTGGTCTGGCTGGTCCCGGCCGACCGGCTCGACGACGACGCGCTGGCCGCCCGCAAGCGGATCGGCCGGCTCGACCTGACCGCCGAACGGCAGCGCTACGGCGGGCAGACCCGCGGCGGGGTGGGGATCTCCGTCCCGGCCTGACCGCTCGTAGGGTAGAACGGACCGATGTCGACCGACCGGACCACCGACTTCCTCCGCGAGCTGCTGGTCCGCCAGTTGACGACCTGGCTGCCCGCGGCCCTGCACCGCTCCCGGCGAGCCACCATCGCCCTGGCCTGGTCCGGTGACGACGCCGGCGGCGCGGAGGCCGCGCTGCGGGTGGTCGCCGGGCATGCCGACCAGGTGCGCGGCCGGCGGGTGACCGTGCTTGTGCTGGCCGACGGTGCCGCCGACCTGCCGACCCGGCTCGGTCCGGTCGAGGCGGAGCTGCCCGCCGAGGTCACCGTGCACCTGCTGCCGGGCGTCCCGGATCGGCTGCCGGTCGCGGTGAAGGCGGCCGGTGCCGCCGGCTCCCCGCTGTTCTGCTTTCTGGACCTGCCCGGCGCGGTGACCCCGAAGCTGCTCACCGCCGCGGCGAACGGCCGCGCCGGGGAGGTGTTGCTGCACGCCGGCAGCGACGCCCGCGACGCGCTGGTCGCCGCCGGCTTCCCTCTGGTCGCCGAGGTGGCGCCGGTGCTCCCGAACGGCGCGGCGGCCGGCGTGATCGCGTTCGGCAGCCGCTCGGACCGGAGCCTGGAGGCGGTCCGCGACGCGCTCTGGGCCGTCGGCGCGGACCGCGACGTGCGCTTGTCCGACCCGGGCGACCCGGCGGGCGCGCCGGTCGACCTGGCCGGTGACCCCGACGCCGAGCCGCTGGCCCGCGAACTGCTGGCCGAGCTGCGCCGGGGCGGGCCGCGGCCGGTCACCGAGCTGCGCCGGCACACCCTCACCGCGACCGTCTACCGGGCCGCCGACGCCACCCGGGCGCTCACCGGCCTGCTCGACTCCGGCAACGTGCGCCGCGAACGCGAGACCGGCCGGCTGGCCGGCGACGAGACCATCACGTCGACGCGCTGAGCGCGCCCCGGCCGCTGGGCCGATGTCACACCGGCCCGCACACGCCGAGCGGGGTGCCGGTGGTCCACCGGCACCCCGCTCGACTCCCGGGACACTACGACCGGGACTTGTCCTGCTTCCACGACAGCGGGCCCGGCAGGTCGACCCGGTGTGCCCTGGCCCTGGAGTTCCAGGACCAACGCCCGATCTTGATGCTCCACGAGGAGAAGCCGTTCTCGGTGAAGTTCAGGATGATCGGACCGATCTTCTTGCGCTTGCGAAACATGAGGCCCATCGGAGGACTCCCCTCGTCACCGTTCCCTGCCGTGTCGAGATCGAACATGCCCGAACCGGTGAATTCCGAAACCCCGTCGGAGTCCGGCGTGGACGGTCGCCCGAAACGGCGTCTCGGTCTCCATTCAGGAGATGCGCTGTGAGCCGGCCGGCCTCAGGCCGGGACGGGGTCCCGGTCCAGCGCGAGGACCCGGGTGACGCTGCCGTCCTCCTCGGTCACGTCCTGCTGGTGGACGAAGCCGAGCTTGGCGAGCAGCCCGAGCGAGGCGTGGTTGGCGTCGGCGACCGTGGCGTACACCCGGGTCAGATCGAGACGGTCGAAGCCGTACCGGACCAGTGCGGTGGCCAGTTCGGTGCCCAGGCCACCACCCCACGCCGGCTTGGCCAGCGCGTAGACGAGCTCGTGACCCTCGACGTCGTCGGTCCGCTTGATCTCGGCGTGCCCGACGTAGTGGCCGTCCCGGCGGACCGCCCACACGTCGAAGAGGTCGTCGGCGTAGACCCGGCTGAACACCCGCCCGAACAGGTCGGCGGCATCCGCCTCGGTCATCGGCCCGTCGCCCATGAACCGGCCCACCTCGGGGTCGGCGAGCAGCGCGACGAAGTCCTCGGCGTCGGCCGGTCGGTAGGGCTCCAGCAGCAGACGGTCGGTGCGCAGGGTGGGGGTGGGCATCAGCGGGGCTCCCAGGCGTCAGGCAGAGCGGTGAGCTTGCGGACGTGGGCCGGCAGCCGACCGCTGATGATCTCGGCGAGGCTCACCTCGTCGACCACCCGGCGGACCGCGGCGCGAACCGCCACCCAGAGGCCGGGCAGGTTCTCCGCCGCGCCCTCGTACCGGGTCTCCTCCGGGCGCAGGCCGCGGACCCCGGCCAGCGGACCCTCCACGGCGCGCAGCACCGCGCCGACGGTCACCTCACGCGGCGGGCGGGCGAGCGTGTAGCCGCCCTCGGCGCCACGTTGGGCGCGCACGATGCCGGCCCGGCGCAGATCGGCCAGGACCGCCTCCAGGAACTTGCGGGGCAAGTCCTGCTCCGCGGCGATGGCCTGGGTGGACAGCAGCGAGGGGTACGCGGTGGCGAGGCTCAGCGCCGCCCGTACCGCGTAGTCGCCGCGCGCGGAGATCTGCACCCTGCCATCATGCCCGGCCCGCGCCGCTGCCCGGTCCCGCGGGCTACCCGGGTCGGGCGGCGTGACCGCCGTTGGCCGGCTCGCCGGCGGCACCGGGGCGGAACCGGCCGGCATTGGCGGTCGTCGCCTCGGCCGGTGACCGGGGCCGGACCACCCGGGCGGCGGCCGGCTGGTCCCGGGCGGCCCGGAACGCGCCGGGGCTGAGCCCGACCTCCCGGGTGAAGAAGCGGCCGAAGTTGGTGGGTTCGGAGAACCCCAGGTTCCGACCGATCTGGGCGATCGGCTCGTCGGTCGCGGCGAGGAGCCGTCCCGCCTGCAACGCGACCCGCTCGTCGATGACCTGCTTGGCGCTGCGCCCGGTGACCGCCAGGCAGGCCCGCGTCAGGGTCCGTACCGAGCAGCCGAGCGCGGCGGCGTAGTCCTCCACCCGCCGGGTGTACTGGTAGGCGTGTTCCACCTCCCGGCAGAACCGGTGGAACGTCTCCGCCTCGGGCCGGGCAGCCGACCGGTCCCCGCCGGGCAGGGCCAGCCGCAGCAGCAGCACGGCGAGCTGGTGGCGGAGCAGAGCACGGCCGGCGGGTGTGTCGCGATGCCGCTGGCAGTCGACCGCCAGCTGGCTCACCTCACTGATCACGGCATCCTCGTCCTCGCCGGCGAGCTGCCGCCAGGTCGGGGGTGCGTCCGGGTCCACGTCGAGACCGCGCAGCGCCTCGGAATCCCAGCCGACCACGGTGGCGTCGAACTGTGGGCCGGCGCAGCGCAGCACCTGGCCGGCGCGTACCCGCAGCAGCGTGCCGGGCCGGCACGGCAGCAGGTGGAAATCCAGCTCGGCGTCGCCGTGCCCACGGGTGGTGAGGATCAGCAGCTCCCGCTCGACGAACACCGGGCGCCGCCAGCCCTGGTCGCCAGCCAGGTCGGCCAGGGCGAACGTGGCGATCTCGTCGGGGACGGGTGGCGCCGCTCCGATCGTTGCCGCAGGAAGGGGACCGGTGGAGACCATCGCCTGCGACGGTAGCCCGAACCGCAGGTCACCGCATCCCGACCCCCGGCGGGCCCGGCGCGCCGCCACGGGCTTGTCGCGGTCCCGGCGGTCGGGCTACGTTACCCGGCGGTAGCGCCGTCCGGTCTCCGCTCCGCCCGGCGCCCCGCCGGGCCGCCCGCCGGACCGGCGGACCCGCCGACTCGCGATGGGATGGGCATGACGCAGCTGTTCTCGGTCGAAGGCAAGACGGTCCTGGTCACCGGCGGGTCGCGGGGGATCGGTCTGATGATCGCCCAGGGCTTCGTCCGGGCCGGTGCGCAGGTGATCATCTCGTCCCGTAAGGCGGACGTCTGCGAGGCGGTCGCCAAGGAGCTCTCCGCCGAGGGGCGCTGCGAGGCGATCCCGGCCGACCTGGGCGCCGACGCCGGGGCCGAGTCCCTCGCTGCCGCCGTGCGGGAGCGCTTCGGTCGCCTCGACGTGCTGGTCAACAACGCCGGCGCGACCTGGGGCGCCCCGCTGGAAAACTACCCGGAGGCCGCGTTCGACAAGCTCTGGGCGGTGAACGTCAAGGCCGTCTTCCGGCTGACCACTGCGCTGCTGCCGGCGCTGCGCGCCGCCGCCAGCGCCGACGATCCGGCCCGCGTGATCAACATCGGGTCGATCGACGGCATCCGGGTGCCGTGGATGGAGGTGTACGCGTACTCGGCCACCAAGGCGGCCGTGCACATGCTCACCCGCAGCCTGGCCTACCAACTGGCCGGCGAGCAGATCACCGTCAACGCGATCGCGCCCGGTCCGTTCGAGAGCAAGATGATGGCGTTCGCGCTGAACGACCCGGCGAGCCGGGCCAGCATCGAGCAGCAGGTGCCGCTGGGCCGCATCGGGCGCCCGGAGGACATGGCCGGCACGGCCATCTACCTCTCCTCCCGGGCCGGCGCGTACCTCACCGGCGCGGTCATCCCGGTCGACGGCGGCATCACCACGCACGGCTGAGCACCGGCCGACCCGGAGCGGGCGGGCCCGCGTACCCCCGGGGTGTGCCGGAGCCGCGCGGTCGGCAGATCCGCGCGGCCCCGTGATGGCCGGTGTTGCCCGGTCGGGCGGTGGTCAGCGACCGGCGAGCAGTCGGTTCACCGCCGTGTCGACGTCCAGGTGCTCGGCCTCGCGGCCGCGCGGGACGACGACGTAGGTCCGTCGAAGGAAACGCACCAGGACGCTGCGCGGCACCTCGAAGAGGGCGTTGCCGTCCGGTGACGACAGGGCCAGCGCGACGAAATCGCCGCGCGGGGTGGCCCAGGGCCAGACCCGCACATCGCCGATGCCGGCTGGCTCGTCCAGGCCGGTGACGAGCAGTTCGCGAGCGAAGGACCAACTCACCGCTTCGCCGCCGGCCGATTCGGCATGGAACAGGACATGGACCGCATACGGGTCAGCAGGGTCGTAACGCAGACTGGCACGCACCGGCAATGCGGTGGCGTCAGGCGCGACGAGCCTTAGCGACGTCTCGACCTCTACGGTCGTCGGTCGAATGACACTCATGGACGTTCTCCCCCCGGCACCGCTGCGGAACGCGCGTGTCCCGCTTTTCCCATACTCAGGTGCTACTCCTGGCTACGCTCCGCCATACGCTGACTTCACCCAGTGGTGGGAAGGGGGACGGAAAGGCCGCGTGAATGTGAGGATTCATGTAGGATTTCCGGTTCTGCCCAGTGCGTGATCCCGCCCGGCATCGGGTGGCTCAGTCGTCGACTTACTCCGGTAACGTCCAGTCGGCCGTTGCAGTGACGGGCCCGAGCGACACTGGGGGGTGAAATGGTCACGAATCGATCCTCAGTGGATCCGGCAGCGGCGTCCGGTCCGCCGAACGTCGCGGTCCGAGCAGCCGAAAAGCGGGGGTACGCAGTGCCAATGGAGCAGCCCGAGCGGTCCGGTCGGCCGGCGGCCGAGCCCGGCCGCCCCGCTGCCGGAGAAGCGGGTCGTTCCGCCGCCGGTGGTACGGATCGCCCCGTCCGAGACGGGGCCGGTCGTGCCGGTGGCGTCCTCGTGGCGAACCCGCCGCGGCGCCCACGCTGGCGGGAGCGGATCTCCACCACCCTCGACCTGATCCGGGCCAACCCCACCGGCCGGATCGCCCTCAAGATCTTCATTGCGATCGCCGGGGCGCTGGTCGTGACCATCGGCATCGCCCTCATCCCGCTGCCCGGGCCGGGCTGGCTGCTGGTCATCGCCGGGCTCGGCATCTGGGCCGTCGAATACCACTGGGCCCGCCGGCTGCTCGGCTTCACCCGCCGTCACGTCCACGGCTGGACCAACTGGGCGAAACGCCAGTCACTGCCGGTGCGAATCGTGCTCGGCTCCGTCGGCCTGGTCTTCGTGGCCGTGGTGGTGTGGCTCTCACTCAAGTACAGCCTCGGCATCGACGTGGTGGCCACGGCGATGCACTACCTCGCGACGCACTGACCCCGGATTTCCGGTCTGGTTCCACGATCGGGTAGAGTCATCGGCGCTGAGGGCGATTAGCTCAGCGGGAGAGCGCTTCGTTCACACCGAAGAGGTCACTGGTTCGATCCCAGTATCGCCCACGCAGGTCAAAGGCCACTTCCCGGGTTCGGGAGGTGGCCTTTCTGCTTGCGTACGGCAGTTAAGTACAGCAATAGTCAGCGGCCGAGAGAATCGCCGAGCCGCTTGAGTGCTTCTCTCGTCGCCTTCGATGAGACCTGCGTGTAGATCTCCATCGTCACGGAGAAGCGGGCGTGCCGGAGCACCTGCATGGCGACTCGCGGGTGGACGTCGAGGTCGGCCAGGAGCGTGGCGCAGGTCCGCCGGGCGTCGTGGACGGTGATGGGCGTGACGCCTGCCTTCTCGCACCTCGTCTGCCAGGAACGTTGGAAGTTGCGCGGTTCGATGGGCGTGCCATAGCGGGTGGTGGATACGAGGTCGGTTTCGTGCCAGGCCTTGCTGGCGGCTGCCCGTGCCTCGTCGCGTTGTTCTTGCCTGAGCTTGAGGGCGGTCAGGCATATGTCAGGCAGGGGGAGTGTGGCGTCGGACGCCTGGGTCTTGGTGTCGCGGTGGAGGAGCTGTCAGCGTGGCACGATCAACTCCACGTAAGCCCGGCGAGTTGTTGCTTGAACTGTTTCAGGGTGAAGCCATGACTCTCGGGTGGTATGAGCGACAGCGAGTAGGTGACCTGGCCCTGCTCCCACCAGACCTTCCAAGAGCCTGGTGCGCCGTAGGTAGTGATGATGCCTTGCCATGAGCCGATCGGGACAGTGGCGATGGTGGCCGACCGGTGCGCCCTAGTTGTGGGCTGCGCATCGAGGATCAGCATTGTGCCGCCAGGGTCGCGGAAGCTCTGGAACCAGCGTTCGTCGGGCCTCAGGTGTCCTCCGGAAGGATCCCACCGCTTGTCTGCAAGGAGGTCCGGCACATCTCGCTCGTAGTAGGTCGGATGCGGCAGGGTGGCGGCGGCGTCGCGCAGAACTCTGTCACCGAGGGGTTCTTGCAGCGACACGTAAGCGGGCGCGGCGTCACCGGTGACGGCGCAGTCTTCCTCTTCTGCTCGCACGACGCTCGTGGTCACCGAAAGGACCACCTGGGTGTCGTCTTGATGGGTGACCGTCGCCTCGGGGGGACGCGTGGGCTCTCCGCAGATTGCGCTGTCTATGCCGGTGGCCACGGTGATCGAGGTGTCGTCGCGAGCGACGATCGCTGCGACCCATGGCAGCACGATGGATCCATCCGGTGTCGAGGCTCGGGTTTCATGCTGCGGTGCCGTCGACAGGGACGATGCAGCCTCTTGTGGAGGTTCGGCTACGGCGTCTCGGCGACCTGTTCCGCAGGCACCACCTAGCATCGCGATGAGCACTGCTGCGGTGATGCGCGCAACCTTGCGCGAGCTAATGATCACCACCGCAGCCTGCCACGTGGACCTTCGCCGGGTGTGCGGCGTGCTCCTGGACATGGTGGAGGAGCGGTTCGGCGCGGAGCTCTTTCGCACTGGGTTTGCCCGGAGCGCTGGAAGTTGCGCGGCCCGATGGGCATGTCATAGTGCGTGGCGAATGCCACGTCGTTCTCGTGCCATGTGTTGCCGGCGGCCGCTTCTGCCTCGTCGCGTTGTTCGCCCGGGACGGGATTCAAGGCACCTTCCAAGCTGACCGGCCTCGCAGGACTCTCGGCTGGCGAACCCGGCCGACGTTTTCAACGCCACTTGGCACTCTGACGAGCGCCGCTGTGACGATCGCTCGAATCCGCCCGCGACCTGCGCGGAAGCGGTTGGACCTCGAACCGCATACTGGTCGGGACACCTCGATGGCGGCCGTGGCGGCCCCCAGCGGAAGGGAGCCAGGTCAGTTGGCGCGGCGATCACGTCACCCGGATGGGCCCGATGGCGACACACCGGACCTCGGTGAGCTTCTCGGCCGGGAGCTGAGTGCGGCTGTGATCATGTTCCATGAGGCGGTCGCTGCCCGTCGTGGCCTGACCGCGACGGAGAACAAGGCTCTGGACGTGTTGACCCGCCGCGGGCCTGTCACGTCGGGCGATCTCGCTCGGGAGCTCGGGCTCACGCCGGGCGCGGTCACCGGGCTCGTGGACCGCCTTGCCCGGGCCGGGTACGCCCAGCGTGTCTCCGACGCCGCGGATCGGCGCAAGACGTTCGTGGTGGTCGACGTGGACCGGGTCAACGCTGATCTGCGGCCCGTCTTCGAGCCCATGCGGGAGGCCATGATGAAGCTGGCCGACGGCTATACCCCGGAGCAGCTTGCCACCATCGACCACTTCGTCACCAACGTGACCAGCATCCTCCGCGACCAGACCGCACGGCTGAGCAACGACACTCGAGCCTGACCACGCTTGCAGAGGATAGTTTACTTCGCTAAACTTTTTAGCAGAGTAAACTTCTATGGGAGTGGTCGATGAGTGACACTACTGCGGTCGAGGCCGCGATTCGCGAGACGTTGGCCCGGGTCGCCGACGCCTGGCACGAGGGTGATCCCGGCCGGTACGCGGCCCTGTTCACCGAGGACGCCGACTACACCGCCTTCGACGGCACCAGAATGGCCGGCCGACAGGCGATCGCGGACGGACATCGAGCGCTGTTCGCCGGCATCATGCGCGGCTCCCGTATGACGATGCGACCTCCGAGCATCCGGTTCGTCGCGCCCGATGTCGCAGTCGTGTGCGCGCTCGGCGGCATCATCATGCGCTGGCAGCGCGGCCGTGCCGAACCGTCGGCGAAACGCCTGTCCGCTGTGACGTTCGTCGTGGTGCGTCGAGGTGAGGACTGGCCGGTGGCCGCGTTCCAGAACACCCGGTACCGGCCCTGGTCACGCACCATCATGGGCCGGCTGATGACGCGAACCGAGGGTGAAGGAGCCTGATGAACCTCACCGTGCTCGGCTCGACCGGCCGCACCGGCCGGCTCGTGGTCAGCGAAGGGCTACGGCGCGGCCATCGCATCACCGCGTTCAGCCGCCGGCCACACACGTTGCCACCAACCCCGGCCCCGACCAGAGTCGTGACCGGCGACGGGCGTGACGCGGCTTCGGTACGGGCCGCCATCAGCGACGCCGACGCCGTGATCGCCATCATCTCCGCACCGGATCGCAAGGGCCCGCACCACGCCGAGGCGGTGGCACGCGTCCTCGCCACGAGCATGGCCCACGCCGGTGTGCGCCGGCTCGCCGTCACCAGCGCATATCCGATCGTGGCCGACAGTCCCCGGCTGCCCATCGCACTGCTGCGGCGGTTGTTCGCCGACGCCTACGCAGATGCCGCGCGGATGGAGGTGGTCGTCTCGGCCTCCGACCTGGACTGGACAATCGTGCGCCTGAACCGCCTGCTCGACCGGCCCGCGCGGGGCGGCGTGCAGATCAGCCGCGACCTGCTCGACCGACCCCGTCCGCTCACCCGCGCAGATGCCGCCGCAGTCCTACTCGACGCGGTCGAGAACTCCACCCACGCGCGCAGCGCCATCAACGTCGCCGGCTCCTGACCGAGGATCACACGCAAACCGAGCATCGCCCTTGACCTGTACGACACCAGGGCCTGACTGCGGTACGCACTCAGCGTTCTCACGAGCTACGGCGTCCAGTCGCGCCGGAGCAGACCGTAGATCACCATGTCTGCGAAGCCGTCGCCGTCGTACTCGCGCTCCCGCTGCGTGCCTTCGTGCGTGAAGCCGCATGTCTCAGCGGTCCGCCGCATGGCCGTGTTGCTGGCCAGCGTCTCCAGTTCCAGACGGCGCAGGTTGCGGTTGCGGAAGCCGTACCGGCAGAGCAGCCGGATCACTTCGGTCCCGTACCCCTGGCCACGTGCCTCGGGTAGCAGCGAGATACCGAGGTGGGCGTACCGACTGAACGCGTTGATCCCCCACAGCACGCTGCCACCGAGGAAAGTGCCGTCGGCCACGGTCTCGGCCAGCAGCGACACCTGGGTCTGGCCGTCGGGCGGCTCGGTGACCTTTTTCTCCAGCCGGGCCCGGACCTGGCCGACATGGCGCGGCACGAACGGCTCGCCGTCCGTGATCAGGTGCAACTCGGGATCACCGTACAGGCGGAACATGTTCGGCGCGTCGTCCGGCGTGGGCGGGCGCAGTCGGACCCGATCGGTGGCGAACATGCCGCGACGCTAACAGTCGGCATGGAGATCCAGCACCGGGTTAAACCGGGGCCCCGGACCGTGCGGCGTACCAGAGTCCGCCGTGCTGACGACGGACGTGCGTATGGATAAGGAAGAACGACGCTCAGCAGGTCACGGCACAACCCGGAAGCCTTGGCGCCAGGTGGGGTGTGTCGGGTGCCAGCCCAGTTCGCGCTTGGCCTTGGCGTTGGATGCGCCGCGCAGTTCGGTCATGAGCACGACGCCGGCCTGTCCGGCGGCGAGGCGTCCGATGAACCGCGGTACGCGCATCGGTTTCTTGGCGCCCAGCATCGCTGCCAGTTCCGGCAGCCATTCGGCGACCGGGGCGGGGTCGTCATCGACGATGTTGTAGACACCGCGGCCGCCGTTCTCCACCGCTGCGACCGTGGCCTCGGCGGCATCGGCGATGTGGATGAACGACCACACCCCGCCGCCGTCGCCGACGACCGGGAACCTGCGTTTGCGGATCATCTCGAGCTGCTCGGATCCTGGCGCCATGGACGTGCCGGCTCCGTAGAAAGCGCCGTAGCGCAGCACGATCCCTTCGGTCCAGGCGGCGCCCAGCACGGCCTTCTCCAAGTGCTCGATCGCGGCGATCATAGGGGCCATCTGGCCGACCGGTGAGCGATCCAGGGAGTCTTGTTCGTTCTTGACCGGCCCGCCGGTCCGCGTGTAGGTGAACGCGCCGTTGCTCTGGGCGACGAACCGTCGTACTCCTGTGGCGCGTGCGGCCGCGAGCAGGTTGTCGGTGCCCTCGATCCGCAGCCGGTCGGTGGCGGCGAAGCTGCGTTCGAAATGGCGGGTGTCGACGTGCCCGATGGCGGTCAGCTGGTTGACGATCACCTCTGGGGCGGCCTGGCGCACGGCCGCCTCGACCTGGGCGCGATCCAGCGCGTCGGCGACGACCGGTACCGCACCCAGCTGTGCTGCCCTGGCCTTGTTGGATTCGCTGCGGACCATGGCGAACACCTGGTGTCCCGCATCGACCAGACGCGGCACCAGCTCCTTGCCCATCGCTCCGGTCGCTCCTGCCACCAGCACTCTCATCGTCGGCTCCCTTGCTGTCCGGTTCGGATTCGTCACTTGAACCGGATGGCCTGCCGATTCCTGACAGGAGTCGAAGGTGATCCACGTCATACCGTCAGCAGGGGCTCCCCATGGTTGGCTGCCGCCCATTGCTCGGTCGCGCGTTCGAGCTTGTCGGGGTTTGCCTGGGTACGGCAGGCAGTGATGCCCTCGACGGTGACCTCCAGGCACATGATGGCGACAACCCGGCCTTGCACGACGGCCACAACGGCGGGTTCGCCATTGGCGGTCCAGGCGTATATCTCGGGCGAGCCGCCGACGATGGCGCGCTTGGCCTCCGCAGGCTTGAACAAGCCCCACACGAACTTCGCGACCGCGACGGCTCCCTCGAACGCCTCGGTGCG
Organism: Micromonospora coriariae; assembly: GCF_900091455.1. Lineage (NCBI taxonomy): Bacteria > Bacillati > Actinomycetota > Actinomycetes > Micromonosporales > Micromonosporaceae > Micromonospora > Micromonospora coriariae. Next base: position 888,325 of record NZ_LT607412.1, on the reverse strand, counting down.
TGCCGGAACCTTCCCGCCGCCGTCGCCGATGGAGATGGCGTCCGTGGTGAGCAGGCGTACGAGCTCATCGGTCTGGCCACTGGTGGCGGCCGCGAGGAACTCCTCGACGATCCGCCGGGCGGCGGCCCGCTCAACTTCGCTGCGGGCTTTGCCGTACGCGACATGCTTCTTGGCACGGTGAAAGATCTGCTGGCTGGCGGCCTCGGTGATGTCGAGGATCTGGGCGATCTCCCGGTGCGGGTAGTCGAACGCCTCCCGCAGCACGTACACGGCCCGTTCGTTGGGGGACAGGCGCTCCATGAGCGTGAGGACCGCGTACGAGACCGATTCGCGCTGCTCGGCGGTGTCGGCCGGGCCGAGCATCGGATCCCCCCGCGAGCAGCGGCTCGGGGAGCCATCGGCCCACGTAGGTCTCGCGGCGTGCACGCGCGGTGGTGAGCAGGTTGAGGCACAGGTTGGTGAGTACCTTCGTCAGCCAAGCCTCGGGGACCTCGACCCGGTCGACGTCGGCGGCCTGCCAGCGCAAGAACGTCTCCTGCACGACGTCCTCTGCCTCGTGCGCGGAGCCGAGGAGACGGTAGGCGATGGCCTCCAGACGGGGCCTCGACAGCTCGAATCGGTCGACGTCGTCCACTGTCAGAGGCATGAGCCGATCATATTTACCCGCAACGCCTCCAGCTGAGCACGGCTTCTCTCGTGGATCGGGGGCCGGTTCCCGCCGCGGGCCGCCCGGTGAGTGGCAGGGTGATGTCCATGAACAGGAACCACGTCGCCGATTGGCTCGCCGCCTACGAGCAGGTGTGGCGGACGCCGGGCACGGACGCGCTGGTCACGCTCTTCACCGAGGATGCGAGCTACCAGCAGGGGCCGTACTGGACGCCTGTCGTCGGCCTGCCGGCGATCGCCCGGATGTGGGAAGAGCAGCGCAATGGTCCCGACGAGGTGTTCCAGATGACCAGGGAGATCGTCGCGGTCGACGGCGACACCGCGGTGTCGCGCCAGGAGGTCCGCTACGGCGACCCGGTCAACCAGGAGTACCGCGACCTGTGGATCATGCGATTCGCGGACGACGGACGTTGCCGGTCGTTCGAGGAGTGGCCGTTCTGGCCGGGACAGCAGCCGGCCAATCCTCCGGACGGTTCGTGACCCGAGGACCGCGCCACTTCCGGGTGTCGGACGAACCTGGCGTCGTACCTGCGGTGGGGGCAGGCGGAATGGCCTGACCCCACCGGTCGGTCCGGCTCCGTCAGCCCAGGTACGTCTCCCACGGGCCGGTGATGGCCAGGGTGAGACCCGGGTCCTGCATGTTGACGAAGAGCACCTTGCCGTCGGCGGAGAAGGTCGGTCCGCAGAACTCCGAGTCGTTGAGCTGGTTGCGGGCGATCGCGTACGTCGGGCCACCCGGGATCGTGCTGAGCACGTGCGAGGCGCCCTTGCCGTCCTCGGCGAGCACGAGGCTTCCCCACGGGGTGACTGTCACGTTGTCCGGGCCGTCGAAGGTGAGGTCGGTGTACTTGACCGGCGACCCTTCCTCGGCTGCGGTCTGGTGCGGGAAGTACGTCACGAGCTGGATGGTCTGCGCCTTGTAGTTGTAGAACCAGACCATGCCGTCGTGCGGCGCCGCGTCGGCCGGCAGGTCACCGTCGTCCCAGGCGTAGGAGTTGACCACGTATACGCCCTCGTCGGTGGCCCACACGCCTTCGAACTTGCGTCCGCGGGTGACCTGGCCGTCGGCGAACTGCTCGCGCACCGACGTGGTCCGCGCGTCGCGGTCCGGCACCTCGATCCAGCGGACCGGGAAGGGGCGGCCCAGCTGGGCGGAGGTCAGGTAGGCGACGTCCGGCAGCACCGAGCCGTCGTCCATGATGATCTGCATCGCGGCGAGGACACCGGCGTTCGGTGCGAGCCGGGTGAGCACGCCGGGGCCGAGCTTGACGCCGTGCGGCGCCGTCCAGCGGTAGAAGAGGCCGTTGGGCCCGTCGGCGTCCTCGGAGAGGTAGACCCGAGTGCGGTCCTTGTCGACCGCCAGGGCCTCGTGGGAGTAGCGGCCCAGGCACTTGATCGGCTTCGGGTCCGCGCTGCCGTCGGCCCACACCTCGAAGACGTAGCCGTGGTCCTTCTGGTAGACGCCGGACCGGCTGCCCTCCTCCCATTTGTCGCCGGCCCGGTCCTCGGTCTCCTCGCAGGTGAGCCAGGTGCCCCAGGGGGTCGGCCCGCCGGCGCAGTTGGAGATGGTGCCGGAGAGGGCGACGAACTCACCCAGGTTCCGGCCCGCCCGGTCGGTCTTGATCACGGTGCACCCGCCCGCGTCGACGGCGCCCGGGTCGTACACCGTGCCCTTGACGTGCGGCACGCCGAACTCAGCGCCGGGGTCGATCTCGTGGTTCTGGATCAGGTTGTAACGGCCGTGGCCGGCGTCGTAGACGGCCATGCCGTCGTGGTCGGCCGGGGTCATGCCCTGGCCGCGGTCGAGCCGGGTGACGCCGGTGCGGGTGACCACGGTGTAGCTGAAGCCCTCGGGCAGGGCGAGGATCCCCTTGGGGTCGTCCACGAGCGGCGGGAAGGGCAGGTGGCCGGCCTTGACCGGCGGGTGAGGCCGGCCCGGGTGGGCCTGCGCCAGGGACGGCAGGCCGCCGGCGACGACAAGGCCTACGCCAGCGGCGGCGCCACCAGCGAGGAAGGTACGACGAGAGGAAGGCACGCGGATCAGCTCCTGGTCGAGACAAGTGCGACGATCGACAGCCAACTCCTGCGGACAGACACGGACGCGTCACCTGCGGGATCGATTGGTGACATCCGAGTGAAGAATCAGCGGCACTCACGCATCGCCAGGCCGGCGGCGTACCACCTGCGGAAACACGGCCGGAGCACAAAGCCGACATCAGGAAGGCCTCCTCGGCGAGGAGACGCCGGTCGAACAGCAGGTGTATCCGTTTGCTGGTGGGGCCGGAGGGTAGTTGGGTGGCTATGACCAGCCCTGAGCAGAGTCAGCAGGAGAGAGCCCTCGAGACCGGCGAGGTGTATCAGGACGCCGAGGGGCGCCGAACGACAGACCCGGGCTCCGGGGCTGCGCACGCCGACAGCGAAGCCGACCGCAATGCGGAGCACTTGAAGCGGGGCGAGGTTGGGCCGCGCGTCCCGGAGGAGTAGCCGGTCCGTCCGGCAGGGCGGTGCAGGCGGCCCGGGGAGCGCGGGCGCGACCCGTATGCCGACCAGTGCCAGGGCGGCCGGTGCCTGCGCGGTTAAGCCCGAGTCACTTCGAGCTGGAATTCGTGTACCCAGTTGGCCGGGTTCTGTGGATCAAACTGGAGGCAGACTTCCCGGGCGTAACCCACCGGCTTGTACCCGTTGTCGTCGATCCAACGGGCCAGGATCTGCATGCTGCGGAATGCCTCGTTCATCGGGCCACGGTGCACGATCGTCGCTGCTGACTCGATACCCGGCAGGTCTCGCAGGTCGAGGTCGTCAGCGCCGCTCGTGCCGGACACCACCTCGACGGCCGCGTGCACGAGCACTGTCTGCCCGTCGCCGCCTGTGCCGGTGTCCGGTTCGTAGTACGCGATCGGGGCCCCGCTCGGGCGAACTCCGGTAGCGCCCAGGCGACGCCACATTTCGTTGTACAACGGTCCGATCACCGGGCCGATGTCCTCACCGTCGTAACTGGCGGCCAGCGCGGACAGTTCGGCCACGCGGACGGGCGCGATCTGCTTGAGTACCACGTCCTCGGTGCTCATATATCCCTCCTCCTCGATCATGCGCAGTCGCGCCTCGATGCTGATCAGCCGGGCGGTGTCGGCGCTCAACTGCGCCTCCATCTGCGCTCGTCGAAGCCGCAGCATGCCGTGCAGCTGCTCGACACTGACCTTGTCGTCGAGAATGGCAGCGACCTTCTCAAGGGTCAGGCCGAGATCCTTCAAGGCGATGATCCGGTTGAGCCGGCGCAGCTGGTCGGCCTGGTAATAGCGGTACCCGGTGGCCGGGTCGGTCCTGGCCGGCGTCAGCAGCCCGATCGCGTCGTAATGACGCAGCATGCGCACGGACACGCGACCAAGCGCGGCGAAGTCTCCGATGCTGAACACGACTCCATCCTGGCCCCTGACACGATGTGAGAGTCAACAGGCAAGGCGTCCGCACATTTCGCCTTTTGCCGGCGATGCCCAGTTCGAGGTGAGCCTGCGCGGCTCGACCGCCAGAGTCTGCCTCATGGACGTTGAGGACCAACCGCACGAGATCGTCTCGATGGTCACCGTTGGTTCTCTGGTCAGGATCGCTTCCGGAACGGGGCAAGGACGGCGCGGATCTGGTCAGCCGCGCCCCAGTCGTCGTCGAACTGGGCCAGCACGGCGAGGTGTTGCCGTAGTTGGATGATCGGCATGCGGGCCGGCCAGTCGCCGTCGAGCGACGTCAGCTCCGCATAGACCTCGAACATCCGTCGCGCCTCGGGCGGGGGCGAGGTGGACCACACGTGAGCGAGGTCGACCTCGGCCCACATGTACGACACGGCCGGGTCGATCAGCGCGGGTTGCCCGTCCGGAGTGGCCAGGATGTTCTGTGCCCACAGGTCGCCGTGCGTCAGGCACGCCGGCCGGCCCGGCAGCAGGTCGTGCAGCCGGTGGCACAACCGCTCCAACGCCGCCCGGTCTCCGGCGTCCAGTGCCGCCTCGACGCGAGGCTGCCCGAGCCACCGAAGCAGCCGGTGCTGTGCGAAAAAGGCAAAGCCGTCGTCATTCCACGTATTGATCTGGCGGCGACGGCCCAGCCAGTTGTCGTGGTGCCATCCGAAGCGCGGATGGGTCGTGCTCATGTGCATGCGGGCGAGCACGTGGGCGAACTGCTCCCAGAAGACCTCGCTGTGCGGCCTCGGCCGCAGCACCGACAGCACAAGCAGTTCCCGGTCCGCCAGGATCACCTCGGGTGTCGCCACTCCGCCGAGCTCACGTAGGGCGGCCAGCCCCTCGGCCTCCGCGACGAAGACGTCGTCGGCCGGGGCCTCGGCGAAGGCCTTGACGAACACCGACGGCGCGTCCCGGCGGGTCGCGATGCCCGCGAGCGCCGCGACCCCACCTGTCACCGGCTCAACTGTGACGACCTCACGCATTCCGGCCCTGAGTAGGCGCTCCAGCAGGACAGTCGTCGAGGGCATCAGGACGGACTCCTCATGAGCGGGGTGCTCGTTCGCGCCATCGTATGTGGCAGCTGCGCCCACCCAACGACTCCGACTGTCCATCGGGTCGACGCGCTATCTCGTCGGCCGCTGGAGTAGTCGTGACGCGAACGAGCACAGTCCGGGATAGCCTTGCCGTATATGGCTACCTATCGCAGCGCCTCAGTGCTTCTCTCCTCGGACGGCACCAGGACCCCCGGCACCGCCGCGCTCTTCGCCGAGCCCGCCCGCAGGGGTGGGATCCCACCGTGGGCAGGTGACTTCCGACCCGCCAACAGCGCCGGCAACGGCCCCAAGAACGCGGTCGGGAAGACCTTCACGTTGGAGCTGCCCAACGGCAGCACCGGCAAGGTCGTGGTCCAGAGTCTCAAGACCGGTAAGGGAGGCGTCGTGCTGGCGCTGATGGGCGAGGACGCGCCCCCCTTCTGATCAGGAAACCGATCGCCGCCGATGCCGCCGGCTGGAGACGCCGGTATGCGGCCCCTGTCGATGCAATGCGTTCGGATGGCTGCCGGGCGCATTGCCTCACCCGTGCCGGGGCTTCGACGAGGGTCAGGCCGAGGGCAGCCTGAGACAGGAGCGGACGCTCACAGCCGGTCGAGCGTCCCTGAGTCCGACGCGGCCGGGCATCAGGATGGCCAGCAGGCGCATCTGCATCGGCGTGCCGATGGCCAGCCGCACCCCGGCGAGAGACCACACCTCGACCGGCCCGAGCAGTCGGTACCGTCGGCGGCCCTCCCGAACCACCCTCGGAGTCAGTTGCCACTGATCTTGTGACGATCAGATCGGGTAGTGGGTGCTAGCCCCCAGGTCGAGTTCCGGGTTTTCCGGTTGGTGCAGACATCGAGGTTCTTCGTACGGTTTGCGCACAGTCGCATTCCCGAAAAGGAGCCTCGATGTGAGAACACATTCCGCAGTCCAGAGAACTGTGCGGTGGCGGAGGGTGGTAGCGGCCGCGACGGCTGGCGCGGTGCTGGCCGCGGCGGTCGGCGGTGGGGCCGGGACGGCTGCGCCGCCGGCCTCGGATCACCGGTCCCCGGCAGCGGTGCTCCAGCACGGCCTCGACGATCTGCGCGACCTCGGCGTGTCCGGGGCGCAGGGCCTGGTCCGCGACGCGAACCGGGTGACCGTGGCCCGCAGCGGCGTGGCCGACATGGACACCGGCGCGCCGATGCCGGTGGACGGGTACTTCCGGATCGGCAGCACCACGAAGACCTTCGTGTCGGTGGTGCTGCTTCAACTCGTCGGCGAGGGCCGGATCGGGCTGGACGACCCGATCGAACGGTGGCTGCCCGGTGTCGTCGAAGGCAACGGCAACGACGGCCGGCACGTCACCGTACGACACGTCCTGCAGCACACCAGCGGCCTCTACGACGCCACCAACGACCTCGCCGTGCTGAGGTCGGCCGACGGGTTCCTGGCGCACCGCTTGGACCACTACACCGAGGCGCAGTTGGTGGCGATCGCGATGCGCCACCCGCCGCTGTTCGCCGCCGGCACGCACTGGAGCTACGCGAACACCAACTACCTCCTGGCCGGGATGCTCATCAAACGGGTCACCGGACACCTGTGGTACGGCGAGGTACGCTCCCGGATCCTGGCGCCGCTGCACCTGACCCATACGTTCTACCCCGGCGACCGGCCGACCCTGCCCCAGCCCCACGCCGAGGGGTACCGGCAGTTCGCGCCGGGCGAGCCGCTGGTAGACACGACGATCTTCAATCCGACAGTGACGGCCTCGGCCGGCGGCCTGGTCAGCACCACCAGCGACATGACCCGCTTCTGGCAGGCATTGGCGCGCGGCCAGCTGTTGCGGCCCGGACAGATGGCCGAGCTGCACCGAACCGTGCTGGCCGACGGGTTCCAGGCAATCCGGCCCGGCATCCGCTACGGGCTCGGCATCATGTGGATACCCAACCGGTGCGGCGGCTCCTGGGCGCACGTCGGATCCATGCCAGGGATGAGCACCCTCGCCGCGGTCACCCCCGGCGGAAAACGCTCGACGGTCTTGTACCTGGCCACCGAGCTGGCCGACCCGGACCGGGCAACGGCTGTCATACAGCGGCAGATGGTACTGCTCGACGACCTGATCTGCGGCTGACAGTCAGCGGGGAGAGCACGGGACTTCGATGTACACCCGGTCGGCGGCGAGGATCTTCGCGGCGTCGTCGACCGGGGTGGCTGGTTGACGGGCCGCAGTTGGCGATACCGTCGGGTCGAGACGGGGCAGGCGCGCGTCGAGCCGAGGGATCTGGATGGTCGGCATTGAGGACGTGATCACGTTCGGGACCTCAGCCGGTCCGCTGCAGGCGCCGGTCGCGAGCGTCGGCTCTCGACGGGCCGATGTCCGGTGAGCGCCGTCGAGGTTCTGGTGGTCGGGGCGGGGCCAACCGGACTCGCCATGGCCGGGCAACTGGCCGCCTCAGGCGTGCGGGTCCGGGTGGTAGATCGATCTCTCGACCGGGTTCATGAGTCCCGTGCCCTGGCGGTTCAGCCCCGGACCCTGGAGGTCCTCGCCAATCTCGGGGTGACCGACGAGATGGTGGCCGTCGGGAACCGCGCGGTACGGCTGTGCCTGCACGCGCGGGGGCGGGCGCGCACCGTGCCGCTGTTCGACCTGGGTCTGTCGGGCACCGCGTATCCGTACCTGTTGTTCCTGTCGCAGGCGGAGACCGAGCGCATCCTGGGCGAGCACCTCGCGGCGGTGGGGCTTGACATCGAACGGGGTGTCGAGCTGGCGGGTCTGGACCGTGGCGGCGACGGTGCGGTGGCGACGCTGCACCATGGGGACGGCCGGGCGGAGCGGGTGGCGGCCCGGTACGTGGTGGGTTGCGACGGCGCGCACAGCGCCGTGCGGCACCTCGCCGGAATCGGATTCGAGGGCGCCGCGTATCCGCAGACGTTCGTCCTGGCCGACCTGGAGGCCGAGGGCCTCGACACCGGGGCGGCGCACGTGTTCCTGTCCGAGCGCGGGATGCTTTTCCTCTTCCCACTCGGGCACCCGGCCACCTGGCGCCTGCTGGTCATGCGGCCACCCGCCGAGGTGGTCTCACCAGGCGCCCCGGTCACCCTCGACGAAGTGCAGGCACTCGCCGACACGTACACCGGTGCGACCGTGCGTCTGCGTGATCCGGTCTGGATGACCAACTTCCGGCTGCACCACCGCGCCGCCACCCACTACCGTGCCGGGCCGGTGTTCCTGGCCGGCGACGCCGCGCACATCCACAGCCCCGCCGGCGCGCAGGGAATGAACACCGGCATTCAGGACGCGGTCAACCTCGGCTGGAAACTCGCCCAGGTCCTGCGGGGCGACGCCAACTCGACGCTGCTGGACACCTACGAGACGGAACGGGCGCCAGTCGGTCGGATGGTGCTGCGCTTCAGCGACCGGGCGTTCACTGTCGCGACGTCCACCAACCCAGCCGTCCGGTTCGCTCGTACCCGGATCGCCCCCGCTCTCATCCCGGTCGTGCTCGCGTCCCGGTTGGTGCGGGCCTCCGCGTTCCGGACGGTGTCGCAGCTGGGCATCAGCTACCGGAACAGTGCGCTGTCGGTGCAAGGGCCGCACCCGTCGCGGACCGGTCCACGCCCCGGCGACCGGCTGCCCGACGCCCCGCTGCCCGGCGGTGGAGACGCCAGCACGCTGCATCGGCTCACCTCCACGCCCGGATGGCACCTGCTGCTGTGCGGACCATCCGCTGCCTGGCCGGCCGGCGACACCGCGAGGCTGGCCCGGCATCGGCTCACCGTGCACCGGTTGACCGAGCCCGGGGCCGCCGCAGCGGCCTCCACGTCCGCTGCTCAGGCGTTGCGACGGTTGGGTCTCGGCGCCGGCGTCAATGGCGTGTTCCTGGTCCGTCCCGATGGGCACATCGGCTACCGGGCTGGTGGCACCGACCTGACCGGGCTGCTCGCCTACCTGGACCGCTGGCTCGGGCCGTAATCGTGGAGGCTCGCCTGACGGGCTCGCCAACCGGCCGGACATCGAGGGCAACGAGTTCTGTCTCGACTGAGTGCCCGCGAACAGGGCACCCCCGTTTGGCCAGTGTCGCGGCACAGGTCGATGGAATAGGGTCCGGGCGGGGGTGCGAGGATGAGCTTTCGGCTGGCGGCGTACGCCGTGTGCATCGCGGATGAGCGGGTGCTGCTCGCCCATTACGTGCCGCCGACGGGCGACCCGCAGTGGACCCTCCCAGGCGGCAAGGTCGAGCACGCGGAGGATCCGTTCGATGCGGTGATCCGGGAGGTCGCCGAGGAGACCGGCTACGACGCGGTCGTCGAACGCCTACTGGGTGTGGACTCGAGAGTGATCCCCGCTGCCGAGGCGTGGTTGGGGAACGAGCACCAGAATGTCGGCGTCTTCTACAGAGTTCGTATCACCGGCGGCACTCTCCGGCCCGAGCCGAACGGCGCAACCGCCGAGTCGGTCTGGACTCCGATAACCGACGTAGCTCGCCTGCGCCGATCGGCGCTTGTCGACGTTGGTCTCGCACTGGCGCAGACCCTTCCGGTAACCGGCCACGTCGCCTCCGTCCCGGCCGGCGGTCTCATCCAGCACTGAATGGAGCAGCCAGATGACGGCCGTGGGCGCTGACACCGGTCACCGCTCACCGGCCGCAGGCCCCGCACGCGGCGCGGGTGCGTAGGTGGTAGTCGCTTGACGCCGCGACGAGGCCGAGCCCCAGGACGCAGTACGCCGACATCGCCACCCAGAGGAACGTGTCGGAGAACTGGCTGACCGATCCCGACGCCAATTGCGCCAGCCCCATACCGAAGTAGGCCACGATGCCCGCCCCGAGCCCGAAGCCGGGCACCAGCAACAGCGGACGAGGGATCGTGCGTCCGGCGAGCAGCGGCACCCACCCCGGCCAGATCTCACCCCAGCGGTGTACCAGTGCCAGCGGCAACAGCACTCCAGCCAGCAACAGCCCGATCTCCAACCCGATCACCGAGGCGTCGTGCGTAAGCCCGTCGAATCCCACCACGACCTGGGCCGCGAAGCGGGCGACGAGGCCGGCTACCGCGGCGTACGCGGCCCAACGCGCCCACAGCGCGGGTGCTGAGCGCCGCGGACCCGGTCGGACCGTCCGGCAGCAGTCCGGACAGTCGCCCCGGGTACGCCGCTGATAGCGGGCGGTGGCCAGACCGAGCAGGACCGCTCCGGTGACACAACCGAGCCGGCTGGTGAACGCCACCGGGTCGAAGTACGGGCCGACAGTGAACAGCAGGAAGCCCACCAACTCCGGCAGCAGGATCGCGGCTGCCGCGACAAGTGCCCCGGCGACCGTCCAGGCGACTCCCGCAAGCGCCGGTCGCCATGTCGCCACCCGGTCCAAGGCAACCGCCAGAACACCCGCTGACACGCATAACGCCACCGATCGCCAGCCGGTGAAACCGAGCAGATCCGACCCGAACTGTCCGAACTCCGGAGCCTCGCCGACGGTCCACGCCAGGCGAACGCCCCCGTATGCCACAGCCCAGGCGAGCACCGCGTACGTCAGGCCGTGGCCGGTCCTGCGAGCGATCGATGCCGATGTCGTCATGCACCGATCCTTGCGGCGCCCCGGCGCGTGTGGCCCCCGCCGACAGGGGAAGGCCCTCCCTCGCGGGAGGGACCTGCCAGAGCAACCGCACGCGCCAGGGCGGCGTCCGTCAGGACGTCGCGACCGACTGCCCGCTGCGGTTGCCCGGCCTTGTGGCGTGCCCGGGGCGGCGGGTGAGCACCTGGGGGCCGGCCTCGGTGATGGCGACGGTGTGCTCGGAGTGTGCCGTCCGCGAGCCGTCCACGGACCGGATCGTCCACCCGTCCTCGTCAAACTTGATCTTGTCGGTGCTGCGGCAGAACCACGGCTCGATCGCGATCGTCAGGCCCGGCTTGAGCTTCATGCCCCGGCTGGGGCGGCCGTTGTTGGCGACGTGTGGGGCCTCATGCATGGTGCGACCGATGCCGTGTCCGCCGAATTCGTTGTTGACCTGGTAGCCGTAGCGGCGGGCAACCTCGCCGATGGCGGCGGAGATGTCGCCGAGCTGGTTGCCCGGCCGCGCGGCGTCGATTGCGGCCTCCAGCGCGACCTCGGTGGCTTCGATCAGCTTCAGGTCGTCCGAAGAGGGGGTGCCGATGATGACAGACAGTGCGGAGTCGGCGACCCAGCCGTCGATCCCGAGCGCCATGTCGATGCTCAGGAGATCACCGTCGCGCAGGGCGTATTTGTGTGGCAGACCGTGCAGCACCGCGTCGTTCACCGAGAGGCACAGGACGTTGCGGAACGGGCCGCGGCCGAACGACGGCGCGTAGTCCCAGTAGCAGGACTCCGCGCCGCGCTCCTTGATCCGGCGGCGGGCGTGGTGCTCGAGGTCCATCAGGTTGACCCCGACGGCGGCGACCTCACGCAGTTCCGCCAGCAGCTCGCCGACGAACTGGCCGGTCACGGCCATCCGTTCGATCTCGTCGGGGGACTTAAGCTCGATCACGACCAACCCTTCCGTCTCCGTAGCGGTATATTTATACCACGCTGGCCGGGGGCGTCCGCAGGTTGGCGTCGCCGGTCCGAGAAGGGACTATCCTGCTCACATGGTTCGCCCACCGCTCACTCCTGAACAGATCGCCGCGGGGCAACGTCTCGGGGCGGCGCTTCGGGTCGCGCGAGGTGGCCGCAGCCTCGTCGAGGTGGCCTTGGCGGCCGGCATCTCGCCGGAGACGCTCCGCAAGATCGAGGTGGGTCGGCTCCCCGCACCCGCGTTCGGCACCGTGGTCTGCCTCAGCGAGGTCCTCGGCGTCGCGCTCAGCGACCTGGCCGAGGTGTGGCTGGCCGACCTGCGCGTCCGCGAAGCGTCCTGAGTCCACACCTCAGCGGCGGCCCGGGTAGCCGGCACGAGAGCCCAGCTCTTCTTCAATTCGGATGAGCTGGTTGTATTTCGCCGTTCGGTCCGAGCGTGACAGCGAACCTGTCTTGATCTGACCGCAGCCGACGCCCACCGCCAGGTCCGCGATCGTGGTGTCCTCGGTTTCGCCGGATCGGTGCGACATCACCACCCGGTAACCCGCCTTGTGGGCGGCATCCACCGTCGCGAGGGTTTCGGTGAGGGTGCCGATCTGGTTGACCTTGACCAGGATCGCGTTGGCGTAACCGCCTGCGATGCCGTCGCGCAACCGGTCGACGTCGGTGCAGAAGACGTCGTCGCCGACCAGTTGGACCCGATCGCCGGCCAGGGCCGTGAGCCGCTTCCAGCCGGCGAAGTCGTCCTCGGCCATCGGGTCCTCGATCGAGCTGATCGGGTACCGGGAGATCAGGTCGAGGAGGTGGTCGATGTGCTCTTCCATGGTCCGGGTGCGGCCCTCGCCGGCGTACTCGTAGACGCCTTCCCGAAAGAATTCCGAGCTGGCCGGGTCCAGGCAGATGGTGATGTCCTGGCCGGGTTCGTAGCCGGAGTCCTCGATGGCGCGCAGCACGAACCGCAGTGCCTCGTCGGCGGTCGCGAAGTTCGGCGCGAAGCCGCCCTCGTCGCCGACGTTTGTGCTGTGTCCGGCCGCGGCCAGGGATCGGCGCAGGGTGTGGAACACCTCGGAGCCCATCCGTACGGCCTCGAAGAAGTTCGCCGCACCGACCGGGGCGATCATGAACTCCTGGAAGTCGAGCGGGTTGTCGGCGTGCGCGCCACCGTTGACGATGTTCATCATCGGCACCGGCAGCAGGCGGGCTCCGACTCCACCCACGTAGCGGTAGAGCGGCTGGCGATGGGCGAGGGCCGCGGCCTTCGCCGTGGCGAGGGAGACCCCCAGAATCGCGTTCGCGCCGAGGCGGCCCTTGTCCTTCGTGCCGTCCAGCTCGATCATGGTCTCGTCGACCAGCGCCTGGTCCTCCGCGTCGAGGCCGAGCACCGCCTCGGCGATCTCCCCGGTGACCGCGGCGACGGCGTTGCTGACGCCCTTGCCATGGAAGCGTCCGGGGTCGCCGTCGCGCCGTTCGACCGCCTCGTTAGCCCCGGTCGACGCGCCGGACGGCACGGTGGCTCGGCCGGCCGACCCGTCCGCCAGGACGACATCCACCTCGACTGTGGGGTTGCCACGGCTGTCCAGGACCTGTCGACCGATCACCCGGCTGATAGCTGTCATCACGTACTCCCTGTTCTCGCCTGTCTACGGGGCCAGACTGGCAGAGAAATGTGGTCCCGCCACCGCGACGATGAACACCTTGACCTGCACCCTGAGGTGCGGGTTTAGGGTTGTCGGATGCGAGTGGGTGAGCTGGCGCGCCGCACCGGGACGACTGTGCGTGCCCTGCGGTACTACGAGTCGGCCGGGCTGGTCGTGCCCTGGCGTCTGAGCAACGGCTACCGCGACTACGAACCGATCGCGCTACGCCTGGTCGCGCAGATTCGCGAGCTCATGGCGCTGGGCCTCACCGTCGAGGAGACTCGCCCGTTCGTCGAGTCGATCACCGACGGATCTGACGACGCGGATGTGTGCGCGGCGGCACTGGCGACGTATCGGAGCACCGTCTCCGCTGTCCAGGAACGTATCGGCAAGTTGACCGCTCAGCGGGACGCCCTCGACGCGCGCCTCGACGCAGCCGCGAGCCAGGTGGTGACCGGTGGCCCGGCCGTCGGCGCGAACCCCGCGGACCTGGTTGGCAGGCCTCTGCCGCCGCTGAGCTTCTACGCCACCGACGGTCGGCCTGTCGATCTCGGCGCCCTCGGCCCTGGACGTACCGTCATATTCATCTATCCGCTCAGCGGGAGGCCGGGTGTCGACCTGCCCAGGAGCCTGCTGGAGATCCCCGGCGCGCGGGGCGGAACCGAGCAGGCCACCTGGCTCCGCGACCACCACACGGAGATCCTCAGCGCCGGAGCGGAGCGGGTCTACGGGCTGTCCGCGCAGTCAACCGGCTACCAGCGTGAACTGGTGCACCGGCTGCGCCTGCCGTACCCGCTGATACCCGATCCGCGGCTGACCCTGGCCGCCGAGCTCAGGCTGCCGACCTTCACGGCCGGTGACATGACGCTATACGAGCGGCTGACCCTGATCGTCGCCGACGAGGTGGTCGAGCACGTGTTCCACCCGATCCCGGAGCCCGCGTCCCACGCGCTGGACGTCATGCGGTGGCTCACCAAGCGACGCCCGTCTGCCCGGCAGTAGTAGCCCCATGCTTTCCGCTGGGCCTGGAAATTGTGGCTTGACCAATGGCATGTTATCGCTCACAGTCGATGTCTGAGGACGACGACACCTGCGGCTTACCGGGCAAGCCTGCTTCGTCGACCTCGAATCACTGCGTGCGCCAGGGCATGCCGACGTCTTGTTAGCGCTGACACCTCCGACGTATGTGCCCGGTCACGCCCCGCGGTCCGCCCGTCTTCGGGCGGGCCTACGGCTCTCGGTCATTGGAGGAAGATCATGTCTGCCTTTGGTAGGTCTCCATCCATCGCGCCGTCGTCATGGCGGCGCGGGAGGTTGTTACGGGTCGTCGTCGCTGGCGTGGCGGCGTTGGTGGTCGGTGGTGCCGCCGCGGCGGTGGTGTCGACACCCGCCGCCGCGGCGACGGTCGACACGAGCGCGTGGTACGTGCTGGTGAATCGGAACAGTGGCAAGGCGTTGGACGTGTACAACCTGGCCACGAATGACGGTGCGCGGATCACACAGTGGGCGCGCAACAACGGCAATCAGCAGCAGTGGCAGTTCGTGGACTCGGGCAGTGGCTACTACCGGTTGAAGTCGCGACTGTCGGGCAAGGTGCTGGACGTCTACAACTTCTCGACCGCCAACGGTGCCAGCATCGTGCAGTGGAGTGACGGTAACGGGACAAATCAGCAGTTCCGGTTGGCCGACTCCGATGGTGGCTACGTCCGGTTGATCAACCGGAACAGCAACAAGGTGGTGGAGGTGCAGGGCGCCTCGACCGCCGACGGCGGCAACATCGTGCAGTACGACGACTGGAACGGCAACAACCAGCAGTGGCAACTCGTCCGCGTCGACGGCGGGGGCAACCCCACTACGCCACCGCCGACCGGCACGTGCAACCTTCCGTCGACGTACCGCTGGTCGTCGACGGGCGCGCTGGCGAACCCGAGGTCGGGGTGGGTGTCGCTCAAGGACTTCACCGTCGCCCCCTACAACGGCAGGCAACTCGTCTACGCCACGACGCACGACTTCGGGTCGAGCTGGGGTTCGATGAACTTCGGCCTCTTCACGAACTGGTCGGAGATGGCCTCGGCCAGCCAGAACGCGATGAATTCGGCAACTGTCGCGCCATCACTGTTCTACTTCGCGCCGCGCAACATCTGGGTGCTCGCCTACCAGTGGGGTGGGACCGCGTTCTCCTACCGGACGTCGAGTGACCCCACCAACCCGAATGGCTGGTCGGCGGCGCAGCCGTTGTTCACCGGAAGCATTTCCGGCTCTGGTACGGGTCCGATCGACCAGGCGGTCATCGGCGATGGCACGAACATGTACCTCTTCTTCGCCGGGGACAACGGCAAGATCTACCGGGCCAGCATGCCGATCGGGAACTTCCCGGGCAACTTCGGCAGCAACTACACGACCATCATGAGTGACACGACGAACAACCTGTTCGAAGCCGTTCAGGTCTACAAGCTCCAGGGCCAGACCCGGTACCTGATGATCGTCGAGGCGATCGGCTCGCAGGGTCGCTACTTCCGCTCGTTCACGGCCACCAGCCTGGGCGGTTCGTGGACACCGCAGGCGGCGTCCGAGAGCAACCCGTTCGCCGGTAAGGCCAACAGCGGCGCCACCTGGACCAACGACATCAGCCACGGCGAACTGATCCGGACCAACGCCGATCAGACCATGACCGTTGATCCCTGCAATCTGCAGTTGCTCTACCAGGGACGTTCCCCCAACTCCGGCGGCGACTACGGGCTCCTGCCGTACCGGCCGGGCCTACTGACACTGCAACGCTGAGGTGAAGGGGCGGGCTCGGTGCGAGGCCGAGCCCGCCCCGGTTGCCGGCCCGGGAGGGGGATTCGGTCGAGGAGCCGGTCCGCTCACCAGCCGTGGCAGTCACCTGGCGCGAATGTGGCCGGCACGCTGGGCGACGGCTATGGTTTGCCGCATGCAGGACCGGCGCACTTTTCGGCGCGTCGGCGAGCGGATGCCGCTGCCGACGATGCTGGTGCTTGCCGTCCTGGTGATGGTGCTCTCGGCCACCCGGTCGATCGGCCTGTGCATCGTGTTCCGCTCCGCACGGCGGGCGATCCCCGGTTGCGTGCCCGCCTGGTCGGCGGATCGTGCTCCGCCGCGCCACGCGCGCGCCTTCGCCTGACCCACTCGTCCCGGCCCGCGCCGGTCCCCGCCTGGGAGCATCATGCCCACTTCGTGCGTCCCCGCATACCCGCTTCCGCCCTCGACACCTCCCGCCGCCCCGACGCCGGGGCGGTGCACATGCTGACCCCGGGCGCGTACGCCCGTCCGGGCGTACGGCATCCTCTCGCTCTTGATCTGGGCACGTCGACAGTGCGGCTCTGGAGCCCGACGCGCGGTGCGGTCGTCACCGCACCAACCGTCATCGCGCCGGGACCGTCCGGACGGCACCTCGTCGGTCACGCCGCGCTCGATGCGGTCGCCTCCAGCGCTGGGAAACCCACCTGGCCGGTTCGTGACGGCGTGGTGGACAACTTCTTCGCCTGCGTGTACCTGCTGCGTGTTCTCAGCGCCGCCACCGGCCGGCCCAGCGATGACGAATCCCCGGTCCTGGTGGGCGTTCCGGCCACCGCGACGGTGCGGCAGAAGAACACGCTGATCGCGGTGGTGCGTCGGGCAACTGGTGGGCGGGTCGCCGTGGTCGAGGAACCACTCGCGGCGGCGCTCGCCTGCGGTCCCGACTCCGACGACGTGCTGGCCGTGGACATCGGCGACGGGCGTACGGAGGTCGCCCGCATCACCGACGGCACGGTCGTGGCCGTCGAACGCGCGGACGTGACCAACACGGTTGATCAGATCCCGGCGATCGCCGCCTGCGTGCGGCGTCTGAGCGCCGGACCGCACCTGGTCCGGCGGCTGCTGCTTACCGGTGGCGGCGCCACTCATCCGGATCTCGCCGCTCGGCTGGCCGCCATGACCGGCCGCACGGTGACCATGCCCGCCGAGCCGCACCTGGCCACGCTCGCCGGCCTGCGCCTGCTGTTGACCCGCTGAGCCGTTTCGCCGCTTGCTTCTGGAGTCGTCATGAATGTCGAACTGACCCCGCTGCCCGGTATCGGGTTGCGCCGCATGTTCACCACCGCCGAAGGCCGCCGCGTCGGTGTGGTCACGCACCATCCGGGCGGCCGGCGGGATCTCGTTTACGAGTCCGACGACGATCCCGACGCCACCTGCTGCCTGACCCTGACCCGCTCCGAGGCCATAGCCCTCGCCGGGCTCCTGGGCATCCTTGACGTCGTCGACGTCGCGGAACCGTCTCGCGCGTAGAACCTGTGGCTGCCGTGCCACCTGACGTGGCACGGCAGCCACATCCGGTGTCACCTGTTGTGCTTCTCCTGGCACGGCACGCAGAAGCGCGCGTGCGGGAGAACCTCGAGCCGCTCGGCCGGGATGTTCTTGCCGCACTTCTGGCAGGCACCGTAGGTGCCGTCGGTGATCCGGCTCAGCGCACCCGTGATCTGTTCGATGTTGCGGCGGGTGGCGGCCAGCAGCGCGGCCTGGTTGTGGGCCTCGCTGGGATCGCCGGTGTCCGCGTTGAGCTCGGTCAGTTCCCGCAGCCGAGCCGTCTGTGTGGCGAAATCGTCTGTCAGGGACGCTCGCAGATCAGCCAGCCAACGCTGGTCGACGGTTCGATGATCGACGCTCATGGTCTGCCCTTCGAAAGGAACGGAAAAAGAAAAAGGGCCGAAGCTGGATAGCTTCGCCCTGGCGGCCGTTCTTGGGTGCAACGATTCCGCGGGAGGGCCTCGGTTGGTTCGCGCCGGGCTCGACAGCCTGTGCATGGGCGCGATGTGCGACGTGCGGACAACCGGCACTCGCATCCCGGCCATACGGCGCGCCGCCGTCGCCACGCGCACGGCACCGCCTGGCGTCACATCAGTGACGGCAGGCGAGCGGAACGTCACCGGCGGCATGCCTCCACCATAGGACGTGGTTGCCCTAATGCCAACGCCGTCCGACGGATGCTCCCCGCAGGGGCTTTACCGCGGGTATCTGCAGGGCGCCAGCGAGCACCCGGGGCCTACTGTCGGGGTCGGGTACCGGCGCGAGCCGATGCCGCTCGGCCACGTAGCACGCGATCTGAATGTCGGATGACCTGCGGGGGAGCACGGCTGCGGCCCAGCCGGGTGTTCGGCGTTCCGCTCGACGACCGCGTTCCAGTACCCCGACTCCGCTGAGGAGCACTCATGAAAGCGATCGTCCACGACGTTTACGGCCCGGCTGACGTACTCGAACTCCGCGACATCGACAAGCCCTCGATCGGCGACGACGAGGTGCTCGTCGAGGTACGCGCCGCCGGGGTGGACCCTGGCGTGTGGATCCTGATGACTGGCCGGCCCATGGCCGTGCGCCTCGCGGTCGGGCTGCGCCGGCCCAAGGTGGCGGTGCTCGGTCGGGCCGTCGCCGGGGTGGTGGCGGCGGTCGGAGCGGGCGTCACCCGTCTGCACGTGGGCGATGACGTGTACGGCACCTGCGAGAGCGGCTCCTTCGCCGAGTACGCGGTGGCGCGGCAGCGCCGACTGGCACCCAAGCCGGCCAACCTCACCTTTGATCAGGCGGCGGCGACGGCCATCTCCGCGGTGACGGCTCTGCAAAGCATCCGCGACGCCCGGGTGCAGGCCGGACAGCGGGTGCTGATCACCGGCGCGGGCGGGGGCGTCGGGTCGTTCGCCGTCCAGCTTGCCAAGGTTTACGGCGCTAGGGTGACCGGTGTCTGCAGCACCTCGAAGATCGAGCTGGTGCGTTCCATCGGTGCCGACGACGTCATCGACTACACCCGGTACGAGATCGACCGCGATGGTGCGCAGTACGACGTCATCATCGACACCGCGGGCAACCGGCCGTTGTCGTTGCTGCGGCGTGCACTCGCACCGCGCGGAACGATCGCCCTTGTCGGCGGCGGGCACGCCAAGGGCCGCATCATGGGCGGCTTCCAGCGCCAGATGGCCGCACCGTTGATCTCGTTGATCATGACCCAGAGGCTGTGCGGCGTGACCGCCCGCGAACGCTACGAGGACCTCGAGGAACTGACTTCGCTCATCGAGTCGGGCTCGGTCACCCCGGTCATCGACCGGGTCTACCCGCTCGCCGATGCCCCTGACGCGATCCGTTACCTCGCCCAGGGCCACCCCGCCGGCAAGGTCGTCGTCAGGGTGTAGTCCGAGGATCGATCCGACGAACGCGATCGGCGTGCCACGTTCGTGGCGGTCTCCTCCGCCCGCGTCCGGGTGGTGGAGAACTGGACTCCGGACGCCTGATCCGGTTGACGGCAATCGGACGAATTGCGTCCGCTTATGATAGGCTCCGGGGATGCCTGACCTGGACCCTGAGCAGGGCGTCCGCGCGGACGCCCGGCGTAACCGGCGCCAGCTGATCGTCGCGACGCGGGAGGCGATCGCCTCCCGCGGGCTCGACGTCTCAGCTCTGGACATCGCGACCGCGGCGGGCGTGGGGGTGGGCACCCTGTACCGGCGCTTCGGCACCAAGGAAGCGCTGCTTGACCACGCGGTGCTCGGTCTCTACGACGAGCTCTGCGACACCGCGCAGGTCTTTCTGGAGCACCCCGATCCATGGGCGGGCCTGGCGGAGTTCGTGATGGAGTTGGCCGGAGCGCACCGGGACAGCCGCGGGCTGGCTGAGGTCACCGCGGCGTGCGAAAGGCCGCCGTCGCCCGAGCTCGCACAGCGGACCACCGCACTACAGGACGCTGTCGCGCGGCTGACCGAGCGGGCGCGTGCGGCCGGTGCTCTGCGTGACGACGTGACCTGGCAGGACATCCTGATCTTTTCGCGGGCGGCGCTGGACACCGACCACTGCCTCGGCGTCGACGCGGGGCCCGACGGGTGGCGTCGCGTCGTCACCATCCTGCTCGACGGGATCCGCGCCCCCGGGCGGACCCCTCTTCAAGGGCCTGCGCCGCACGTCCACCAGGCGGGTTGACGAAGCTTGCTGTGCAGGCGGCGTACCCGTCGTCAACAGACGGTGCGGTCACCGCGCTGGTGAGGGTTCCCGAGGGTGTCGTCGCCACGAGATCGTGTCCGCGTCACACACGCGGTGCGCGACGTCGGGCCTGCGGTGACATCGGCGTGTGCCGGACGAGTCAGCAGTCGAAGTAGAGGGCGAATTCGTGCGGTGTCGGGCGCAGCACCATGGGCTGAACCTCGTTGGCGCGCTTCCAGTCGACCCAGGTGGAGATCAGGTCGGGGGTGAAGACCCCGCCGTCGAGCAGATAGTCGTGGTCGTCGGCGAGGGAGTCCAACGCATGTGCGAGGGAGCCGGGGACCTGCTTGACGTCGCCCCATTCCTCGGGCGGGAGGTCGTAGAGGTCCTTGTCGATCGGCGTGGGTGGTTCGATTTTGCTCTTGATGCCGTCGAGGCCGGCCATCATCATGGCCGAGAAGGCGAGGTAGACGTTGGCCGACGGGTCCGGGACGCGGAACTCGACGCGCTTGGCCTTCGGGTTCGCGCCGGTGACGGGGATGCGGGTGCAGGCGGAGCGGTTGCGCTGGGAGTAGACCAGGTTGACCGGCGCTTCGAAGCCCGGCACGAGGCGCCGGTACGAGTTGACTGTCGGGTTGGTGAAGGCCAGCAGCGACGGCGCGTGGTGCAGCAGGCCGCCGATGTACCAGCGGGCGGTGTCGGACAGGCCGGCGTAGCCGGTCTCGTCGTAGAACAGGGGTTCGCCGTTGAGCCAGAGGCTCTGGTGGGTGTGCATGCCCGAGCCGTTGTCACCGAACAGGGGCTTGGGCATGAACGTGGCGGTCTTGCCGTTGGCCCAGGCTTCGTTCTTGACGATGTACTTGAAGAGCTGGAGTTGGTCGGCGGCGTGCAGCAGGGTGGAGAACCGGTAGTTGATCTCGGACTGGCCGGCGGTGCCCACCTCGTGGTGCGAACGTTCCACGGTGAAACCGGAGTCGACGAGGCGGCGCACGATCGCATCGCGCAGGTCGGCGTAGTGATCGACCGGCGGGACGGGGAAGTAGCCGCCCTTGTAGGCGGTCTTGTAGCCGCGGTTGCCGCCGGGCTCTTCGCGGCCGGTGTTCCAGGCGCCCTCGATCGAGTCGATGTAGTAGAACGACTGGTGCGCGGAGGTTTCGTGGCGGATGGAGTCGAAGATGTAGAACTCGGCTTCGGCGCCGAAGTAGGCGGTGTCGGCGATGCCGCTCGCGGCGAGGTACGCCTCGGCCTTTTTGGCGACGTTGCGGGGGTCGCGGGTGTAGGCCTCGCGGGTGAACGGGTCGTGGATGAAGAAGTTCAACGCGAGGGTCTTCTGCGCCCGGAACGGGTCGATGAACGCGGTGGCGACGTCCGGGAGCAGGAGCATGTCCGACTCGTGGATCGCCTGGAAACCGCGGATCGATGAGCCGTCGAACGCGAGGCCGTCGGTGAACAGATCGTCGTTGACGGACTCGACCGGCAGGTTGAAGTGCTGCATCACACCGGGCAGGTCACAGAAACGAACGTCGACGAACTTCACGTCCTCGTTCTTGAGGTACCGCAGCAGTTCCTCGGAATTGGCGAACACACGTCCTCCCGGAAGGCGTAGCCCGATCATGGGCGAGGCCGGCGGCCGTGCCCGACCCGGTCGGCGCACCCATGCCCCGACCGTACGACGGCCCGCGGGGCCAGCGTTGGCCATCTGGCCATCCGGCCATCCGCCCGGACGGATGGCTCGGCCGTCCGGGACTGGTCTGGTGGAGACCGGACCCGGGCGAACCAGGGGCCGACGAATTACGTTTGTCGGGAGGAAAGGGATGTCATCCGGCGGTCCAGCGACCGACCTTGGCCGTTGCCGGTGATCCGATTGCCCCGCACCGTGTAGGGGCCACCGGTGTTGCCGATGCTCACCCCGTCGCGCAGATTCCCGTCGAGGACGCAGCCGGTCAACAGGCCCCCCTTGCCGGGGATGCCCGTCGTGCCCTTCGCCGAGACCTGGAAGCCGGCCTCCAGGTTTCCCGCCATCGTGCTCCCGCTGACGATGAGCCCGTCGGCACCCCAGTCGGACATACCGAATCGATTGCCCTCAGCGTGGCAGCCGATGATTCGGATGCCCCGCGGCTGGGGTCGGTCACTGTGCTGCATCTCCAGGAAGATGCCGTTGGTCGCGTTGCCAACGGCCACGCAGTTGGCGATGGTCAGCCGTTCCATCGGCCCCCATCCACCGATGCCGATGCCAATACCCGCCCCGCCCATCTCCATGCCGTTGTCTATCCGGCCGCACTCGAGCACGCGGATCGCCTGGAGCAGGGTGTCCTGCAGAAAGTCGCATCCGAAGCCGGTGGCCGCGGTGTGATGGATGAACAGGTCCCGGAACAGGCCGCCGGTCACGTATTGCAGCCCCAGCCCCTTGGCCAGGGGGTCGTACGCCGCACACGCCACCCCCGACCCGTCGATTTCGAAGTCGGCGAACGTGCAGTAGGCGAGATTCCGGTCCGGACTCGCTCCGTGCAACTGGGCGGTGTAGAAGGCCAACGGCACGGGCTGTGACCTGTTGCCCTCGTTGCTCAGGAGAAACCGGGTCGTTCCCGGCCCAGCCCCCGTCAGTGACACCCCGCTACGCCAGACGGTGCCAGCGTCGCGGATGGCGTACACCCCGGGTGGGCAGTAGATCACCCGCGCCCGCCCGTCCGCGGCGAACGCGTCGCCGAGCAGGTCGACCAGCGCGGCGAGCGCGGGCTGGTCGTTGGTCGTGCCGTCGCCGGTCAGGCCGTGGTCCCGGGCATCGCAGAGCAGCGGCGCCCCGGCCACGGGGTAGGGGCGGACGCCAGAGGGGGTTGCCGTCACCGGACTCTTCGACATCTGTCCGCCCTGTTCTCGTGACCGCGGTCGCGCTGTCGTTCATATGCCATCTAACTCGGATGAAGCTCGTCTTTCCCGGCACATAGTCGGAATAGTGCGGAAGGAGCATGCTCCGGCCAGGAGGCGCGGGCGTCGAGGCCCATGGGCCATGTCTGGTCGAGCGCGCATGGGATGGAGGACACCGGGTACGCCGCTGCGGCCCTACAGCCAGCGGGGTGTCCAGCTCTGACCGCGTCCAGCGCAGCCGAGGAGCACCGACATGAGTATCGCCGGGCGGGCCCGACTCTCGCCGAGGGTCTCACTGGTGCTGCTCGCGTCGATTCTCGTGTCGTTCCTGGCCGCGTCGGCGGCCCCGACGCCGCTCTACGGGATCTACCAGGAGCGCTGGCACTTCTCACCGGCCACGACCACCGTGGTGTTCGCCGTCTACGCGCTCGCGGTGCTGGCGTCGCTGCTCACGTTCGGCAAGTTGTCCGACCACGTCGGCCGGCGTCCGGTCCTGGCCGTCGCGATCGCGGTGCAGATGGTCTCGCTGGTCGTCTTCGTCTTCGCCAACGGCGTACCCGCGCTGCTGGCCGCCCGTCTCGTGCAGGGGCTCGCGACCGGCGCCGCCACCGGCGCCATCGGTGCCGCCATGCTCGACATCGACCGCGCCCGTGGCACGCTCGCCAACTCGATCGCCCCCGGTATCGGGACCGGGAGCGGCGCCCTGCTCTCGGCGCTGCTCATCCAGTTCCTGCCCGCGCCGACGCGGCTGGTGTACGTCGTCCTTCTCGTGATCCTGCTGATCCAGGCCGTCGGGCTCGCGCTGATGCCGGAGACGGTCACGCGGATGGCGGGAGCGCGACAGAGTTTGCGGCCGGACATCAAGCTGCCCCGCTCCGTACGCGAGCCGGTCCTGGTCGCCGTTCCGGTGCTGTTCGCGGTCTGGGCACTGGCCGGCTTCTTCGGGGCGCTCGGGCCGGCGCTGGTGCGCGCCCTCATGAACACGTCGATCGTTGTTGGCGGTCTGGTCCTCTTCGTCTTCGCCCTCTTCGGGTCGATCGCCGTCCTGTTGATGCGGAACACCGCCGCGCGGACCGTGATCCTGATCGGGATCGCCGCGCTCATCCTGGGCATGGTCGTCACGTTGGTGGCGGTCATGGCCGAGTCCGTCCCCGGGTTCTTCGTCGGCCTCGCGCTCGGAGGGGTCGGCTTCGGCGGCGGTTTCCAGGGCAGCCTCAAGACGATCATGCCGTTGGTCGAGGCGCACGAACGCTCCAGCGTGCTGTCCCTGCTCTACCTCGTCTGCTACGTCGGCTTCGGCCTCCCCACCGTGATCGCCGGCTTCCTCGTGGTCTACGCCGGCGGCGTGCCTCGCACCGCCGACGAGTACTCCATCGCCGTCATCCTGCTCGCCCTCGTCGCACTGCTCGGGGTGCGCAGGGCGACGAGGATGTCGCCCGGCTGATGCCGGGAACGAGGCATCCGGGCGGGGCGCACGCAGTAGCGTGGTGATCGTGCCGGGGTCGCTCGGCCCAGCGGTGGCTCGCGCTGGCGCCGCACTCATCCAGGGGAGGCCGCGATGAGCCCGAAGGAATCCCAGAGCGACGCGAGTGGGACGTCCAGCGTCGAGAACCTCGACCTGAAGCTCGAGGTGATCGTCGTCCCGGTGTCGGATGTCGACCGCGCGAAGGAGTTCTACGGGCGCCTCGGGTGGCGGCTCGACCAGACACCGCCGGGCGTGGTCCAGTTCACCCCGCACGGCTCCGGGTGCTCGGTGCAGTTCGGCCCGGAGCTCACCTCGGCGGCGCCCGGTTCGGCCACGGCGTACCTGGTCGTGTCGGACGTCGAAGCGGCCCGCAACGCCCTGGTCTCCGCCGGTGTCGAGGTGACCGGCGTCTTCCACCCCAGCCCGGACGGCCCGGTCGACGGGCCCGATCCCGAGCGGCGCAGCTACTTCTCGCGTGCCACGTTCCGCGACCCGGACGGCAACACCTGGCTGATGCAGGAGATCACGACCAGGCTTCCCGGGCGCGTCGAGGGAGGCGTGACGTCGTTCGGCTCCGCGAGCGACCTGGCGGGCGCGCTGCGGCGCGCGGCCGCCGCCCATGGCGAGCACGAGAAGCGCACCGGCAAGACGGACGAGAACTGGCCCGACTGGTACGCGACGTACATGGCGAGCGAGCAGTCAGGGGCAGAGCCGCCCGAGTGAGCCGTGCCGACGACTGTGACGCCGAGCCGGCCCCGTCAGCCGGTGCAGGTGAGGTCCGTCACGGGCGCTGGGTGTCACAGCATGTGCTGGATCGGCGTCTTGTGGGCGACGCAGTCGGGATCGAAGCGACAGGAGCGACCCATGGCCAGCGCAATTCCGGACGCTGCAGACGCCGCCACGAGGGAGGGTCGCCGTACGGACCCCGCCACCGACGCGTTCGTCACCCACCGCAACCTGCTCTTCACTGTCGCCTACGAGATGCTCGGCTCCGCCGCCGACGCCGAGGACGTCCTCCAGGAGACCTGGCTGCGGTGGGCGGACGTCGACCTCGACACTGTGCGGGACCAGCGCGCGTACCTGGTCCGGATCGCCACCCGCCAGTCACTCAGCCGGCTGCGTACGCTCAGCCGCCGCAGGGAGTCCTACGTCGGCTCCTGGCTCCCGGAGCCCCTGCTGACCACGCCCGACGTCGCCGAGGACGTGGAACTGGCCGAGAGCGTCTCGATGGCGATGCTGCTGGTGCTGGAGACGCTCGCGCCGACCGAGCGGGCGGTGTTCGTCCTGCGCGAGGTGTTCGATCTGGCCTACGACGAGATTGCCGACGCCGTCGACAAGAGCCCGGCCGCGGTCCGCCAGATCGCCCACCGGGCGCGCGCGCACGTGGCCGCGCGCCGGCCCCGCGGGGTGGTTTCTCCGGCCGAGACCAAAGGTGCGCTGGAGGCGTTCCAGCGGGCGGTCGAGACCGGGGACGTGCAGGGCCTGCTCGACATCCTCGCGCCGGACGTCGTGCTCCTGGGTGACGGTGGCGGAGTCAGACAGGCCGTGCTGCGGCCCATCGCCGGCGCCGACAAGGTGGCGCGGCTGATGGCCTCCAAGCAGTTCAGGATCGCCGCCACGTCGCTGCAACCGGCCCAGGTCAACGGCTACCCGTCGTTGGTTCTGCGGCTCGACGGCGAGATCGACACGGTCATCGCGCTGCGCATCGACGACGGCCTCATCACCGGGCTCTACGCCGTGCGCAACCCGGAGAAGCTGTCGCACATGCAGCGTGCGACAGCCCTGCGTCGCTGAGGCCGTGAGATCCAGGCTCGCCCTGCGGCGGTGGCCGCGAGGTCCCAGGTGACGGTCGGCCGGTTACCGTTGCCGGCGTGCGGGCGGAGGCGGGTGAGACGATCGGGTTCTCGGTGCTCGGCTCGATCAGGGTCGTCCGCGCCGGCGTCGAGCTGCATCTGGGGGCGCGCCAGCAGCGCCTGGTGCTCGCGTTGTTGCTGGCCCGGGCCGGTTCACCGGTCTCCCTGGCCGAACTGGTCGACCTGCTCTGGGACGAGGAGCCCCCGCCCAGCGCCGCGAACGTCGTGCACCGGCACGTCGGGGTGCTCCGGCGGCTGCTCGAACCCGGCCTGCCCAACCGTTCGGCGGGACGGCACATCCTCCGGGAGCTCTCGGGCTATCGGCTGCGCGCCGACGAAGCGTCCCTCGACCTGCTGAAGTTCCGGTCGTTGAGCCGGCTGGCGGGCCGGAGCCTGCAGGACGGCGACCCGGAGTCGGCGCTGCGGCATTCCCTCGACGGGCTGCGGCTGTGGCGCGGCCGGTGCGCGGCGGGCCTGGAACCGGCATCCCGCCTGCATCCCGCGTTCCTCGCGGTGGAGGCCGAACGCGCTGCGGCCGTGCGCGCGGCAGCCGACGCAGCCGAGCGCTGCGGCCGGATGAGCGCGGTGCTGACGCCGCTGCGGCAGGCCGCCGAGCAGCACCCGCTCGACGAGTCGTTGCAGGCCCGGTTGTTGCTGGCGCTCGCCGCCGACGGCCGCCAGGCCGAAGCCGTCGAGACGTACCGGACGGTGCGCCGCCGGCTCGCCGACGACCTGGGCATCGATCCGGGTGAGGAACTGCGGGAGGCGTACGACCGGCTGCTGCACCAACGCACAAGGCCGGCGCGTACCGACTCGCCGTCGCCCGTTCCCCGGCCCGCGCAGTTGCCGCCGGACCTGCCCTTCTTCAGCGGTCGGGACGACCTCGTCGCCGAAGCCCGCGCGGCGGTCGCGCGCCCGGGCGGTCCGGCGGTGCTCGCGATCGACGGCATGCCCGGGATCGGCAAGACCGCCCTCGCCGTCCACCTCGCCCACACCTTCGCCGCCGACTATCCGGACGGGCAGTTGTATGTCGACCTGCGCGGATACGACGGGCGCGAGCCGGCGATGAGCCCGGCCGAGGCGCTGCGCGGCTTCCTCGGCTCGCTCGGGGTGCCCCAGGACGGCATTCCCGCCGAGTTGCACGCCCAGGCGGGCATGTACCGCAGCAGCCTCGCCGGTCGACGCCTGCTGATCGTGCTCGACAACTGCCGGGACGCCGAGCAGATCCGGCACCTGCTGCCGGGCAGCGCCGGCTGTCTGGCGATCGTCACCAGTCGCAGCCGGCTCAGCAGCCTGCTGACCACGGCCGGCGCCCACCCGTTGCCGGTCGGCCTGCCGAGCCTCGACGAGGCCCGCGCGGCGCTCCTGCGGCCCCTCGGCGCCGGCCGCGTCGCGGCGGACCCGGCCGCGATCGACGCCGTCATCGCCAGCTGCGGGCGGCTGCCGCTCGCGCTGGCCGTGGTGGCCGCCCGCGCGGCGAGTCTGCCGCGCACGCCGCCGGCGCAGATCGCCGCCGAATTGGCCCGCGCGCCCGGCAGCCTGGACGGCTTCGACGGCGACGACCCGCAGACCGGCCTGCGTGCCGCCTTCTCCTGGTCCTACCAGGCACTTACCGCCCCGGCCGCACGACTCTTCCGGCTGCTGCCGATCCATCCTGGCCCCGACATCTCGATCGCCGGGGCGGCGGGCCTGGCCGGCGTCCCACTGCGGACCGGGCGGACGCTGATCGGCGAGTTGAGCCGCGCGCACCTGATCAGCGAGGAACTGCCGGGCCGCTACCGCACCCACGACCTGCTGCTGGCCTACGCCGCGGAGCTCGGCGAGGAGAACGACAGCCCCGCGGAGCGCGCTGCCGCGGAGCTGCGCTGCCTGCACTTCTACCGGGCCACCTGCTACCAGGCGCACCGACAGCTGCTGACCTCCGAGCACCACCCGATGATCGAGCTGGGGCCGGGCGAGACCCCACTGCGCTTCGCCGGCCACGGTGACGCCATACGCTGGTTCAGCGCCGAGCGGCAGGTCCTGATCGCGCTGGTCGCCCGGGCCGCCCGGCAGGGCTGGCACACCGAGGCCTGGCAGCTTGCCCTGGGCATGCAACACTTCTTCGACCGCACCGGCAGGTGGGCAGACTGGACGGCCACCGGCGAGGCGGCCCTCGATGCCGCTCGGGCGGGCGGCGACCTGGTTGGGCAGGCCCGGATGCACCGCAGCCTGGCCGGGGCGGCGTACTTCCGGCACGAGCACGAGACCGCGATCGGGCATCTCGACCAGGCGCTCGATCTGCTCGCCCGGCTCGGCCTGCACGACGAACTGACCCGGGCCACGATCAACCGGGTGATGATCCTGGCAGCCCAGGGGCGACACGAGGAGGTCGTCCGGACGCTCTCGGCGGTCCTGGGGCCGTGGGCGGCCGGAGACGACAAGCTGTTCGCGGACGCTCTGGTGATCATGGCCGCGAGCAACGCCGAACTGGGCCGGGAGGAAGAGGCCGTGCGCTGCGCCGAGCAGGCGATGGCGCTGTCACGCGGAGCGCAGTACAGCCTTGGCGTCGCCGAGGCGTGGGAGGTGCTCGGCCAGGTGCACTCCGCCCGCCAGGAGTTCGGCACGGCGGTCGCCTGTTGGCGCGAGGCGGCCGTCGCGTACCAGGAGGCGTCGGCGTCGGCCCCGGCCGCGGAAGTGCTGGCGCTGCTCGGCGACGCCCTCGCCGCCACCGGCGACCAGGACGCCGCGGTACGGGCATGGCAGGAGGCGTTGGCTCTGATCCCGTACGCGCAGAGCCGGACCGGCCTGCGGCTCGCCGGCCTGCTCGCGGCGGTCACGTCGCGTCCGTGACCGGTTGCGATCGGCGACGGCACTCGATCCGCACTAACGCATCAGTCCATTGGCAGCGCTCGTCCCTAGGCTCATGCCTCATTCACCGTTGCTCCTGCCTGTGGGGGAAATGTCGTGCTGCGGGCACCCGACGAATCACCGACCGGCCGGGCCGAGCGCATGACCGCGCTGCACGCGGACCACGCCCGTGCCGTGCTGCGTATCCTGCTCGTGCTGACCCGTGGCCAGCGGCAGACCGCCGAGGACCTTCTCCAGGAGACGATGCTGCGCGCCTGGCGGCACCTCGACTCGGTGCCGGCCGAGCCCGATGCCGCCCGCCGCTGGCTCGTCACCGTCGCCCGGCGGCTCGTCATCGACGGCGTCCGGCTGCGGCGGGGCCGCCCGGCCGAGGTCCATCTCGTCGACATGACCTGGATTCCCTCCGGTGACGACACGACCGGCACCGCACTCGCGTCGTACGCCATCCGGTACGCGCTCGGACGGCTGACCCCGGCGCAGCGCAGCCTGCTCTCCGAGGTCTACCTGGTTGGGAGGTCACCGGCGGAGGTCGCGGGCCGGCTGGGAGTGCCGATCGGCACAGTGAAATCCCGGACCCACCATGCGATGCGCGCCCTGCGCACCGGCCTCAAGGCGGCCTGAACAGGGGCGAATCCGCCCGCCAGCGAGTCACCCGCTGAGTCGAGGCTCACAATGCCCCGACGCGCGCCCGCCTCGCGGCTCGGGGCTTTGCCATGCTGACGCGATCGTGGCAACCAGCCCTGTATGGATCGCAGCAAGATGACCGGCCCGCTCTCCTTCGCCGTTCTCGGCCCGGTGCGCGCCTGGCGCGGCCACTTCGAGATCGACCTGGGCACCCGACAGCAGCGGCTGATCCTGGCGTTGCTGCTCGCCCGGGCCGGCGGCGCGGTCAGCATCGCCGAACTCGTCGACCTGCTCTGGGAGTCCGAGCCTCCACCCAGCGCGGTCAACGTGGTGCACCGGCACGTCGGGATCCTCCGTCGGCGCTTCGAGCCGGGCCTGCCGACGAGGGCAGCGGGCTCGGTACTGATCCGTGACGGCGCCGAGTACCGGCTGCGGATCGACGCGGAGTCGCTCGATCTGCTGCGTTTCCGGCGTCTGATCGCCCAGGCCGGCGGCAGCTCCGGCGAGCGGGCCGTCGAGCTCTACCGGGAGGCGCTGGCGCTGTGGCGCGACCGGTGCGCCTCGGGCCTGCGGACCGGCGGCCGTGCCCATCCGGAGTTCGTCGCTGTCGACGGCGAGCGGTTCGCGGCGGTCCGGGCGGCGACCGACGTCGCTCTGCGGGCCGGATGCGTCCACGTGGTGCTGCCCGCCATCCGGCTCGCCGCCGAATACGAGCCGCTGGACGAGGCGCTGCAGGCGTGCCTGCTGCTCGCGCTCGCCGCGGACGGCCGCCGGGCCGAGGCCCTCGCGACCTATGCGGACATCGAGCACCGGCTCGCCGACGAGCTCGGCATCCAGCCGGGCAGCGACCTGCGCGAAGCCCGGAAGCGCCTGTTCGACAACGATGTGCCGGCCGACGGATCCAGGTCGCGGCCCGGCGTCAGACCGGCAGTCATGCGGCCCGCAGCGCCGCCCGGTGGTGCGGAGGCCGAATCGTGGCCGCCAACCGAGCGGGAGTTGTCGCCGGCGACCCGGGCCGAGCCGCCGGCCCAGTTGCCGGCCGACCACCCCTACTTCATCGGTCGTCGCGGCGTCGTGGCCGCCGCGCAGGAGTTGCTGGCCGAAGACGGGCGGACCACGGCGCTGGTCATCGACGGAATGCCCGGGGTCGGGAAGACGACCTTCGCCGTGCACCTGGCCCATCAGCTGGCCGCCCGCTACCCCGATGGGCAGTTGCACGCGGACCTGCGCGGCTTCGACTCCGGCGACTCAGTGATGACACCGACGGAGGCGTTGCGCGGCTTCCTGTGGTCCCTCGGGGTCACGCCGGCCGCCATCCCGGCCGAACTGCACGCCCAGGCCGGCCTGTACCGCAGCATCCTGGCCGAGCGCCGGATGCTGATCCTGCTCGACAACTGCCGCGACTGGGACCAGATCCGGCACCTGCTGCCCGGGACCGGCGGCAGTCTCGTCATCGCCACCAGCCGCCGCCGGATCACCGGTGGGGCCGGCCCGGCGGGCGCCCACGCGCTGCACCTCGACCTGCTGACCGACGCCGAGGCCCGCGAGCTGCTCACCCGCCGGCTCGGTGACGCGGCCGCCGCCGACCCGGATGCCGTCAACGAGATCATCGCGCGGTGCGGCCGGCTGCCGCTGGCCCTGGCGCTGGTCGCCACCCGCGGCGTCGGCCGGACCGGGCTCAGCCTGCCCGCGGTCGCCGCTGAGCTGGCCGAGGCCGACGGCCGGCTGGCCGGCTTCGGTGACGCACACGCCGATCTGGAGGCCATCTTCTCCTGGTCCTACCGAGCCCTGACTCCCGGAGCAGCCCGGCTCTTCCGGCTGCTGCCCCTGCACCCGGCCGGGGAGCTGAGCACGGAGGCGGCAGCCGCCCTGGGCGGCCTGTCCCTGCGCGCCGCCCGCGGTCTGCTCGCCGAGCTCGGGGCACAGCTGCTGGTCCAGCCGGGCGACGGCCGGTGGCGCATGCATGATCTGCTGCGCGCCTACGCTGTGGAGCTCGGCGAGGAGCACGACGACGCGGCCGAACGGGACGCTGCCATCGAGCGGGTCTACGACTATTACCAGCTCAGCGCGTACGCGGCGCATCTGCCCTTGCAGCCGCAGGTGCCGCTGTCCGTGCCGGAGCCGTCCGAACGCGGAGTCACCGGGCGCGGCTTCACCGGCCGGGCCGACGCGATGGCCTGGTTCGCAGACGAGCAGCGGGTGTTGACCGACATCGTCGCCCGGGCCAGGGAGCGCGGCCGGCCGAGCACGGCCTGGCAGATCGCGTTGGCAATGCAGAACTACTTCCAGGACACCGCGCAGTTCAAGCAGTGGGCGGCAACGGTGAGCGCGGGCCTCGCCGCAGCCGGGGACGACCCCGCCGCCCAGGCCCTGCTGCACCGCAGCCTCGCCGGCGCCTGCTACTTCCTGGCCGATCTCGACCGCGGGCTGTCACACCTGCAGCACGCCCGGGTGCTCTTCGACCGGCTCGGCCGGCGCGCCGAGCAGGGCCACGTGGAGAACAACATCGCCGAGATCCGGCTGGAGCAGAGGCGCTACCACGAGGCGATCCGGCATGCCGAGGCCGCGCGGGCGCTCTTTCACGCTGAGGGCAACGTGCGGGGCGCCACCAACGCCCTGCTGGTCATCGCCCGGGCACAGGGCTGGCTCGGCCGGCACTCCGAGGCGCTGGGCATGTTCGTCGAGGCGCAGCGGCAGTTCGAGGCCCTCGGCGACCGGCACGGGGTGGGAACCACCCAGGCCTGGCTGGCGCACACGTACTCGATGATCGACGACCTGCCGCAGGCGTTGGTGATCTGGCAGCAGGCGCTCGACACCTTTCGCGGTGCCCGGGCGACCCACCACACCGCGGAGGTGCTGGTCGCCATCGGCGACTTCCACTCCGCCAACGGCGACCCGGCCCTGGCCGGGAAGGCGTGGAGCGAGGCCCTCGCCGAGCTCGACGGGACGGACTCGCCGATCGCCCGGCGCATCCGTGACCGGCTGCTCTGGCACCGGTGACCCGGACGCGGCGCCGGTAAGCGCCGCGCCCGGGTCCCATCCTCAGTACCGGTAGGCGCGGATCACGGTCTGCTTGACCGTGTTACCGCTGGTGTCCGTCGCGGCGGACCGCAGCGAGACGAAACCGGTGCCGGCCGGGTTGTGTACCCAGGCGACCGCCTTCTCGCCGGACCGCTTCACGGTCAGCTTGCGCCAGGTCTTGCCGTCGTCGAAGGACGCCTCGACGGTCAGGGTCCTGGTCCGGCCGGGCGCCGCCCCGACCTGCCGGTCGAGCGAGACCGGGATGGCGAAAGGCCGGCCGGCCGGCGCCCTGTTGTCGATGTCGAGCTCCGGGGTGTATCGGATCGCCGTCATCGGCAGCTTCACCAGATCGCCGTCGGCCACGTGGGCGGACTTGAAGGTCCACTCGGCGTCGACCACTGTCGACAGGGTGAAGGCCGGGTCGCTGCGGAACGTCGCGGCCAGCCGGTAGTCACCCTTCTCCGCGGGCACGTCCCACGTCCAGGGCGCCTGGTTCGCGTCGCCGATCTTGACCCCGTTGCGGTAGAGGTCCACCTGCACGCTGCCACCGACGACGTGCCGGAAGCCCATGTGCCCGGCGCCGTCACCGTGCAGCGGCCCCGGCCCGCCCATCGTGTCGCCCCAGTATCGGGTGGCGAACTGCTGGCCGAAGTTCGGTTCCGGGAAGACCGGGCCGGCCACCGCGTTGGCCCACTTCACGTCGTACGTGCGCCCGGGCCGGAAGCTGGTCCATGCCGACTCGTAGTACGTGTACCCCGGCTGGCCCGAGGTCGACTGCCACACCGCCTTCTTGTCCTGGTTGTAATACTCGGTGATGGTGCTCGGCACGTCGTAGGTGAAGCTCGGCGGGCCTACGCGCTCGGTGCGGTAGACCGGCGAGTTGCCGGGCGCGTGTGCGCGCGCGAGCCGCGCAACCGGCACGTCGGCCACGTCCGCGCTGACCTGGGAGCGGACCGTGGCGAAGTCGCCCGCGCGCAGCTTGCGGTTCAGCCCGGTCATCATCTTCTGCGGCTCGTAGAGGTAGACCCGGTAGACGTACGGGCTGTTGTGCAGGCTGCCGTCCTGGGCCACCTGGCCCCACATCCCGTTGACGTAGGAGACGAAGCCGGGCGTCTTGCCGGCCCCGATCTGCGCGGTCCGCACGTGGTCGAAGGGGACGTTCATCAGCACGCCGAACGGGTCGTTGCTGCCCCAGATCTGCGGCTCCTCGGTCCGGATCGTCCAGCCGGACTCCTGGAAGACCGCGGTGGCCTCCGGGTTCGGCACCGACACCGCGATCGGCTTCGCCAGGCGGGTGTCCATGGTGAGCGCCTGGTCCGTAGTCAGGTCGAGGCTCGGGCGCACCAGCGAAGTGATGGTCGGGAAGCCCGGGTCATTGCTCACCATGTAGGTCTGGACCAGGTAGCGGCCCGCGCGGACGCGGTACGTGGTGGCCGTGGGGTCGCCGAGCTCCAGGAGGGTCTGCCGGTCCAGGTCGGTCAGCATGGTCACCCAGCCCTGGTCCGCCCTGGGTGCGCCGCCGTCCGGCCCGACGAGCTTGAGTGCCAACTCGCTGCGGGCGATGTCGAGCGCGACCGGGGTCTGCACCTGCGTGCCGCCGCCGGTGGCGGTCACCTCACCGCCGAAGTAGCGGTCGGGCAGGCCGGCGCCGGCCTGCACGGTCACTGTGACGGTGGCCGTGCCGCCGGCCGGGACCGTCACCGAGGAGGCGCTGAGGCCGAACAGGCCGGCCGGCGCGGGGGCGCCGTCGGCGTCCTTGGCATCGAGGGCGACAGCCAGGGTGAGGGGGGAGGAGCCGCTGTTCGCGTACGTGACAGTGCGCGTCTGCGCGGCGGTGGTCCGCTCGAAGGCGACGCTGACCGGGCTCGCCGTGACCGTCTGCCGGATCGCCCGGGCGACGTCGAGGAAGCCCGCGCCCTGCTCGTAGACGCCGGTGGCGCTGTTCGGCTGCGCGGCCGCCATCAGCGTGGACTTGATCCGCTCCGGCGCCCAGTCGGGGTGCTGCTGGGTCAGGATCGCCGCCGCGCCGGCCACGTGCGGCGTCGCCATCGAGGTGCCGTTCATGCTGGTGTACTGCGGGTTCTCGTCGTCCGGCCACAGGTCGGAGGTCGAGCTGCGGGCGGCGACGATGCCGACGCCGGGAGCGGTGATCTCCGGCTTGATGCCGGCGTCGCCCGTGCGCGGGCCCCGTCCCGAGAACTCGGCCAGCTCGCCCGTCTTGGTCACGGCGCCCACGGTCAGCGCCTCGGCCACGGAGCCGGGCGAGTCCACTGTGGAATCACCGGCCAGGCCGCTGTTGCCCGCGGCTACGACGAAGAGCACGCCGTAGCGGTGGGTGAGGTCGGTCAGCGCCGCCTCGATCGGGTCGGTCTCCGGGCTGTCCGGGCCGCCGAGGCTCATGTTGACGACCTTGGCTCCCTGCTCCGCCGCCCAGGTCATGCCAGCCAGGATCGCCGACTCCGGGCAGCCCTCCTGGATGCAGACCTTGGCGCTGTAGAGCTTCGCGCCGGGCGCCATGCCCTTGAAACGGCCCTGCGACGCGGCTCCGCTGCCGGCGATGGTGGAGGCGACGTGGGTGCCGTGGCCGACCCGGTCGAGGGCGTCCGGCTCGGTGGTGAAGTTCTCCGCGGCGGCGACGTGACCGGCCAGGTCGGGATGGGTCTGGTCCACGCCGGTGTCGATCACGCCGACCTTCACCCCCGTGCCCGTCCAGCCGGCCTGCCAGGCCTGCGGCGCGCCGGTCATCGGCACGCTGACGTCAAGGCTGGGCTGGCGCAGCCCGTCGAGCCAGACCTTCTCGAACCCGGTCCGCAGTTTGCGCTCGGTGCCACCCGCTGTGGACGTGAGGTTGTTCCAGAAGGACACCGCGTCCGCCCGGTTCTCCGCGACAGCGCTCGCCCCGGAGAGTTCCCGGGTGGTCCGCGCGCCGGTGAGCTTGGCGGACGCGGCGCTGTTGTGCTGGACGATGAGCGGCAGGGTGGCGCGGGTGTCGTCGTAGCCGAAGCGGACCAGCGTCGAGATGTCGAAGAGCCGTGCGTCGAGCTTGCCCCGGTTGAGCAGGCCGACGGCGTCGGCGGGGATGACCCGCACGTCCTCGCCGGCGCTGTGGGTGATGAACGGGATCCGTTCCCGGTCCTTGCCCGGCACGACGTCGACGGCTGTCTTGCCGTTCACCGTGCTGAGGTGGACGGTGTCGCCGGTGAGCAGAGTGACCGTCCGGGGCTTGGACGCGACCGCGGGTTTGGTCGCCGGCTTCGTGGCCCGGGGCTGCGCCGATGCCGGCACACCGCCCGGAGCCACCGCCGAGACGCCCAGCACCAGCAGTGCCAGCGCCGATAACTTGCGAACTGAACGCATCATTCTCCCTGGATGAACTCGAGAGGTATCCAGGTGCTCCGGACGTGACCGGCGGGTGAAAGTTCAAGGCGAGTGACGCGGGTCACAGTGGTTGAGCCGGTGTGGGCCGGCGCATCGGCGGGAGGTCGGCCAACGGACGTCCGACCTCCCGCCGAGGAGCGCCTGGTTTTCAGCTCACCGCCTGCCGCACGAGCGCGCCGATCCGCGCCTCGTCGTCGGCCGTCAGCTCGGTCAGCGCGAAGTAGCACGACCACATGGTGCCCTCGTCGAGGTTCGCCTGGTCACTGAAGCCGAGCGTCGCGTACCGCGTCTTGAACTTCGCCGCGCTCTGGAAGAAGCAGACCACCTTGCCGTCGCGGGCGTACGCGGGCATCCCGTACCAGAGCTTCGGGGTGAGGACCGGCGCGTTGGCCTTGATCACGGCGTGCAGCCGCTCGGCGATCACCCGGTCCGACTCCGCCATCTCGGCGATCTTCGCGAGCACGTCGGGCTCGGTGTCGGCCTTGGCACCCCGCCGAGCGCGCGTCTTCAGCTCCTTGGCACGCTCCTTCATCGCGCCGCGCTCCTCCTCGGTGAAGCCGTCGTACTGCTCGCCGTTCGCGGTGGTGGTGGTCTTCGTCGTGGTCGACATGTCAGATGTCCTCTCGGTGACGTGTGGCTTCGGGTGGTACGGGTCGGTACAGCACTGTCTGGTTCGATCAGGAACGGGTCACCACGTGCCCGCCTGCTGGCGGGTCGGCGCGTTGAGCCGGTTGAAGGCGTTGGTCATCGCGATGTTGAGCAGCAGCGCGGCCAGTTCCTTCTGGTCGAAGTGCTTGGCGGCCAGGTCCCACAGGTGGTCCGGCACCGGGTCCGACCGGTCGGCGAGCCGGGTCACGGCCTCGGTCAGCGCCAGCGCGGCGCGCTCCTCGTCGCTGAACCAGGGCGTCTCCCGCCACGCGGCGACGGAGTCCACCTGGTCGGCGGTCGCACCGTGCTGGCGGGCCTGGTGGGCGCCCCCAGCCACACACGGGCCGCAGCCGTTGATCTGGCTGGCCCGCAGGTGGCTCAGCGCCAACAGCTTGCCGTCCAGCCCGGCGCCCGCGACGGCCCGGTTGACGGCCATCAGGGCCTCCATCGCGTCGGGGAGCAGAACCGCCGGGTTCGGCATGCGCTGGGTCGACATCGCTTCTCCTTCGTCTTCGTCGTGCGTGTCTCTGACGGGAGTCATCCGACCATCGGCGTGCCGAGTTGCGCGCGGCCCGTGGGACACCGTGGGACACGGAGACGCCTCTCCAGCAGCGCAGACGCAGCACCGATCCGCTGGCGCGGGCCGGGACGGTACGGTGTTGCGGGTGTCCAGCCCTCAGGAGCAACTGGTGGCTCAGCTGGCCCGGATCAAGGAGCTGAGCGGGCTCAGCCTGCGCGCCCTTGCCCGCGAGTCCGGTCTGAGCAGCTCGTCGCTGTCCCGGTACCTGACCGGTCGGCTGGTGCCGCCGTGGGACGCCGTCGTGGCGCTGTGCCGGGCCGTGGGCCGTGACCCCCGGCCGCTGCGTGCGGTGTGGGCCGAGGCGGCGCAGGCCGGCCCGGCGCCCGTCCCACGCCGCAACGACCTGCCGGCCGACCTGTTCGACTTCACCGGTCGCGAGGCGGAGTCCGGGCTTGTCGAAGAGTTGCTGCGGACCGCCGGCGCGGTCGCCATCGACGGCATGGCGGGCGTGGGCAAGACCAGCCTGGCCGTGCACGTGGCCCATCGCCTCGCCCCTTCGTATCCGGATGGCGGGCTCTACCTCGACCTGCACGGTTTCACCCCGGGCCAGGAGCCGCTGGAGCCGCTGGTCGCGCTGGGCCGGCTGCTGAGCGCGTTGGACGTCACGCACCCTCCGGCCGGCGCCGTCGAACGCGCGGCGCTCTGGCGGTCGGAGATGTCCCGCCGGCGGGCGCTCGTCGTGCTCGACAACGCGGTCGACGCGGAGCAGGTGCGCCCACTGCTGCCCGGCGCGGGCAAGTCGACGGTCCTGGTCACCAGCCGCCACCGGTTGGTCAGTCTGGACGGGGTGCCGCCGGTGTCTCTGGCGCCTCTGGCCGACGGCGACGCGGCGACCCTGTTCGGCCGGGCGGCCGGGCTCACGCTCGCCGAGAAGGAGGCGGTCGGCCAGGTGCTGCGGCAGTGCGGCGGGCTTCCGCTCGCGCTGCGGATGGCGGGCGCACGGCTTCGTCATCGTCCAGGCTGGACGGTCGCGGTGCTGGCCGAGCGGCTGCGCGACACGGCCAGCCGTTTCGACTCCGTGTTCGGCATGTCGCTCCAGCAGCTCGACGCGGTCCAGCGTCGCGTGTTCCGGCTACTGGGCGTGCTGCCGGGCGCCGACTTCGACGCGGCGGTGGCCGGCGCGCTCGCCGACATGCCGCCCGACCGGCTTGGCTCGGTGCTGGAGGAGCTGGTCGACGCCCACCTGATCCAGGAGCTCTCGCCCGGGCGTTACCGGATGCACGACCTGATCCGGCAGTACGCGGCGGACCTCGCCGCCGACGAGGAGCCGCAGGCGGACGCCGCCCTGCGCCGGGTCCTGTCGCACTATCTGGCGCAGGCGGTCGTCCACGAGCGGACGTTGCCCTCGCCGTACCGTAAGGAACCGTCGCCGGGCGATCCGGCGGAGGCCATGGCCTGGTTCGACCTCGAGTACGTCAACCTGATCGCCTGCTTCGACGCCGCCGTGCGCCTGGGCATGGACGAGGTGGTTGCCGAACTGCCGCAGGCCATGCGGGTCTGGTTCTTCCGGCACCGTGGCACCGACGACCAGGCACGCCTGCTGGAACGTGCCGCCGAGGCAGCGGCACGTCTCGGCCGCGACCAGCAGCGCGCTTCGCTGCTGGCGGACCTCGGCTACGCCCGTGCCGCCGCCGGACGCCTCACCGAGGCACTCTCCGCCTACGAGCTGGCGGAGCGGTCCGGGTCGGACGACGACGACCTGGCAGCCGGTCTGGCGCTGCGCATCGGCCTGGTTCGCCGGGATCTCGGCGATCTCGAAGCGGCGCAACGGCACTTCCGGCGGGCGCGCGAGCTGTTCGAGAAGATCGGGCGCCGCGCCGGCCAGTCCCAGGCGTTGGCCTTCGACGGATGGGTGACACTGCACCTCGGGCGGCACAGCGAAGCCGTCGAACTCGCCCGGGCGTCCGTCGCCCTGGCCGACGGGCCCGCCCGGATCACCGGGCTGGTCACCCTCGGCGTCGCACTGGCACCGAGCGACGCGCCGGAGTCACTGCGGGCGCTGCACGACGCGTTGCGGCTCTCCGAGCAGAACAACCTCCAACACAACCAGGCGTGGTGCCACAACTATCTCGGCGTCGCGCTGCGGGTCATGGGCTCACCCGAGAAGGCTCTCGAACACCACCGGCGCGCCTTCGAGCTGCTGGAACCGCTCGCCGAGGTGCAGATGGAGATCGACTTCCTGCACAGCTACGCCGAGACGTGCCGTGTGGCGGGTCGCCGTGACGAGGCGCTGGCGCTGCTCGACCGGACCATCGAGCTCGCGCGTGAGCTGCGCCGGCCGCACGACGAGCAGCTCGCTTCTGCGGCGCGGGAAGCCGTTCGCGGCGGCCGCTGATCGGCTACGCCGCGTCCGGCGCCGTCGCGGAACGAGCAGCGGCGATGGTCCGTCCACGTTCGGATCCGGGAAAGCGATCGAGCATGGCCCGTACCTCGTCGGCGCTCACGTTGGCGCCGAACAACTCGCTGCCCGGTTCGAGCCGTACGCCCTCGGCGAGGGGACCGGCGACGACCGGATCGAAGCCCAGCGCGTCGACTAGGGACGCGACCACCGCGAGATCGGCGGCGTCGTCACCGGCGATCGCGATGGCCTTGCGGCCGGCTGCTCCGGCGGGCCGCGCCTCGTCCTCAAGATCGTGGTACCCCATGTGGTTGAAGGCCTTGACGACCCGGGCGCCGGACAGGAAGGCCTGGACGGTCTCGCTCGACGAGGTGCGCGGGTTGGTGAGGTCGTCGCGGATGCCGTCGACCTCCCACCAGTAGTTCATGGCGTCGACGACGAGCTTGCCGCGCAGTGTCTCGGCGGGAACGCTGCGGTACTTGCCCAGCGGGAGGGCGAGAATGACGATGTCGGCGGCGGTTGCGGCGTCGACCGCGGTGGTGGCGACCGCTCCGGGTGTGAGCACCTCGACGGTGAGGGCGATCTTCTCCCGGTCGCCGGAGCCGGCGACGAGCACCCGGTAGCCGGCGGCGACGGCGAGCCGGGCGAGCACGGTGCCCACCTTGCCGGCGCCGAGGACGGCGAGGGTCTGTGGCCTGTTCCGGCCGTTGCCGTTCATGTCTTCCTTCCGGGGTGCCGATGCGGGTGGTGGGACGGGTCAGCTCGCCAGGATGTCTCGGACCATCGGGATCACCTTGCTGCCGTACAGCTCCACGGCGCGCATCCGGGCGCTGACCGGCTGCGCTCCCGCCGTGTAGATGAGGTCGAAGCGGCCGACGCCGACACTGTGGATCGCCCCGGCGATGCGGCGGGCCACGGTCTCCGGTGAGCCGATGTAGAGGGAACCGTGCTCCACCTCGGCGTCGAACTCCTGGCGACGGATCGGCGGCCAGCCCCGCAGACCACCGATCCGGTCCCGCATGATCCGGTAGTGCGGCCAGTACAGCTCCTTCGCCTCCTCGTCGGTGTCGGCGATGAAGCCGGGGGAGTGCATCCCGACCGGGTGCGCGGTCGTGCCGAGCTGCTCGGCCGCCCGCCGGTAGAGGTCGATGTAGGGCGCGAAGCGCTCGGGACTCCCGCCGATGATGGCGAGCATGAGCGGGAGGCCGTACCGGGCGGTACGCACCACCGACTGCGGCGAGCCGCCGACACCCACCCAGGTGGTGAGCCGCCCCGACTCCGTCTTCGGGAAGACGTCCGCGTTCTCCAGCGGAGCCCGCATCGTCCCGCTCCAGGTGACCGGCTGCTCGTCCAGCAGCTTCACGAACAGCTCGATCTTCTCCTCGAACAGCACGTCGTAGTCCGCCAGGTCGTATCCGAACAGGGGGAAGGACTCGGTGAACGAGCCGCGACCGAGGATGACCTCGGCCCGGCCGTGCGACAGCGCGTCGACCGTCGCGAAGCGCTGGAACACCC
Source organism: Micromonospora coriariae (assembly GCF_900091455.1). Lineage (NCBI taxonomy): Bacteria > Bacillati > Actinomycetota > Actinomycetes > Micromonosporales > Micromonosporaceae > Micromonospora > Micromonospora coriariae. The sequence goes on along the minus strand of NZ_LT607412.1, from coordinate 846,930 downwards.
GGACCGGGTCGTCCGAACTCAGTACGGTCACTCCGGAGGCGAGCCGGATCCGCGACGTGCGGGTGGCGATACCGGCCAGCACGGTTTCCGGCGTCGACACCGAATATTCGGGCCGGTGGTGCTCGCCGAGGGCGATGACGTCGACGCCGAGTTGGTCGGCAAGCACCGCCTCGTCGACGACCTGCCGGATGGCCGCCGCGTGGGAGAGCGGCTTGCCGGAGTCGTCGTCCGGTACGTCGCCGAAGGTGTCGAGGCCGAACTCGAGGTCAGACATGGGTGGGCTCCTTCGCCAGCAGCTCCCGGACCCGCGGCGCGACCTCGCTGCCCAGCAGCTCGATCGTCCGCGCGCGTGCCTCGCGGGGCAGGTGCATGATGTCGTATTTGAGGTCGAAGCCGCGGGCCACAGTGGCGATCTTCCGCGCGACCGTCTCCGGTGACCCGACGAACAGCGCTCCGTGGTCGATTTCGGCCTCGTAGCGCGCGCGGTCCGGCTTGTAGAAGCCGCGCTCCTCGGCGAGCGCCGCCACGACCGGCTGCCAGTACCGCCACCACGTCTCCACCGCCTCCTCGTCGGTGTCCGCGACGAGGCCGAGCGAGTGTTGCCCGATCGGTCGCACAGTATGCCCAGACTGTTTGAGCGCCCGGAGGTAGAGGTCGACGTGGCCGGCGAACCGCTGGGGACGCCCGCCGATGATCGCCATCATGAGCGGAAGCCCGTAGCGGGCGGCGCGGACCAGCGAGTTGGGGCTCCCACCGACGCCGATCCACGTCGGGATGCCGCCTGTCCGCATCCGGGGATGCAGCCGCTGCGCGGTCAGCGGGCTGCGCACGGTCCCGGACCAGGTGACCGGTTCGTCCCGCTGGAGCCGTACGAAGAGATCGAGCTTCTCCTCGAACAACCGCTCGTAGTCCGCCAGGTCGTAACCGAACAGTGGAAACGACTCGGTGGCCGACGCGCGCCCGAGAACAATCTGGGCCCGGCCGTTGGACACCGCGTCGAGCGTGGAGAACTCGTGGTAGAGCCGTACCGGATCATTCGTGCTGAGCACCGTGACCGAGGTGCCGAGGCGGATCCGATGCGTCGCTGTGGCGATCGCCGCGAGCAGCACCGGAGTGGCCGAGTCGTTGTGGCCCTCCCGGTAGTGCTCACCCAGGCTGAACACGTCGAGCCCGACCGACTCCGCGAGCCGCGCCTCGTCGACGAGCAGCCGCACGGTCTCGGCGTCGCTCAGGACCCGGTCGCCATCGGTGGCCACCTCCCCGAACGAGTTGAGCCCCAGTTCGAAGGCTTCAGCCGTCATGTCTCCTCCTCATGCGGTCCCGCCGGACGCCCCGGTAAGGGGCCTTAGCAGTTGACGCGTCAATGATGCTAACCTGCCAATTGACGCGTCAACAAAGGAGAAGTGGATGACAAGGGCCACACCCGGGCGGCGGAGAGGACGCCAACTGCCGACCGCGGAGGAGCTGCGGGTCTGGCGGGACTTCATCGAGACGACGGGAGCACTCAAGAGGCAGCTCGCGTCCCGCCTCCAGGTCGAGTCCTCGCTCTCGCCCGCGGACTACGCCGTGCTGCTCGCCCTGAGCGAGGCGCAGGACCGGCAGATGCGCTCGTCCGAACTGGCGACACACATCGGTTGGGAACGGAGCCGGCTCTCCCACCACCTCGGGCGCATGGAGCGGCGCGGACTCATCCGCCGCCAGGAGTGCCCCACCGTTCCCCGAGGGTCGGAGGTGCTACTCACGCCGGCCGGAGCCGAGGCGTTCCAGGGGTCCACCGTTCCGCACCTGCGCGCCATTCGCGAGCTCTTCGTCGACGCTCTCACGCCGGAGCAACTCGTCGCGGCGGGCGAGATCGCGAAGGCGCTTCGCGCGAAGCTCGATCCACGCGACGAGGAATGAGTCGGCGCCCGCGAAAGCTCGCCCGCCACCTCGTCCCCCCGTGGATGCGGCGCGGCGCCGGTGAGAACCACGCCCGGCGACTCGAGGTGGGGCAGGCTCCTACGCGGCTCGCAGCGGAGCGAGGGCCTGGCTCCAGGCCACGACCTGGTCGAGGGTGGCGTTCAGCGCGTCCCGCTGGAAGTCGTTGGGCTTGAAGACGCTGTAGTTCTCGAAGTCGGTGAAGAGCGAGAGCGCCACCTGGGACCGCACGTCGGCCAGCTGCAACTCAGCGGAGATCAGCCGCAGGTGCTCCACCGCGCGGGCACCGCCCACCGAGCCGTAGCTGACGAACCCGACGGCCTTGTTGTTCCACTCGCTGTAGAGGAAGTCGATCGCGTTCTTCAACGCGCCGGAGGTCGAGTGGTTGTACTCCGGCGTGACCATCACGAAGCCGTCGAACGAAGCGATCTTCCTGGCCCACTCCAGCGTGTGGGGTTGCTGGTACTGGCCCATCGACGGTGGGTACACCTCGTCCAGGTGCGGCAGCTTGTAGTCGAGCAGGTCCACGAGCTCGAACTCGACGTCCGTACGCTGCCTGGCGATGTCGTACACCCACTGTGCGACGGCCGCGCCGTTCCGTCCCGGCCGGGTGCTGCCGATGATGATGCCGATCCTGGTCATGTGCGGTTCCTCCTTGCACGGTCAGCGCCGCCGGGCCAGGTGTCGCCGTCGGCGCCAGCACCAAGACCCAGGTGCCGGCGCCGACAGCGACAGTCAGCCCTTGGCTTCCCGCTTGGCCATCTGCGGCTCGGCGCCCTTGCCAACCTTGCGTAGCGCCTGCCGGAGCTGGTCCTCGGTCATCTTCGAGTTGCCCTCGATGCCCGCATTGTGGGCCTGCTGGCGCAGGTCGTGGAGCTTGTCGCGATCCGCCATGTCGCTCTCCCCTCAGCCACGGCACAGGTGCGACCCGCACCTGTTTGATCGCTGGCTTCCCGGGCGCAACCGACGCAAACCGGGCCCGTCTCTCCGGTCCGGACCGCCGACGAGCGCCGGTGCAGGCGCAGGATCAGGAAGTCGCGTCGGCGTGTGACCTCGTTTGTCGACATGGAGTCGGGGAACTCGACTGCTCCAACGGCGAGAGGAAGGCCGCACGGTGAACGACAACGAGTTCCTCGCCCTGGTGGCGACGCGATCCGGGATGTCGTCGGAGCAGGCGACTGCCGTCACGCAGGCCACCTTGACCACCCTGGCCGAACGGATCGACGGCGGAGAGGCGCGTGATCTGGCCGGCCAGCTTCCCGCCGGGCTCCGGGCGTACGCCTTCGGCGGCAGTGAGACCGCGGAACGGTTCGGCCTCGACGTCTTCGTCGACCGGGTGAGCGGCCGCGCGGACGTTGACGCGGAGGCGGCGAGGGATGGGGTGACGGCGGTCTTCGACGTCCTCCGGGACGCCCTTGACCCCACCGACTACGAACAGGTGGTCACCCAACTGCCGGCGGAGTACGGAGACGTCGCCGACCAGACCGCGCCGTTCGTCCGCCGGCAGGCCTGACGGTCCCGCGACGCGATCGTGGACGACCGACCGTCGCGGGAGCGGTCAGCGGCGCCGCAATGACGGGTCGAGCAGGGCGGGTGGGGTGTCGAACTTCTCGTGCGCGGCAAGGTCGACGCCGGGCGGAACGATCGCGTCGATCGCGTCGAGCACGTCAGCGGTGAGCACGGTGTCCGCCGCGGCGAGCTGAGAGCGCAGATGGTCCATGGTGCGGGGGCCGATGATCGCGCTGGTGACGGCGGGGTGCGCGGTGACGAACCCGAGCGCTAGCTGGATCATCGTCAGGCCGGCCTCGTCGGCGACCTTGGCCAACCGCTCGACGGCGTCGAGCTTCGCCCGGTTGGCGGGGATGGTGGTGTCGAAGCGCTGAGGCATGAACGCGGAGCGGTTGGTGGCGATCTCCTGGCCCTCGCGGATCGCGCCGGACAGCCAGCCGGAGGCCAGGGGACTCCACGCCAGTACGCCGAGCCCGTACTGCTCGGTCACGGGCAGGACGTGGGTCTCGATCCCGCGCTGCAGGATGGAGTAGGCGGGCTGTTCGGTGACGTAACGGCTCAGGTGGTTCTGCCGGGCGGCCCACTCGGCCTGCACTATGCGGTACGCGGGAAAGGTCGAGGAGCCGAAGTAGCGGATCTTCCCGGCGCGCTGCAGGTCGGTCAGAGCCGACAGCGTCTCCTCATCGCTGGTCCGCGGGTCCCACCGGTGGATCTGGTAGAGGTCGACGTGGTCGACGCCCAGGCGGCGCAGGCTGTGGTCCAACTCGGTGACCAACCAGCGGCGCGAGCTGCCCTGATGGTTGCGTTCGTCGCCCATGGGCATGCTGGCCTTCGTGGCCAGCACGATGTCGTCGCGGCGCCCGGCGATGGCCTTGCCGACCATCTCCTCCGACTCGCCCTGGCTGTACATGTCGGCGGTGTCGATGAGGTTGATGCCGGCTCCGAGGGCGGCGTCGACGATGGCCGTGGCCTCGTCCTGGGTCGTCCGGCCGATCTTGCCGAAGTTCATCGCGCCGAGCGCGAGAGAACTGACCTGCACACCTGTGCGGCCCAAGGTGCGGTACTGCATGACGTGTTCCTCCACTGGTCGGTGAGGCGTGGGTTGGTTGTCGGTCCTCTGCTCTGCCATCATGAGCAAACGGAACCTTGCTCCGTTAAACGATACGGAACGGTGTTCCGTTTGCCAAGGCCGGTGACGGAGGGAACAACGTGGCGACCGAGGGCGACGAGAGTGTGACGGGAGCGTCTCCGCGTAAGCGGGCCGATGCCGTACGCAACGAGAAGGCCCTGCTCGACGCGGCCGCCGCGGTCTTCGTGACCTCGGGCGTGGAGGCACCGGTCCGAGACATCGCGGCCAGAGCCGGCGTCGGGACGGGCACGATCTACCGGCACTTCCCGACGCGCGCCGATCTGATCATCGCCGTCTACCGGCACCAGGTCGATGCCTGCGCCGAGGCCGGGCCGGCTCTGCTCGCGAGCAGCGCGACTCCGCACGCCGCCCTCGGGCGATGGATCGACCTCTTCGTTGACTTCCTGGTCACCAAGCGCGGACTTGCCGGCGTGCTGCAGCCGGACAACGCCGGCTTCGACACGCTGCACGCCTACTTCCTCGACCGCCTGGTGCCCGTGTGCAACCAACTGCTCGGCGCGGCGGCGGATGCCGGCGAGATCCGCCCCGGCATGGACGCGTACGAACTGATGCGCGGGGTCGGCAATCTCTGCATCGGCGCCGACAGCGACCCCAACTACGACGCCCGGCGCCTGGTCGAGCTGCTCATCGCCGGACTGCTCCGCCGGGGATAGTCGCCGGCCCCGCCCGTCGTGGCCGCACCGAAACCGCCTATGGGCGTTCGACGGGCGGCCGTCGTGACGCGAGGGCGGCGGTGGGCTGCCCCGGTGGCCCAGCCCGGGGTGGACGGCTACGTACCGCCGCCCACCCCGGGCCGGGGCCTGTCTCAGGCGATGCGGTAGGCCCGCTGGATCGTCTGGGTCACCGTGTTGCCAGCGGTGTCGGTGGCGGTCATGCGCAACGACACGAAGCCGGGCCGGCGCGGATGCTTGATCAGGGCGGCGCCGTGGAGGACCGGCAACGCGACCCAGGTCCTGCCATCGTCGAACGACGCGGAGACGCCGAGCGTCCGGTTCGGAGCGGCCGCCGATCCCGGATGCCGGTCCAGTGCCACGGGGATGGTCATCGCCCGGCCCGCCCGGGCCGTGTTGGTGTCGTCCAAGGCGGGCGTCGGCCGGGCCGTCGTCAACGGCAGCGGCTCCGGCTTCGACGTGTGCGCCGAGGTGAAGGTCCAGGCCACCGAGACCGACGTCGACAGGGTGTCCGGAGCACCGCGGGTGACGGTCGCCTCCAGGCGATAGGTGGCCTTGTCGGCGGGCACCGGGAAGTCCACGTACGAGCCGTCGGCGGTGGCGATCTCCTTGCCGTTTCTGGACAACCGGTAGTGGACCTGCAGGTCGTCACGGCTGGCGGGGCGGCCGGAGGCGTCGCCGAAGAGGGGCGGCGACACGACCGAGATGGTGTCCCCGTCGCGACCCACGTAGCCGAGCGGCGACCACGCCGGAGGCTGCGCCACTGTGGGCCCGAAGGGCGCCACGTTCCAGGTCTGGTGATAGGTCTTGCCCGCCTGGAAGGTGGACTCCTGCGTGGTGAGGTTGTCGCCCTCGACGAACGTGGACGTCCAGACGATCCCGCCGTCGGTGTTGTAGTACTCGGTGGCGTGGAACGGCAGGTCGAACGAAGTGCTCGAACCGATCGGGCCCGGGCCGCCGGGGGACGCCGCACGGTGGAAGCGGGTCGCGGTGGCGGTGCTGGACTGGCTGCGGTAGGTCGTCTTGACGGTGGCGAGGTTCTTCGGGGAGAGCTTCCTGGTCAGGCCCGTGAACATGTCGCCCTGGCGCACGTACGCGAGGTCGTACGTGTAGGGGCTGTTGCGGAACGTCCCGTCCCGACCGGGGCGGGCGAGTCCGACGCCCAGTGTGGCCGCGAACTCGGGGGCCGCGACGGCGGGCCCGATCCGGCCGAAGAAGACGTCCGCGACCGACACGCCGCTGAGCTGGACGCCGGGGTAGCGGAAGTTGTCGTTCCAGTTCGCGCTGACGTTGATCGAGAGCGCTGCGGCGTCCCGCTGGGGCACGGTCAGCGAGACCGGCCGGGCGGTGCGGGCGTCGAGCGCCTCGGTGAGGGGGCCGCGTACGTCCAGGACCGGCTGCACGAGCAGCGTCGACACGTCGCCCTCGTGGATCGTGCTGTACAGCGCGTAGCGACCCTTGGGCAGCCGCATCGTGCCGCCGCCCGGTTCGCCGACGAGGGTGGTGAACTCGCCGGTGCTCAGGTTCGCCGCCACGGTCTCGTACTCCGTGGCCGGTCTGCCGTCGCGCCCCGTGTGGTCGAGCTGGACGTCGTAGCTCTCGATCTCCCGGTTGAGCGCGAACGGCGTCCGTACCCGCAGGTCGCCCGCGCCGGTCGCAGTCACCGCGCCCGGGTAGAGGCCGTCGGTGGCCTCCACCCGGGTGTCCACCGTGACTGTGGCCTCGGCGCGGCCGCCGGCCGGCACCACCAGGGTGGCCGGGCTGACAGTGATCATTCCGGCGGGAGCCGGGGTGACGCTGAGCGAGAGACTGACCGGGGCGGTGCCGGTGTTGCGGTAACCGATGACGCGGCTGAACGGGGTGTCGTCGGCGTGGGGCCAGCGCTGGACCGGGAAGTCGATCGCGGCGACCTCGGCGGCGACCGGCTGGGCGACGGCACGACCGACGTCGACCCGCCCGGCGCCCTGGTCGTAGAGGCTGTCGGCGTCGGCCGGCTTGGCCGAGCCCATCAAGGCAGCCTTGAGCTGGGCACCGGACCAGTCCGGGTGGCGTCCGGCGAGGATCGCGGCCGAGCCCACCACGTGCGGCGTCGCCATCGATGTGCCGGACATGGGGGCGTAACCGCCACCGGGGGCGGCCGCCACGATGTCGACGCCGGGAGCGCTGATCTCGGGCTTGATGTGGTTGTCACCGACGCGGGGGCCCCGGCTCGAGAAGTACGCCCGCTGGTCGTCCGGGTCGACCGCGGCGACGGCGAGAGCGTCGTCAGCCGAGGCCGGCGTCGAGACGGACTTCGGCTTGCCCTCGTTGCCGGCGGCGACCACGAAGAGGGTGCCGTACCGGTGGCTGAGGTCCTGGACCGCGGTCTCCAGCGGGTCGAGAGCCGGCGTGTCCGTGTCGCCGAGGCTCAGGTTGATCACCTTTGCCTGCGGCGCGGCCCACTGCATCCCGGCGATGATGTCCGAGTCCTGGCACTCCGTGGTGGCGCAGACCTTGCCGACGACCAGCTTCGCGCCCGGCGCCACGCCCCGGTACCTGCCGCCGGAGGCGGCGCCGCTGCCCACGATCGTCGAGGCCACGTGGGTGCCGTGGCCGACGGTGTCGCCGGGGTCGTTGCCGCCGGTGAAGTCGTGGATCGCGGCGATCTGTCCGGCGAAATCGGGGTGGTCGGCGTCGATGCCGGTGTCCAGCACCCCGACCGTCACGCCGTCGCCGTCGAAGCCCGCCTGCCAGGCCGTCGGGGCGCCGATCTGCGGCACGCTGCGATCGAGGGAGACGCGGCGCTTGCCGTCCAGCCAGACATGGGTGATCCCGGCGGCGAGTGTGCGCGTCGACGACGTGCCGCGGGTGAGTGACGACCACAGCTCGACCCGGTCGTCCAGGCCTGCCCGCACGGCCAGCGCGTGGGCGGCGGGCAGGTCGGTGCGCACCCGCGCGGCTCCGGCGGCGGACCGCGCCCGCGCCGCCGCGTTCTCCGGGTACGCGACCAGCAGCGGAAGCTCGGCCGTCCGGTCGTCGTAGCCGAACTCGCCGAGCGCGGTGAGGTCGAACAGCCGCCGGTCGAGCCGCCCGTCGCGCAGCATCGGCATCGCGTCCACCGGGATGACGTACTGGTGGCCACCCTCGTGGCTGCTCACGAACCGCATGCGGGCCCGTCCCGGTCCGCGCTCGATCCGCGGGTGGCCGCCCGCGTCCACCGACACCCGGTCCCCGGTGATCAACGTGAAGGTGCCGCGCGGTCCGGTGACCGTTGCCGCCGGCTTCTCCTGCGCATCGGCCGGAGAAGCCGTGAGGCCCGCCGCAGCCAGCGCGGTCGCGAGCACTCCGGCTGTCAGGGCGCGTCGTTGCCGTCGTCGCACATCGTCCTCTCCGCCACGGGCGTCTCCCGGGACGGCACGATGACGCCTGGCGCGGTCGGTGGGTTGATCATTGCGGGTGTGACGCTCGCCACAATTGCCCACCGCGCGGGCGCGACCAGGTGCTCCTCCCGGTTACATGCGCCGGTGACCACGGGACGGACTTCGGAAAGCGCAGGTCAGATGCGTGACGCCGAGGAGTTCGACGCCCTCTACGCGGCCTGCGCCGGCCGGATCGTGGGTCACGTCTATGCCCTCACCGGCAACCGCAGTGAGGCGGAGGACGCCGTCGCCGAGGCCTTCACCCGGGCCTGGCAGCGCTGGCCGACCGTGCGCGAGGCGGACAGCCCGGAGGCGTGGGTCCGCCGGGTCGCCTCTCGAGCCGCGGTGAGCAGTTGGCGCAAGACGTTCAACCGGTTGCGCGCACACCGCCGGGCCGCCGTCGACCAGAGCGTGCCCGGACTCAGCGAGGACCACGTCGCCCTGCTGCAGGCGCTGCAACGGCTGAACGCCAACCAGCGTCGGGCCGTCGTGCTGCACCACCTGAACGATCTCAGCGTCGCCGAGGTGGCGGCCGAGATGCAGGCGCCCATCGGGACCGTCAAGACGTACCTCGCCCGCGGCCGCAGGGCCATGGCCGGGATGCTGGACGAGGCGCGGCAGGAGGGAACCTCCCATGACTGATCCGCACCACGACCTGACGACGATCGCGGACGCGGTCCGGCGAGTCACGGCGCTGCCCGCGGCGGGGACGCTGCGCCGCCGTGGCGAGCAGCGCCGGCGGCGCCGGAGGGCCGTCTACGGGGCGGGACTGGTCCTGCTGGTCGTGACCGCTGGCGCAGCCCTCCTGCCGGCATGGCACCAGACGCCGGACCGGGGTGTTGGCCCTGCCGGTACCGTCGCTCCCTCGGTCGTCCCGTCCGTGACCGCCTCAGCGGGACCGCGGGAGATCCTCGGCGGCCGGCGGCAGGTCCTGATCGTGGTGCCCGGCCTCGGTCGGGCACCATTGGCGATCGGCCGTGACGACGACCGGGTGCGGGCCACCACCGAGCAGGGCGTCGACGAACGTGCGCTGTGGGTCCTGCGCCCCGAGGGGGACAGGTTCCGGATCACGCTGGCCGCGTCGCGCGACGCCAGCCAGGTCTGCATGACCGTGGTGCACGACGCCGCGCCGGGAAGCATCCGCGGCCGGGTGTGTGACGCGACAGCGCAGACGCAGCTCTTCACTATCGAGCAGGTCGCCGACGGCAGTTACTCGATCTTCCAGGGCAAGCGTTACGTACAGGTCGTCGACGGCACCAACGCCCTGGTCCCCGACCTGCCGGAGGCCCTCACCACGACGTACGAGTTCGAGGACCGGGGCAACCCTGGCGACTGAGGCCGCCGCCCTCGCCGGGGGCAGACGGGATCAGCCCAGGCGAAGGCTTCCTTCGCCGAGGTCGTCGAGGAGCGCCTGCGGCGCACGCATCCGCCACGCGTCGGTCACGAGCTCGCTCAGGCGGTCGACGCTCACCTCCGCCAGGCGCAGCATCACCAGTGGCAGGCCGTCGTAGCCGGGCGTGGTGAAGAAGAGATCGGGCTCCCCGAGCAGCAGAGCCTGCTTCTCGGCCTCATCGCCGACGAACACCACTGCGACATCGGTGCGGATCTGGCGTGGCTTGCCCGGACTACGCTCCGGGTACGACCAGACGAAACCCTTGCCACCCACGCGGAAGTCGAAGCCCTCACTGTCGATCTCGACCGCCTGCGGCAGGGCCAGCGCGAGACGGCGAACATCGTCCGCGTCAGCCACCGAATCCCCTCGCGAAGCGCAGAAACCGCATCTGCCCAGGCTACCGCCAGCCCGAGGATGCGGGTCCGGGCGAACGCCCGGATGAAAAACCGTAATCTGATCTTGCCTGCTGAAGTCGCGGTTGACCTGCACGGATAACGCTCTCACGAATGGTGGGAGAGTGCTTGACGCGCCCGTGATCCAGCGGAAACGATACATTCGCATGTGTCGCGCTCGTGGCGGCGAACGGCCCGTCGGGCGACCGCAACCAGGCTCGGCACCACCCTGCCCACCACCAGGCGTGATCGGCGCACGCCGTCCCCCGCACCGGGAAAGGACCTACCGTGCGCAGATCCCTCAGATCGTGGCTCGGCGCCGTGCTGAGCGCGATCCTCGTCGTGGGCGGCATAGTGGCCGCGCCCCCCGTGGCCAGCGCCGCACCGTTCACCGTGCTGGTGTTCTCCAAGACCGCCGGATTCCGGCACGGCTCCATCACGCCGGGCATCACCGCCATCCAGCAGCTCGGCGCCGCCAACGGGTTCACCGTGGAGACGACCGAGGACGCGGCGCAGTTCACCGACGCCAACCTGGACCGGTTCGCCGCGGTGATCTGGCTGTCCACCACCGGTGACGTGCTCAACGCCGCCCAGCAGGCCGCGTTCGAGCGCTACATCCAGGGCGGTGGCGGATACGTGGGTGTGCACGCCGCCTCCGACACCGAGTACGAGTGGCCCTGGTACGGCGGGCTGGTCGGGGCGTACTTCGCCTCGCACCCGGCCGAGCAGACCGCCACCGTCAAGGTCGCCGACCAGGTGCACCCGTCCACCGCGACGCTGCCGCAGCGGTGGAGCCGGTTCGACGAGCTGTACAACTACCGCGTCAACCCGCGCGGCAACGTGCACGTGCTGGCCACCCTCGACGAGAGCACCTACAGCGGCGGGAGCATGGGGTACGACCACCCGATCTCCTGGTGCCAGAACTACTCCGGCGGCCGGTCCTGGTACACCGGCCTCGGCCACACCGACGCGTCGTACACCGACGCGGCCTTCCGTCAGCACCTGCTCGGCGGCATCATGACGGCGTCCGGGGCGGTCGGCGCTGACTGCGGCGCCACCGTGACCAGCAGCTTCCAACAGGTGGAGCTGGCCAAGGGCGCGGCCGAGACCGGCGAGCCGATGAGCCTCACCGTCCTGCCCGACCGGGGTGTGCTGCACACCTCGCGCAACGGCGTGATCCGGCACACCGACGCGGCCGGCAACACCAAGGTCGCCGCCACGCTGCCGGTCTACACCGGGGACGAGGAGGGTCTGCAGGGCATCAAGGCCGACCCGAACTTCGCCAGCAACCGCTGGGTGTACGCGTACTACGCGCCGCCACTGAGCACCCCCGGCGGTGGCGCACCGGCCACCGGCACCCCGGCCGACTTCGCCGTCTGGGACGGCGTCAACCGGTTGTCGCGGTTCACGGTGAACGCGGACAACACGCTCAACCTGGCCAGCGAGACGCTGATCCTGAACGTGCCGACCAGCCGGGGCATGTGCTGCCACGTCGGCGGCGACATGGACTTCGACGCGGCCGGCAACCTCTACCTGTCCACAGGCGACGACACCAACCCGTTCGACTCGGCCGGCTTCACCCCGATCGACGAGCGGGCCGGCCGCAACCCGGCCTTCGACGCGCAGCGCACCTCGGCCAACAGCAACGACCTGCGCGGCAAGGTCCTCCGGATCAAGCCCAGCGCGGCGGGCGGGTACACCATCCCAGCCGGCAACATGTTCGCCCCGGGCACCGCGCGGACCCGGCCGGAGATCTACGCGATGGGCTTCCGCAACCCGTTCCGGATGAGCGTGGACAAGGCCACCGGCATCGTCTACCTCGGTGACTACGGTCCGGACGCGGGCACCGCCGACCCGAACCGCGGACCGGCGGGCAACGTGGAGTTCGCCCGGATCGACCGGCCCGGTTTCTACGGCTGGCCGTACTGCACGGCCCGGAACGACGCCTACAACGACTACACCTTCCCGTCCGGCCCGTCCGGTCCGAAGTTCGACTGCGCGGGCGGCCCGGTGAACAACTCGCCCAACAACACAGGCATCACCCAGCTGCCGCCGGCCACCCCGGCGTGGCTGCCGTACGGCGGTTCCGGCTCCCCGCCGGAGTTCACCGGCGGCGGCCTGTCCCCGATGGGCGGCCCGGTGTACCGGTACAACCCGAACAACCCCTCCGACGTGGCGTTCCCGGCGTACTACGACGGAACCTACTTCGCCGGTGAGTTCGGCCGTCGCTGGATCAAGAACATCAAGCTCGACCCGGCCGGCCAACCGTTGAAGATCAACCCCTTCCCGTGGACCGGTACCCAGGTCATGGACATGGAGTTCGGGCCGGACGGCGCGCTCTACGTGCTCGACTACGGCACCGGCTGGTTCAACGGCGACGCCAACTCGGCGCTCTACCGCATCGAGTACGCCCGCACGGGCAGGGCGCCACGTCCGGTGGTCTCGGCCACCCCGACCAGCGGTACGGCGCCGTTGACCGTGGCCTTCTCCTCGGCCGGCACCCTCGACCCGGACGGTGACCCGTTCACCTACGCCTGGGACTTCGACAACAACGGCACCACCGACTCGACTGCGGCGAACCCGAGCTTCACGTACACCACCAACGGGACCCGCAGCCCGACGTTGACGGTCCGGGACACCACCGGCAAGACGGCCACCGCCAGCGTGGTCATCACGGTCGGCAACAGCGCGCCGGTGGTCACCGTGAACACCCCGTTGAACGGGCGGACGTTCGCCTTCGGGGACGCCGTGCCGTTCACCGTCACCGTCACCGACGCGCAGGACGGCGCGATCGACTGCGCCCGGGTGAAGGTGAACTACGTCCTCGGGCACGACTCGCACGGCCACCAGCTCAGCAGTGTGCAGGGCTGCACCGGGGTCATCCAGACCTCGGCCGACGGCGAACACGACACGGCGGCGAACATCTTCGGCATCATCGACGCCGAGTACACCGACCTGGGCGGGGGCGGCCAGCCGCCGCTGACCACGCACACCCAGGCGGTCCTGCAGCCACGGGTACGGCAGGCCGAGCACTTCGGTGACTCGTCCGGCGTCCAGGTCGTCACGCCGGGTGCGGCCAACGGCGGCGCCGCGGTCGGATACATCGACAACAACGACTGGATCTCGTTCCGCCCGTACAACCTGACAGGTGTCCAGTCGTTCAGCGTCCGGGCGGGAGCCCCGGCCGGTGCCGGCGGCACGCTGGAGCTGCGGGTCGACTCGCCCACCGGGCCGCTGGTCGGCTCGACCACCGTGACACCCACCGGCGGGCACGGCACGTTCGCCTCGTTCACCGGCGGGGTCACCGCTCCGACCGGTACGCGCACCCTGTTCCTGGTGTTCAAGGGCGGCGGCGGGATGTACGACATCGACGAGTTCACCCTCTCCACCAGCCCCGGCGGTCCCGGGCCCGATCCGGACCCCGACCCGGAGCCGGGCGCCAACCTGGCCCGGGGCAAGCCGGCGCGGGCCTCCAGTTTCGAGGGTGCCTTCGTCGCGGCCAACGCGTTCGACGGCGCGCTCGGCACCCGTTGGGGCAGCTCCTTCAGCGACCCGCAGTGGATCGACGTCGACCTGGGCGCGAGCTACGGCATCAACCGGGTCAAGCTGACCTGGGAGGCGGCGTACGGCAGCGGATACCAGATCCAGACCTCGCCGGACGGGGTCAACTTCACCACGGTCCGGACGGTGACCGGCGGCGACGGTGGCGTGGACGACCTGACCGGGATCACCGGCTCCGGCCGGTACGTCCGGCTCACCGGCACCGCCCGGGGCACCGCCTGGGGCTACTCGCTGTTCGAGTTCGAGGTGTACGGCGGCACCGGCGGCCCGACCGGCCCCGGCGCCAACCTGCTGTTGAACAAGCCGACTCTGACGTCCAGCAACGAGGGGGCCGACGTGTCCGGCGCCCAGGCGGTGGACGGCAGCCTCACCACCCGCTGGTCGAGCGCGTTCGCCGACCCGCAGTGGATCCGGGTCGACCTCGGCAGTCCGACCGCGATCGGCCGGGTGAAGCTGAGCTGGGAGGCGGCGTACAGCAGCGCGTACGGCATCCAGACCTCGAACGACGGCACCACCTGGGCCAACGTGAAGACGGTGACCGGCGCCGACGGTGGCGTGGACGAGCACACCGGGCTCGGCGCCAACGGTCGCTACCTGCGGATCTACGGCACCGCCCGGGGCACCCCGTGGGGCCACTCGCTCTGGGAGTTGGAGGCGTACGCGAGCTGAACCACCACCGATGACGTGGCCGGCACGCACCTCTCCGTGCCGGCCACGACCGGCGTCCAACAGGCATTGCATATACCGTTAACGTGTATATGCTCCTCAGCATGACCGAGAGTCCACTTCGGGAGCCGACCTTCCTGGTGCTCACCGCGCTGGCCGGGTCACCCAGGCACGGCTACGCCGTCATCGAGGACGTGCTGCGCATCTCCGACGGCCGGGTGCGCCTGCGTGCCGGCACTCTCTACGCCGTTCTCGACCGGCTCCGCGCCGACGGCCTCATCGAGGTCGAGCGCGAGGAGGTGGTGCAGTCGCGACTGCGCCGCTACTACCGACTCACCGCCCTGGGCGCGCGCCGACTCGCCGACGAGGCGGCCCGCCTGCGACATAACGCGGACGCCGCTCGCGTACGGCTGCGCCGCGGCGGCCTGCTGACCGACGGGGGTGCGGCGTGAGCGGCGACGACCTGGAGCGCCGCTACCGGCGGCTGCTGGCCGTCTATCCGTGGGAGCACCGCCGGGCGTACGAGGAGGAGATGCTGGCCGTGCTCGTCGCCGGCGCTCGGCCGGGCCAGCGGCGACCCGCCGCCGGTGACGTGCTGAATCTGGTCGGTGCCGGGCTGCGGGCCCGACTGCGGGTGGGCGCACGGGGGTTCACCGAGTCGACCTGGGCGGACGCGGCGGCGGTGACCGGCCTGCTGGTCGGGCTCGTCCTGCTCGCCTTCTCCGTCAAGTCCCTGCTCGACCAGCTCATCCGGAACCCGGGTCTGCCGCCGGGGTTCGGCCCGGGCGGCACCGACATCGTCGACTGGCTGCGGGTGGCCGGCTGGGCGATCGTCTGTGCGGCCGCTCTGGCCGGGTGGCGCTGGGCGGCCGCCGGTCTGGCCTGGGCCGGCGTGCTCGGTTGGGGTGTGCTGGTCGCCCCGCAGGCCAGCGACGACCCGACGTACGTGGTGGACACCCTGCCGCAGTTCGCGCTCGCCGTGGTGGCCGCCGCCGCACTGACCGTGCCGACACCGCGGCGCCGGCTGCTCGCGCTGCTGGGCGTACGCCGGTTGGTGGCGCTGCTGCTCGCGCCGGCCGCCGCGGTCGCGCTGCTGGAGGTCAACCGGGCGAACAGGCCCGGGTTCGACCCTGACGGCGGGGTCAGCTATCAGGTCTTCTACGACCTTGAGGCAAGCAGTGAGCTGGTCCTCTGGCTCTACATCGCCGGTCTGGCGGCCGTCGCGCTGGCCATGCTGGTCGCGCTGGGCACGCTCGACCCCGAGGTGCGCCGGCGGATCGTCGTCATGCTCCTGCCGGTGGCCACGCTCGCCCTGGTGATCGACAGTGCCCTCGCCGGCTGGGCCACCTCCACTATGCACATGGGACACACCATCCCCCTGGTGCCCGTGCAGTGGGCGATGCTGGTTCTCGTCCCACCGGTGACGTTCCTGGCCGGGGTCCTGCTCGTCCGTCGCCGGGAGGAGACGCTACGCATGATCGCCATTGGCAGGGCCGCCGATCGCGAGCGGCCAGCGGGCTAGCTAGTCGTCGGCGACCGCCACCGGTTCTGAGCCGATACAGCGCACCTTCAGCTCGTACTCGCCGGCCGGCCCCTCGAACTTGACCTCGACGTCGTCGTCCGGGCCCCGGTCCACGTCACGGACCCGGTAGCCCTGCGCGGGCGCCCAGGAGACGAGGCGTACGCCGCCGGCACCGCACTCGGCCACGGCCGTGCCGCCGCCGGTGGCGAATCCCCGGCGGACCCCGGAGCTGGCGGTCGGCGCGGCGGGGCCGGCGGACGGCGCGCTGCCCGTCGTGCCGGCGGGCACCGGCTCCGGCGAGGCGAGCGCGCGTTCGATCTCCGCCTCGCTGCGCACGCCGCCCGGGGTGCCGGTGATGCTCTCGCCCACCAGCCGGATCGCGCCCAACCCGATCAGGGTGGCCACGACGGCGGTGGCCACCCACCCGGTGGCGACGAGGATCGAACGACGGCCCATCCCCCGACTATCCCCGATCCAGTGTTGTCGTCGGCATATCCGGAGGCTAAGGCACGGTTAACGTGCGCCTCGCTGCCAGCCGCAGCGGTTAGCCTGCGAGCTGTGGCCCGCCTGCTGCTCATCGAGGACGACCTGACGATCCGGACGCCGCTGATCCGGGCGCTGCGGGAACGCGGCCACGCGGTGGCCGCCGCCTCGACCGCGATGGCCGGGCTCCGCGACGCGCTGGAGGACCGGCCCGACCTCGTCGTGCTCGACCTGGGCCTGCCCGACCTGGACGGACGCGAGCTGCTGCGGATGCTGCGCGCGGTCAGCACGGTGCCGGTCATCGTGGCCACCGCCCGCGACGACGAGGCCGAGATCGTTCGGGTCCTCGACGCGGGGGCCGACGACTACGTGGTCAAGCCGTTCACCGCGGCGCAGCTCGACGCCCGCGCCCGGGCCGTGCTGCGCCGGGGGCCTTCCGGCGCGGACGCGCAGGACCCGTCGCTCGTCGTCGGCGGGCTGCGGATCGACCCCCGGGCCCGACAGGTCACCCTGGACGGCGCGACTGTCGAGCTGACGCCCCGCGAGTTCGATCTGCTGCATCATCTCGCCGGCCGGCCGGGTCAGGTGGTCACCAAGCGCGAGCTGCTCACCGAGGTCTGGCAGATCCCGTACGGCGGTGCCGACAAGACCGTCGACGTGCACCTGTCCTGGTTGCGCCGCAAGTTGGGGGAGAGCGCTCAGCAGCCTCGCTACCTGCACACCGTGCGTGGTGTCGGGGTGCGTCTCGAAGCCCCGGCGGCGCAGCCGTGAGGGCCCGGCTCGCGCTGCTGGTCGCCGCGGTCAGCGTCCTCACCCTGATCGCGTTCCTGGTGCCGTTGGCGCTGCTGGTCCGCGCCGTCGCCGAGGACCGGGCCACCGTTCGGGCCACCGCCGACGCGCAGAGCCTGGTGCCGGTGGTCGGCACCGCCGACGCGACGACCATCCGGCTGACCGTCGAGCAGCTCGCCGCGGAGTCCGGTCGACCGGTGAGCGTCTTCCTGCCGGACGGCACTGTGCTCGGCGCCCCGGTGCCCCGTACGCCCGCGGTGGCCCTGGCCGCGCGCGGGCAGAGCCTCACGGGGGAGTCGGCGGACGGCCGGGAGGTGGTCATCGCGGTGCAGGGCCGGGCGGACGGCACCGGAGTGATCCGGGTCCTGGTGCCCCCGCATGAGTTGACCGCCGGGGTGACCCGGGCCTGGCTGGTGCTGGCCCTGCTCGGAGTGGTCCTGGTGGTGATCGGGCTGGTGGTCGCCGACCGGCTGGCGCGCTCCCTGGTCCGACCGATCAGCGACCTCTCCGCGGTGTCCAACCGGCTGGCGAACGCCGAGCTGGACGCCCGGGTCGTGCCGGCCGGCCCGGCCGAGCTGCGTGAGGTGGCCGGCGCGCTCAACCACCTGGCCGGCCGGATCCAGGTGCTCCTGCGCCAGGAGCGGGAGCAGGTCGCCGACCTGTCGCACCGGCTGCGTACGCCGTTGACGGCGCTACGGCTGGAGGCGGAGTCGCTGCGCGACCCGGACGACGCGGCACGGATCACCGCCGCCGCCGACGGGCTGGAACGGGCGGTCACCGGGCTGATCCGGCAGGCGCGCTGGCGCCGGTCACCGGCAACGGGAACGGCCACCTCGGACGCCGCGTCGATCGTCGGCGACCGGGTCGCGTTCTGGTCGGTGCTGGCCGAGGACACCGGCCGGACCGTCACCCTGGACCTGGCGCCCGGCCCGCTTCCCGTGGGTGTGCCCGCCGACGACCTGACGGCGGCCGTGGACGCCCTGCTGGGCAACGTCTTCGCGCACACCCCCGACGGCACGCCCTTCGCCGTCCGGCTCGCCCGGGAAGAGGGCCAGGTGCAGCTCACCATCACCGACGAGGGTCCGGGGATGCCGGCCGGGGCGGTCCGCCGGGGTGCCAGTCCGGCCGGGTCGACCGGCCTCGGCCTGGACATCGCCCGGCGTGCCGCGCAGGCCGGCGGCGGCCGGCTGGAGCTGCGCACCGGTCCGGGAGGCGGGGCGCAGGTGCTGCTCCGGCTCGGACCGCCGACGCCCGAGCGGCTCGCGGCGGACGGTGGGCCCAGGCCCGCCGGGAACGGCTTAACCCGGCCTTAGCGTCCGGACAGCGCGGCGCTATCCCGATCCATCCGATCCTCGAAGTCGACAACCGAGGAAAGGTGGACATCACGATGAAGCGCAGCTCTCTGCTCCTGGCATCGGTCGGCGGAGCGGCGGTGCTGGCCGTGGCCGGGGTCGCGGTCGGCGTCAGCGCCGCCGGCGACTCGCGGGCCAGCGGCACCGCACTCACCGCCGCCACCGTCGACCCGACGGCCACCGACGCACCGGACGACAGCGCGACCAGGGGTACCAACCCGGCGCCGGGAACCAGCGGTACGCCGTCGAGCGGTGCGCCCTCCAGCGGTGCGCCGTCGAGCGGCAGCCCGTCGAGCGGCGGCCCCGGCGGGGCCGTCGACCAGCAGCGGGCCGGCGAGATCGCGCTCGCCAGGGCCGGTGGCGGCCAGATCACCGAGGTGGAGGCCGAGCAGGAGCAC
This sequence comes from Micromonospora coriariae, assembly GCF_900091455.1. NCBI lineage: Bacteria > Bacillati > Actinomycetota > Actinomycetes > Micromonosporales > Micromonosporaceae > Micromonospora > Micromonospora coriariae. The sequence goes on along the minus strand of NZ_LT607412.1, from coordinate 827,729 downwards.
GGCCGGCCGGTCTGGAGCGTCGAGATCGTCGCGGGCGACACCGAGCACGAGGTGGACGTCGACCGGGACAACGGCACGGTGGTCAAGGCCGAGCAGGAGCCCGTCGACGACGACGGCGACGACCGTGACGACCGTGACGACCGTGACGACGACGATGACGACGACCGGAACGACGACGACTGAGGCCGGGTTGCCGCCGCCCGCCACGGGCTCACCGTGGCGGGCGGCGGTACGAAGACATCCCTCAGACGGCCGCGACGCGCTCGTCCTGGGCCGTCGGCTCGTCCTGGTCGAACTGGGTGCGGTACAGATCCTGGTACCGGCCACCGGCCGCGAGTAGCTCGCTGTGCCGCCCGCGTTCCACGATGCGTCCGTCCTCGACGACGAGGATCTGGTCGGCCGCGCGGATGGTGGACAGCCGGTGCGCGATGACCACACTGGTCCGGCCGGTCAGGGCCTCGGCGAGGGCGTCCTGTACGGCGGCTTCCGACGTGGAGTCCAGATGCGCCGTGGCCTCGTCCAGGATGACCACACGGGGACGGGCCAGCAGTAGCCGCGCGATGGTGAGGCGTTGCCGTTCCCCGCCCGACAGGCGGTACCCCCGCTCACCGACGACGGTGTCGAGCCCGTCCGGAAGTGAGCGGATCAGGGTGTCGAGCCGGGCCCGTCGCAGCACCTCCCACATCTCCTCCTCGGTCGCGTCCGGCCGGGCGAACACCAGGTTGGCGCGGATGCTCTCGTGGAACAGGTGCCCGTCCTGGGTCACCACGCCGAGCGCCGCTCGGATCGACTCGGCCGACAGGTCGCGTACGTCGACGTCGGCGAGCTTCACCGTGCCGCCCTCGACGTCGTACAGGCGCGGCAGGAGTTGGGCGATCGTCGACTTGCCCGCCCCGGAGGAGCCGACAAGGGCGACCATCTGCCCCGCTTCGGCGCGGAACGACACGCCGTGCAGCACCTCCTCGCCGCCGCGCGTATCGAGCTTCGTCACATCCTCAAGGGACGCGAGCGACACCTTGTCGGCCGACGGGTAGCCGAACCGTACCGCGTCAAATTCCACGGCCACCGGTCCGTCCGGGAGCGGCCGCGCATCGGACCTGTCGAGGATCAGCGGCTTGAGGTCGAGGATCTCGAACACCCGCTCGAAGCTCACCAGCGCGCTCATCACCTCCACCCGGGCACTGGCCAGCGACGTCAAGGGCGCGTAGAGGCGCGACAGCAGCAGCGCGAGCGCGACCACTGTGCCGGCGTCGAGGCTGCCCCGCAGGGCGTAGAAACCGCCCAACCCGTAGACCAGGGCCAGCGCCAGCGAGCCGACAACGGTGAGCGCGGTGATGAAGACCCACTGGAGCATGGCGGTGCGGACGCCGATGTCGCGCACCCGGCGCGCCCGCGCCGCGAACTCGGCCGACTCCTCGGCCGGACGTCCGTACAGCTTGACCAGTGTCGCTCCGGGTGCCGAGAAACGCTCGGTCATCCGGGTGCTCATTGCCGCGTTGTGTTCGGCCGCTTCGCGCTGCAACCGGGCGAGCCGCGAACCCATCTGCCGGGCCGGGAGGACGAAGATCGGCAGCAGTACGAGCGCCAGCAGGGTGATCTGCCACGAGAAGCTGAGCATGACCGCCAGCGTCAGGGCCAGTGTGACGGCGTTGCCGACCACGCTCGACAGGGTGCCGCTGAATGCCCGCTGCGCGCCGATCACATCGTTGTTCAAACGGCTGACCAGCGCACCCGTACGGGTCCGGGTGAAGAACGCCACAGGCATGCGCTGGACGTGGTCGAAGACGGCCGTCCGCAGCTGGACGATCAGGCCCTCACCGATGCTGGCGGACAGGAACCGCGTCACCAGACCCAGGCCGGCTTCGGCCAGGGCGATCACGGCGATCAGCACCGCCAACCGGATCACGACGCCGCTGTCGGCGCCGTCGACGATCGCGTCCACGACCCGACCGGCGAGCACCGGCGCCGCCACCGTGAGGGCAGCTGTCACCACGCTCAACAGCAGGAACCTGATGATCAGCGCACGATGTGGCCGTGCGAACCGCGCGATGCGCGTCAGGGTCGCCCGGGACAGCGGTCGTTCGTCCTGCGCGTTCATCGCGTGGTGCAGCGACGTCCACGCGGTAACTTCCATGCTCATGCCGTACCTCCGGGAAGCAGGCTAGAACCTCGTGTGAGGTTGAGGTCAAGCCGCCGCGCGGGAGGCATATGCGGTGCGGCCCCGGGTAGCTGCGATCCATGGCGCGGTACACGAAGCCCGAGCTCAGAGAGCAGATCAAGGAAGAGATCAAGGCTTCCGACAAGGGCGGCAGACCGGGGCAGTGGTCGGCGCGGAAGTCACAACTGGTCACTCAGGAGTACAAGAGGCGCGGCGGGGGATTCCTGGGCCCCAAGGACGAGCGGCAGAAGTCCCTGCAGCGGTGGGGCGCGGAGGAGTGGCAGACCAGGGAGGGCGACACCCGGGCCCGGCACGGTGACACAACCAGTCGCTACCTGCCGAAGAAGGCCTGGGAGGAGCTGTCGGAGGAGGAAAAGCGCGCCACCGACACCAAGAAGCGGAAGGCGTCGCGAACCGGCAGGCAGTTCGTGGCCAACACCGGGCCGGCCAGTCGAGCCCGCCGGGACGCCACGACGGCCGGACGGATGTCGGAGATGTCGGTCGCCGAGGCGGCCAAGCTGGTCCGTGGGCTCGACACGCGTCAGCTCAGAGCCGCCCTGCGACGGGAGCGCGACGGCAAGGGCCGCAAGACGCTCATCCAGCGACTTGAGGCGGAGCTCAGCCGCCGCTGACCGAGCTACAGGCCGGCCTGGGTGGTCAGGATCTGCCGCAGGTAAGTCTTCGGCCTGGACCCCACTGTCGAGCCGACGACCTCGCCCCGCCGGAAGACCAGCAGCGTCGGCAGCGACATGACGGCGTAACGCCGGGTGGCCTCCGGGTTCTCGTCGGAGTTGAGCTTGGCCACGACCATCCGCTCGCCGAACTCCCCGGCCAGCTCGGCCAGGCTCTTTTCGATCGCCTTGCAGGGCGGGCACCAGTCCGCCCAGAAGTCGACCACCATCGGCCGGTCGCTGGCCAGCACCAGCTCGGCGAACGTGTCGTCGGTGACGGTGACTAGTGAGCCGACTGCCGTTTCCTGGGGCATGTTTCCTCCCGGTGCGCGATGGCGTGGGTGAGCTGGGCGTGGAGCTGCTGGCGGACGGCGCCGAGCCGGTCGAGGTAGGCGTCGACCTCGGCGAGCTTGCGTCGCAGCACCGTCACCGAATCCGGGCAGACGTCGCCGGACGCGTTGCCGGCCCGCAGACAGGCGACGAACGGGCGGACGTCGTCGAGGCCGAAGCCGACGTCGAGCAGTGCGCGGATCTCCCGTACGACCCGAAGCTCCGCCTCTTCGTAGACGCGGTAGCCGTTGGCCGACCGCTGGGCCAGGACCAGCCCGTGTGCCTCGTAGTAGCGCAGGGCGCGTGTGCTCGTGCCGGCCCGCTCAGCCAGCTCCCCGATCAGCATCCGACCCCCTCCGTCAGCCCGTCGCGACCACGCTAAACCTTGTCGCCGGCGTCAAGGCAAGGGCGTCTAGCCGATGCGGAACTGCTCCCCGTAGACGGCGAACACCAGTCAAATAGCGGCGCGTCGATGTGCTGTCAATCGTGGACGCACTTGCACCGCGGTGACGGGCCGGCGCGGTTCCGGGTGTCCTGGCGTGGCGCCGGCCGTCAGCTGATCCGCAGGCTCGCGATGAGGTTGTCGCGCAGGTGGAAGGTCATCGGGCCGGTGCCGTTGTAGCCGTTGCCGGTCACCGTGAGGGTGACGACGTAGCTGTCGGGATCGGAGCCGGACTCGACCGCGACGATCTCGAAGTGCGACTGCTTGCCGATGTTGTCGGTGCGGTCCCAGTCGCGTACGCCGTCACGGCCGCGATACTCGCGGCCCCAGTCATTGAGGTAGGCGTCGTCGGTGAAGGCGGCGGCGAAGGCCTCCGAGTCGCCGGTGTTGGTCGCGTCGATGAAGGCGCGGATGGCGGCAGGAGTGTCCGTGGTGGCCATGAGTCGATCTTTCGTCGGTTGGAAAGTCCGGTGGTGAGCGTAGAGCAACCGCCGCTGACCTCGGGCGGAACGCGTCCGACGCGTGGATGACCCGGGGCCGGCGCTCACCATCGTTTGTTCGACAACTCATGTTGTGACCAACACACCTCGCTGCCGAACGGAATGTGCGGTCCGGCAAATAAGTTGTGGATCAACAGAACCTGTCGACCAATGAGAAGCAGATTGGTGGTACGGCAATGCCCGATTACGGACATGACCTCCTGTTCGGGACGTTCCTCACGCCGACCGCGCACGACCCGGACCGGGTCGTGGCGTTGGCGGAGCTGACCGAGGCGGCGGGGCTGGACCTCGCCACCTTCCAGGACCATCCCTACAACGCCGACTACCTCGACACCTGGACCCTGCTGAGCTGGGTGGCCGCCCGTACCGAGCAGCTACGGATCTCGGGGAACGTCCTGAGCCTGCCGCTGCGCCCGCCGGCCGTCCTGGCCCGGGCCGCGGCGAGCCTGGACCGGCTGTCGCACGGCCGATTCGAGCTCGGCCTCGGCGCCGGCGCCTTCTGGGACGGGGTCGAGGGGATGGGCGCGCGTCGGCTGACCGCCGGGCAGGGCGTCGAGGCGTTGCGCGAGGCGATCGACGTGCTGCGTGGCGTCTGGGACGACGGCACCGCCGGACCGTTCCAGCGCGAGGGAAAGTACTACCCGATCCCGGGCATGCGGCGCGGCCCGGCACCGGAGCACGACATCAACATCTGGCTCGGCGCCTACCAGCCTCGGATGCTGGCACTGACCGGCCAGAAGGCCGACGGTTGGTTGCCGACGCAGGAGTACCTCCGGTCACCGGACCGGGCCACCGCCAACCGACTCATCGACGAGGCGGCGGTGGCGGCCGGACGCGACCCGCGACAGATCCGCCGGCTGCTCAACGTGTTCACGGTCGACGTGTCGACGCGTAGCCGCGGCTTCCTCCAGGGGCCGGCCGAGCAGTGGGTCGACCAGCTCCTCCCGCTGGTCCTCGACGAGGGGTTCAGCACCTTCCTCATCGGTCGCGACGATCCACGCCTCATCCAGGCGTTCGGGCAGGAGATCGCCCCCGCGCTGCGGGAGGCCGTGGCCAAGGAACGCGCGGGAAACGGGACCACAACCGGCCGGGTCCGGTCGACAGTGGCCCTGGCCAGGCGCCAGCCCGGCGTCGACTATGACGCCCTGCCCGCGTCGCTGGCCACGGGGTCCGTCGAGCCCGGCGACCCCGAGTACGAGCAGGTGCGCCACAGCCACAGCTGGAAGGGCTCACCCGCCCTGGTGATCCGCCCCCGGGACGCCGCCGAGGTGGTCGACGCCGTGGCCTACGCGCGGACGCAGCAGCTTCCGCTCGCCGTACGCAGCGGTGGGCACGGCATCAGCGGCCGGTCGACGAACGACGGCGGAATCGTCATCGACATGTCCAGGATGGACAAGGTCGAGGTGCTCGACCGGGCGACCCACCGGATCCGCCTCGAGCCGGGAGCCCGCTGGGGGCACGTCGCCCAGGCGCTCGCCCCGTACGGGCTGGCGATGAGCTCGGGGGACTACGGCGACGTGGGCGTCGGTGGCCTCGCCACCACCGCCGGCGTCGGATACCTGGTGCGCAAGTATGGCCTGACCATCGACCACATCGTCGCCGCCGAGATCGTCACCGCCGACGGCAGCCTGCTGCGGGTGGACGAACACCACCACCCCGACCTGTTCTGGGCGATCCGCGGCGCCGGCGGCAACTTCGGCGTCGTCACCGCCCTCGAGCTGGAGGCGTACGAGGTCGACAAGGTCGTCTTCGCCCGGCTCGTGGTCGACGCGAGCGACACCGCCGACCTGCTCGGTCGTTGGGGCCGGCTCATCGAGGACGCGCCGCGCGAGTTGACGAGCTTCCTGAGCCTGTTCCCCGGACGCCGCGGCAACCCACCGATGGCCCAGGTCACCCTGGTGTACGCCGGGGACGACATCGAAGCGGCGCAGTCCGCTCTGAGCCCGTTCCTGGAGATCGGGCCGATCCTCGACCAGCAGGCGCAGCTCGCGCCGTATCCGGCGCTCGTCGCCCCGCCCGGCGACCAGCATCGGGGCCAGGGCCTGTCGGACAGCCACAGCGGCCTGCTGCACCACATCACACCGCAGGCCGCAGAGGTCATGGCGACGATGATCGGCTCCGGTGACGTGATGGTCATGCAGTTCCGTTCCGTCGGGGGAGCGGTCAACGACGTCACCCGCGAGGCCACCGCCTACGCGCACCGGGAGCAGAACTTCTCCGTGCTCGCCGCCACCGTCCCGGACCGTCGGTCCCGACTCGACAAGCTCTGGGCCGACCTGTACGAGCACCTCGACGGCATGTACCTGAGCTTCGAGTCCGACACGAGCCCGGAGCGGCTCCTGGACGCCTTCCCCGAGCCCACCCTCAGCCGGCTGCGCGACGTCAAGGCGACGTACGACCCGGACAACGTCTTCAACCGCAACTTCCCCATCCCACCGGCGCCTGCCCGGCAGGGCGGAGAGGAGACCGACAGTGCCGCCTGAGGCCGGTCCGTCCGGGTCAGCGCGGGGATTGGTCGGTCGTCCCGATGACGCTGGTCACCGCGGCGCAGGGGTCGGTGCCGGGCGCGGCGGCCTGGATCGCCTCGGCGGCGCGGTCGGCGAAGTCCCGGAAGGTGGCACGCTGATCTTCGGGCAGCCCGGCCAGCACGTGGTCCTCGGCGTGCGCGACCCGCTTCTCGGCGTCGGCCAGTGCCAGCCTCCCGCGCTCGGTGGCCACGATCCGGCGGGCACGGCGGTCGCGCGGATCCAACTGCCGCTCGATCAGGCCGGCGTTCTCCAGGTCGTCGATCACGTACGTGAGGACACTGCGGTCGATCACCAGGCGGGTCGCCAGGGCCGCCTGGGTCGGCACGTCTTCATGCACGACCACGGCCAGGATGTGGTAGCCGCGGCTGCCGTGGGGCAGGTCCTTCAGCGTCTCTTCGACGTACTCGTGCCAGCGTCGCAGCACCATGCCGAGAGACCACCCGAAGTTCGAACCGCGCTGGCGGTCGGCTGGCAGTTCGCAGGGGTCGATGTCGGACATGTGCAAACTCTAACAAGCAGTGTGTTGATCACCTTATGTGTTGTCCGGTCAACTGTTTAGCGCCCGCTTGGTTCACGGCGGGTCGGCCGGGATCGTGATCGTGACCCGGGTCGGGCCGCCGGCGGCACTGCGGGCCGCGTCCGGGCGGCGACGGGTCACCGCAGTCCGGCGAAGAGGTCGTCCTCGGGGAGCGGCGCACCTGTGGTGTCCCGGACCCGGACGAAGGTCTCCATGCCCATCAGGTCGGTGAACCGCTCCCGGCCCAGTTGCAGGAAGAAGATGTTCTCGGTCTGGCTGGCGTGCGCGGCCAACGCGTCGAACTTCTGCTCGCCGTAGCTGCGCGTGTCCACCCAGGTGGTGATCTCGTCGTCGGGCAGGCCGAGCTCCGGCGTCGGTTCGGCCGACGACGCGTCCGGCTCGGCCCAGTCGACGCCGAGTTCCCGCATGATCCGGCCGAATTCCGCGAAGGCCGTACGAGGCACAGTGGTCCAGTACACCTTCGCGGGAACGTCCGTCTTCGCGACAGCGGCCATGGTGATCCGGTGGGCCTGGATGTGGTCCGGGTGGCCGTAGAAGCCGTTCTCGTCGTAGGTGACGACCACGTCCGGCCGGTACCGGCGGATCAGTTCCGCCAGCCGGTCCGCGGCCTCGTCGACCGGCGTGGCCCAGAACGCGCCGGGCAGGTCATTGGTCGCCCAGCCCATCATCCCGGAATCGCCGTAGCCGAGCGTCTCCAGGTGGGAGACCTTCAACGCCGCGCAGCTGGCCTCCAGCTCGGCCTGGCGCATCGCCACGACCGCGGCCGGGTCGTGCCCCGGGTCGCCGGGCTTGACCCCGTCGGGGCCGTCGCCACAGCGCCCGTCGGTGCACGTCACGAGCACTGTGGTGATGCCCTCCGCCGCATAGCGCGCCAGAACACCACCGGTGCTCGTCGCCTCGTCGTCGGGGTGCGCGTGCACCGCCATCAAGGTCAGAGATCGCTCAGCCATGCCACCACCCTACGAGGCCATCCGCGCCGGAGCCGACACGCCCGTTCTCGACGATGAGCACGGGGTCACCGGCGCCGAGCCCGAGACGGGCCGCGCAACTGGGGTCGCAGAAGATGTCGACGCGCGTACGTCTGCCGAAGTGGTTGCCCCGGCCGACCGTCCCGAGGCATTGGCCGGCCGTAACGTCGCCCGGCACGGTGGCCCGGGCCGGGTCGTTGGTGTCCCGCTCGGCCCAGCGCACGGTCGAGGTCGGAGAACCGCGCGGCCAGGCACTCGGGTACGACGCGCTTGAGCCGGATCGGGAGAACGACGGTGCCGCCCCCCATGTCGGAGCCCGCCAGGAACGGGTACAGCACGGTCGACGCCATGGAGGCACCGACGGGCGCACCTTGTGCCGCGTGCAGGTTTGGCATGGCGGCAACGCGGATGATGGCGTCGACGGCGGCCACCTGCTGGCACTGCGCCAGGGCAGTGGACTCGATCCGGCTGGCGGGGGAGGCGAACACCGAGACGGTCGCCGGAGTGGACGGGGGCAGAGACTCCCGACGGGAGTGGTGCTCAGACAAGAGACGCTCGCTTCCGAGGGAAACGCAGGGACGGACGGCAGCACGGCACCGGGGCGGCGTCGCCGGTGCCGTGGAGCAGGGGGTTGTCCGTCAGTACGTCATGGACACCACTGTCGCGGAGCCCGCCGTGCACAGCAAGCGATTTTCCCCAGGCGGCCAGCGACTGCGCCTGGCATGCAACGGTCCGGCAGCCTGCGGGATCGGGTTGGCGGCGTTTCGCTGCCGAGATGAGCGCACCGCGTCGCGTCTGATCTGAGGGGTGCGGGCTACCACCCGGCGCGCAGACGTCCGGTCGTATGGCACGGTCCGGGTGACGCTGCGTGCAGGGCGGCGGCCCGCTCTCGTCAGTGGTCGCGTCAGGGCGGTAAAGATGGGGCCCGGCCGGCAGGTCGCCGGCCGGGCCACCGATCAGGACTCCTGGCTTCGACGCCGGGCGAGGAAGAACACGAGCCCGCCCAGGGCGACCATGACACTTCCGAAGCCCGTCATGGCTGGGATCACGCTGCTACCCGTGACCGGCAGGACCTTGTCGCCCGATCTCGTGGGGAACCCGGGGCTACCTGGGGCTCCAGGGCTGCCCGGTGCTCCTGGGCTACCGGGCGCTCCGGGTGCGCCGGGACTACCGGGTGCTCCGGGTGCGCCTGGGCTACCGGGTGCTCCGGGTGCGCCTGGGCTACCGGGTGCTCCGGGTGCGCCGGGACTACCGGGTGCTCCGGGTGCGCCTGGGCTTCCTGGCGCTCCAGGGCTGCCTGGTGCTCCTGGGCTGCCGGGCGCGCCGGGGCTGCCTGGTGCTCCGGGGCTACCGGGCGGGCCAGACGGGCCGGGCGGACCAGACGGGCCGGGTGGGCCGGACGGCCCAGCGCAAATGGGTGCGGTGATCACGTTGTTGTCGAGGGTGACGGCTGCGGTTCTCGCCAGCGCGCGGCCCTGGAGCCTCGCGCCCGTGGCCATCGTGATCGCGGCCTGAGCCATGATGGTGCCGACGAAGGCGGTCCCCGTGCCGATCGTTGCCGAGCTGCCGATCTTCCAGAACACGTTGCAGGCCGAGGCGCCATTGATCAGGATGATGCTGCTGTTCGCCGCCGTGGTCAGCGACGAGTCGACCTGGAAGATGAACACGGCCGCCGGGTTGCCTTGGCCGTTGAGCGTCAGGGACCCGGTCAGCTCCGCGGCCCCGATCCGGTAGACCCCGGCGTTGAGTGTGTTGCCGGCGCCGAGTTCTGACGGAAGGACTGTGAACGGGGTCCGGCCGGCGGCGTCGTTGAATGCGGTGGTCAGGTCGCTCTGGGCCTGTAGGGCGACCGCGTCGCCGAGGTGGACCTCGCCGCCGATGGTTGCCGTCTCGAAGCCCGACTGGGTGTTGCCCGGGTACCGGCCGAGACTCTGGGCCAGGAAGCTGGCGCCGATGTTGGTGGGCTCGGCCCCGGCCAGGACGGAGAAGTTCGCCGCCGTCCCCAGGCCCACCGGTGCTTCCTGCGCGTTGGCTGCGGTCGAGAAGAGCAGCAAGCTGGCCGCGACGGCGGCGGCCGCGGAAGCCGCGAGCGTCGGCAAGACCGCACGCCGTAGACGAAGATTAGGTTTTGCTGTCACAGAACTCCTCCGTGGGTACTACCCGCAGGACGCGTCTCGCGAGTCGCTCCCTGCGCGAAACGGCCTAAATAGCGCAGACAAGTGCGCTGACCACCACATCACGTTGGCGTCGCTTATGCCACCAAAATGGTGCAATAGGGATGGATGATCGGCACGAATGGGACAAAGCTTCACATCCTCCTTGCCGGTCTCGTGTTCATCGCGTCGCCCCCGGCGACCCACAGATCGTCCGGTTGTCAGTTCGGTCCGACATGAATCACCGCCAGAGGCAGCGGAGGTGGCGAGGGCAGCCGGCCGGTGGCCGTACCCACCCGGCCGGATCGGCCGGCGACGAGACTCCGCCGGTGCTCCGCGGTGCTGGCGCGGTCCATCGCCATGCTGACCCGCTCATGGGCCCGGGCGAACGCCGGGTGGGGTACCGGGTCACGTCGACCCTCCCGATGCGATGCCGTCTCCTGATCGTGCAGGAGGCACACACCATCGTCTACGCGCGGGTCGGCCGTGGTGGGTCCTGGGCGAGGGATTCGGCGAGGAGCCGCCAGATTTCAGCGGCAAGTGCCATGTTGCCGTTGTCCTGGGCCTGTTCGGCGAGGCCGCGCAGGCCGGCCACCGCTTCGTCGCGTGCGCCCTCCAGTAGGAGGAGCCGGTTGCGCAGCACGTCGACTTGGATGCGGTCCTGGTAGGGCAGGAGCGGGTCGAGGCGGTCGAGCTCGTCGAGCAGCGCGCGGGCCTCGGCGGGGTGTCCGGTGTCCATGGCGAGGTGCGCGCGCAGGAACAGCAGCTCCTGTTCGATGGCGGGTGTGCCGGTCAAGGGGAAGCAGGCCTGGACTTCCTCGACGCGGCGGTGGGCGGCTTCGGTGTCCGGCGGGGTGGTCTGGAGGTTGAGCCTGGCCGCGCTGATCCGCAGGCGCGTCCACAGGGTGGCGTTGTCGCGTCCGTCGAACCCTCGCACGGCCTCGCCTAGCAGCTCGGCCGCGACCGCGGGCTCGCCCTGGCGGAGTCGGACGTTGGCCGCGGTCCAGAGTGCCTCGGCCCACAGCGGGTCTGACCGGCCCTCGACGAGGCTGAGCAGTTCGTCGGTGTGCCGGCCGGCCTCGGGCAGTCGGTCTGCCTCGGCCAGCGCCGACACCACGGCCAGCAGGACGTTCGCCATGACATAGGGGGCCAGCGCGTTGTCCTTGGCAAGTTTGTGGGCCGTCAGCGCGGTGTCGACGGCGGCTGGGACCTCGCCGGTGGACCGCAGGCAGCGGGCCAGCTCGGCCAGTGCCCTGGCCCGCAGCTCGGGCAGCCCGAGTTGGTCACTGAGCGTGGTCAGCTCGTCGAGGTAGGCCCGCTGCTCGGCGTACTCCTTGCGTTGCCGCCGCCAGTCGGCGACCTGCCACAACGCCTGCCAGCGCAGCAGGGGGTCCTCGCCCCCGGCGGTGGCCAGCGCGCCGGACAGCAGCTCGCCCGTCTCGTCCGCGCCGAGGCCGGTGGCGATGGTGAGGCTGCGCGCCAGTGATGAGCGACCTCGCCGTCCGCCAGGGCGAGGCCACCCAGCACATCGGGCCGGCTGTTGTGGTGGTGGCCGCGTTGATCGCCGGCCTGGCCGCCTGGGGCCTGCTCGCGCTGCTGGAGCGTACCGTCGGCCGCGCCCCCGCTCGGACGTTCCGGATCATCGCGCTGGTCGTGCTGGTGCTCACGCTGGCCGGCCCGCTGGGCAGCGGCATCGGCACCAGCAGCCGGCTGGTCCTGCTCGGCATGCACCTGACCGTCGGCGCGGCGCTCATCATCGGGCTGCCCGGCCGGCAGGCCTGCCGATAAGGACGGACGACGTGCCGATCGGGCACGTGCGGGCCGTCGCGGGATTCCAGTAGGTCGCACGATGCGCGTCAAGCGCGCCTTGACAACCGGGACGGGCGCTGGTGCGGCGAGAAGGTCGGGGTGGGGTGCGAGTTGGCTGGGCATGCCCCGCCCCGCCCCGCGCGCTCCGCGCCGCACCCCCACCCCGATCGGTGGCGACCCGCCCGACAACCTGGCGGCGGCGTGTGTGGCGCGTTTCGGGCCGCCGTGAAGACGCACAGAATCATGAGGCGTGATGTCTCCACGCGAGGTGTCCGCGGGTACGTAGCCTGATGGCGTCGTGACTCCGTCCGCCCCGGGGTGATCCGTCAGCTGACAGCGGGAAAGGCTGGTCCATGAAGATCGTCGTTATCGGCGGCAGCGGCCTCATCGGCTCCAAGCTCGTGAGCAAGCTCGGCGCGCAGGGTCATGAGGCCGTCCCGGCGTCGCCGAAGACCGGCGTGAACACGTTGACCGGTGAAGGGGTGGGTGAGGTGCTCGACGGCGCCGACGTCGTCGTCGACGTGTCGAACTCCCCCTCGTTCGAGGACGCCGCCGTGTTGGAGTTCTTCCAGACGTCCACCCGGAACCTCCTCGCCGCCGCGGCGGAAGCCGGGGTCGGGCACTACGTAGCCCTCTCGATCGTGGGCTCGGACCGGCTTCCGGACAGCGGGTACATGCGGGCCAAGGTTGCCCAGGAGAAGCTCATCGCGGCGTCCGGGCTGCCGTACTCGCTGGTGCACGCCACGCAGTTCTTCGAGTTCGTGCAGGGCATCATCGACGCCGCCACGGAGGGCGACACGGTACGCCTCCCGCCGGCGCTCATCCAGCCGATGGCTGCCGACGACGTCGCGTCCGCCGTTGCCGAGGTAACGGTCGGCGTACCGACGAACGGTACTGTCGAGATCGCCGGGCCAGAGCAGTTCCGCCTCGACGAGCTGGGCCGACACATGCTCGCGGCCCGTTCCGACTCCCGCTCGGTGGTGACCGATCCCGAAGCCCGGTACTTCGGCACCACGCTGGGCGAACGCTCCCTCGTCCCCGCCGATGGCGCGCGCGTCGCCGGCACGCGCCTCGACGACTGGCGCACGCAGGCGGCCTAGGGTCTTTCGAGGCGCCGCACCAGCTCACGCGCCGCGGCGGTGAACGACTCGTCCGGTTCCTCCGGGCAGTGCCCCTGGATGGGTGGCGGGACGCTGTCGCTGGGTGGCGTCACCACATCGGTGGGATCTCGCAGTCGGCGGTCCACCGCGCCCGGAGGGCCTTCCACCGTCGCCGGCGCCCCCGACCGGTGGGGGGAGAAGAGCCAGCCGCCGATGGGGTCGGTGTCGCGCCACAGGTTCACCCACCGCCAGCCGACCCGGTCCCCGATCTCGCGCAGCGCCGCGTCGTCGATGTAGGCGGGGAAGAGCCGCCCGTAGAGCCGGCGCAGCGGCGACCCGTGGGTGAGCAGCGCGACCCGGCTGCCGACCTGCGGCGGCAGTTGGAGCACCGTCGCGGCGAGCAGCACCGAGCCGTGGCTGTGCCCGGTGAGAAGCACCGCGTTGCCCCGCGAGACCAGGTACGTGATCCGTCGGGCCAGCTCCGGCACGGCCCGTTCCGAATAGCAGGGTGGCGCGAACGGGTGGGCGGCCCGGGGCCAGAAGGTGCCGAGGTCCCAGAGGACGCCGACGTGGCGCCGGAACGGGACGCTCCGGTAGGCGAAGACCCCGGCGATGATCAGGCTGAGGATGATCGCCGCGATCAGCCAGCTGCCGAACGCGATGCCGAAGGTGACCACATCGCCCGGCACCCCGACGTTCCGCTCGATGACGTCGCTCGGGAACAGCTCCAGCAGGCCGATGGAGGTGGTGGCCGTGCCGAGGCCGGCGAGGCAGCTGTAGACCACGGCCAACGGCACCAGGTTCTCGGTGAACCGGGCCCGGGCTATCGCCTGCCGCACCTGGCGCAGCCGGGGTTCGGTGTGCGGGGGCGCGTCGGGGTAGTCGCGCGCGACGATCGCCGCCGCGGCGCGGTACCGGCCGCGGCGGGAGATCAGGATCATCAGGCCCGCGACGATCAGCGTGATCAGCACCGCGCGGAAGAAGCCGTAGATCGCCCAGGTGTACGCCCGGGGCGAGCCGGTGGCGATGCCCACGCCGGTCGACAGATCGCGATCCAGGAAGTCCGACACCCGGTAGACCAGCTCGGCGGAGTACGCCACCGCGAGGCTGACCGCGGTGGCCGCGATCACCAGCGCTCCCAGCCCGTACAGCGGGGTGACGTCCCGTCGCCGGTCCCGGCGCCAGAGCAGCACCACGCCCAGAGCGGCCAGCAGCGTCGTCTGGGTGACGAACAGCCAGGCCAGGGTCGCGTCGTAGGCGGGCAGGCCGCCCCCCGCCCGCCACGGCGCACGGCTGGTCAGCACGTGGGCCACGACGACGACGGTCAGGATGATGGCGATCGTCCGCAGCGTGCGGGTGACCCCGTCGAGCCGGCGGTCGGCGGTGCCCCGGTCGATGAGCGGGGGCGTGCAGAGCAGCGCCACACAGGCGGCCAGGACCGCTCCGGTGACCACGGCCAGCGCGACCGTCACGCCGGAGGCGCCGGTCGCGGCCCGGGCGGCGAGCAGAGTGAGGTCCAGCGTCGCGAACGCCGCCGCCACGTGGATGGAGCGCAGCCGACCCACCAGCGGTTCGGCGTCCCACTGACCGACAGCGCCGAGCGGATGGTCCGAGACCGCCCTGTCGGGCGCGCGAAATGCGTCGAATGTCCTCCCCGGGCGGTTGCTGGCGCGCCAGATCACACCGATGGCGGCGGCCGGGACCAGCGCGAGCACCGCCAGCCGCAGTCCGGTCGGGTGCCCTCCCAGCCAGGACAACCAGCTGCGTCCGGCCAGGCAGCGGGGCGTGGCCATGCACCTCCAGGCGACCAGGTCCAGGGCGACGCCGGCAATGGCGAGCACGTAGAACGCGGTGAGCGTGAGCGCCAGCACCCGGCACAGCGATTTGACCATCGCCTCGGAGCCAGGGTTGGCCGGGCGCATCCAGATCGCCACATTGGCCAGCATGAACGGCAGCAGGAACACCAGCGCCACAGTGCGGGCCACGGTCCCGGAGGGCAGATCACCCCAGCGGTACGCCTCCAGCGTGACACCTCGCGCGCCGCCGGTCTCCGAGCTTCGCGGGCGGGGTCGGTAGAAGCCCCCGCTGCGGTCCCCCGCCACCTGCGTCACCTGCCGCAGGTCCAGAACCTGGGCTGCACTCGCACCGGACACCCCGTGCACCCGCAGCTCCACGACGCCGCCGGGTATCTCCGGCCGACTCACCCCCGCTGATCCATCCGACATCGCCCCCCGACGTGCCCGGCGGCCCTGGCCACGCGATCCCGCGAGACGGCCATCCGTGTGACAGACCGGCGTCTACCCGACCCGGACCGACCCAACCGTGACAACAGCGGACGCGCTGCCGCTCACCCGACGCCTGTGACCGCCGGGTGCGCCGGTCCCGCGACGACGCCGGCCAGGATTGATCCGGTCCTGGTGGGGTAGGTGCCGCCATGGTCGACGCCGATCGGCACGGGGGTGACGGGACTGCGCCGACCCGCTCCGACGGCACCGATCACCCCGGCCTGGCGGCGACCGCCGTCCGGCTTCGTGGCCGTGCGGCGGGCACTCTGCGCGACCGCCTGCTCCGGGCACGCGCCATCAGCGGGCTCGCCGTGCAGGCGGGCGTGGCCGCGGCGCTGTCCTGGCTGGTGGTGCACGAGGTGCTGCAGATCTCGCAGCCGGTGTTCGCGCCGATCTCCGCGGTGTCCACCCTCGCCGCGTCGGTCGGCCAACGCCTGCGTCGCACCGTCGAGCTGGTCATCGGCGTGACGGTCGGGGTGCTGATCGGTGACCTGCTGCTCGTGGTGATCGGCACCGGCTGGTGGCAGCTGGCCCTGATAGTCGTGCTGGCGATTCTCGTCGCGTTGTTTCTGGCGGGCAGCGCGGCGGTGGTGATCCAGGCCGGGGCGACGGCGGTGCTCATCGCCACGCTCAGTCCGTCCGTGCGGGACCTGGAGATCCCGCGGTTCGTGGACGCCCTCGTCGGGGGAGCGGTGGCGCTTTTGGTCACTGCCTTACTGCTGCCGCTGAACCCGCTGCGGGTGCTGAACCGGGCCGCACGGCCGGCGCTGGACCTCCTGAGTAAGCAGCTCGACGCCACGGCCGGCGCGTTGGCCCGGCACGATGCCGCTCCGGCACGTGACGCCATGGTCAAGCTGCGGCAGAACAAGGACGAGCTGAAGGCACTCGTCGAGGCGACCCAGGGCGCGCGGGAGGCCAGCACCCTGTCGCCGATGCACTGGCACGAACGGCACGGACCGGTGGGCCGGTACGCGCAGGCGGCGGAGCCGATCGACCGGGCGATGCGCAACAGCGGGACGTTGATCCGCCGGTCGGTGAGCCTCATCGAGGACGGCGAGCCGATACCGGAGGCGATGCCGAGGGCAATCACCGACCTGGCCGAGGCGGTCCGGCTGATCAAGCGGCAGTTCGCCGCAGGCGACGAACCCAAGCGGGCGCGGGATCGGGCGCTGCGGGCGGTCTGCGCGGCCGGCGACGCCTACCGGGAGGGGGTCGGCTTCTCCGGCGCGGTCGTGGTCGCGCAGGTCCGCACGACCGTCAGTGACCTGTTGGTGGCCACCGGAGTCACCCAGGAGGCCGCGAACCGTGTGGTCCGGCGCGCCTTCGGTGAGCTGAGGCCGCCCAGCGGGGCCCGTGGGTGAGCAGGACATTTCCGGCCGGAAGGCGACCGCCTCCAGGGCGATGGCACCGCCTTGAGCCAAGGGTGTTGCATCCTGAGCCAAAGTGGTGCCATGATGGTGTCATGGAATTGAGGCCGTACGTCGAGAACCTGCGTAACGAGTACGCCGTGGCCGCGGAGGGGGTCGATCCGGACGGCCGGGCGCTGGCCGAGCGGCTCTTCACCCAACTGGAGGCGGCGACCCGTCTCATGCTGCTCGACGCGCTCTCCGACGCGGCCGACGAGATCACCCGCGAACTCGCTCCGGGCTCGGTGCACGTCCGGCTGCGCGGCCGGGAGCCCGACTTCGTGGTGACGCCGGCCAGCCCACCGGCTGAGGCGGGCGAGGACACCGGTCCGCCGGTGCTGCCGACGCCGGTGCTCGCACCGGACGGTGACGACGGCGGCACGTCGCGAATCAACCTCCGCCTTCCGGACCACCTGAAGGCCAGCGTCGAGGAGGCCGCCGGCCGGGCCGGACTGTCGGTCAACGCCTGGCTGGTACGAGCCGTCGCCGGCGCCGTCGCGGCTGGCGAGCCGGACCGTCGCCCGACGCGCCGGGTGGAGCCCCGCTCGGGCCAGCACTTCACCGGCTGGGCGCGCTGACCGCGTACCCCGTCTTCCCCTCCCCCCACTCACCTGCGGCGATGCCCGCTGCCCACATTCCGGGAGATCACCATGCCTGCTTTCGACACGCCAGAACCCATCTCCGTCCAGATCGAGCTGCCCGTCGGGGACGCGTGGATCTCCGCGACCGACCGCGCCGACACCGTCGTGCAGGTGCGGCCCCGTGACCCGTCGAGCAAGGCCGACGTGAGCGCCGCCGAGCAGACCACCGTCGAGTACGCCGCCGGCCAACTGCTGATCAGAGCACCGAAGAGTTGGCGTCGCTTCGGCCCCGGCGCCGGGCCCTCGGTCGACCTCCTGATCGAGGTGCCGAGCGGGTCACGGGTGCACGCCAGGGCGTCCTGGGCGGCGTTCCGCTGTGAGGGCCGGCTCGGCGAGTGTTACCTCAAGACCGGTGGCGCGATCCGGCTCGACCGGACCGGGCCGCTGGAGATCGACACCAGCCACGGCGAGGTGGCCGTGGAGCACGTCGCCGGATCGGCCCGGGTGAAGGCCTCCTCGGGCAAGGTACGCATCGGCGCGGTCGACGGCGCCGCCGAGATCAAGAACTCGTCCGGCGACTGCTGGATCGGCCAGAGCAACGGCGACGTCCGGGTCAACACCGCCTACGGCGACATCACCCTCGACGGGCCGATGGCCTCGGTGACGGCACGCACGGCCTACGGCAACGTCCGGCTGGGCGCGGTTGTGCGCGGGTCGATCGAGCTGCAGACCTCCTACGGGGCCATCGAGGTCGGGGTTCGCCGCGGCACTGCCGCCTGGCTCGATGTCAGCTCCAGGCACGGCCGGGTGCACAACGCGCTCGAAACGACCGACAGCCCGGCGCAGACCGACGACACGGTCGAGGTCCGGGCGAACACCTCCTACGGCGACATCACGATCCGGCGCGCCTGATGGACCCCCGCCCGGCGAAACCCCGTACACGAATCGAGGAGACCATGGCCAGCCCTTCCCGGCCCGCGATAGTCGCGACCGGCCTGCGCAAGTCCTACGGCGACAAGCTCGTGCTCGACGGCATCGATCTGGAGATCGCCGAAGGAACGATCTTCGCCCTGCTCGGCCCCAACGGCGCTGGCAAGACCACCACCGTGCAGATCCTGTCCACCCTGATCGACGCCGATGGCGGCGACGCCCGCATCGGCGGTCACGACCTGACCCGGGAGCCCGACGCGGTACGCGGACTGATCGGCGTCACCGGCCAGTTCTCGGCCGTCGACAACCTGCTCACCGGTCGGGAGAACCTGAGCCTGATGGCCGACCTTCGCCACCTCGGCAGGGCGGCCGGCCGACGACGCGTCGTCGAGCTGCTGGGGCAGTTCGACCTGACCGAGGCGGCGGACAAGCCGGTGGCGACGTACTCCGGCGGGATGCGCCGGCGGCTCGACCTCGCGATGACGCTGGTCGGCGATCCGCGCGTCATCTTCCTCGACGAGCCGACGACAGGCCTCGACCCGCGCAGCCGCCGCGCGATGTGGCAGATCATCCGCGATCTCGTCGCCGACGGCGTCACCATCCTGCTGACCACCCAGTACCTGGAGGAGGCCGATCAACTCGCCAGCCGGATCGCCTTCCTCGACCACGGCCGCCTGATCGCCGAGGGCAGCCCGCACGAGCTGAAGCGGCTCATCCCCGGCGGTCACGTCGTGTTGCAGTTCGCCGACCACACGGGCCTCGACTCGGCCGCCCGCCTGCTCACGGCGGCCACCCGGGACGACGCGGCACTGACCCTGCGGGTCCCGAGCGACGGTGGGGTCGGGTCGCTCCGAGCCCTGCTCGACCAGCTCGACCGTGCCTCGGTGAGCGTGGCCGGTCTCACCGTGCACGGCCCCGACCTGGACGACGTCTTCCTCACCCTGACCGGCCGACCCGACAACGAAAGGGCCATGGCGCGATGAGCACCCTCACCCTCGCTGCCCGCGACTCGAGCACCATGCTGCGGCGCAACCTTCTGCACATGCGGCGCTATCCGTCGATGACGCTGATGCTCATCGGCATCCCGGTCATCATCCTGCTGCTCTTCGTCTACGTGTTCGGCGGCACTCTCGGCGCCGGCCTCGGGCCCTCCGGCGACCGGGCCCAGTACGCCAACTACGTCACCCCCGGCATCCTGCTCATCACGGTGGTCAGCGGCGCGCAGGGCACCGCCATCTCGGTCGCCATGGACATGACCGAGGGCATCGTCGCCCGGTTCCGCACCATGGCGATCTTCCGACCGTCGGTCCTCACCGGACACGTGCTGGGCAGCCTGATCCAGGCGCTGCTCAGTCTGGCGGTCGTGACCGGCGTGGCGCTGCTCGTCGGCTTCCGGCCGACCGCGAATCCGGTCGAGTGGCTCGCCGTGATCGGCGTCCTCGCGATGATCACTTTCGCGCTGACCTGGCTGTCGGTGGCCCTCGGGCTGGTCAGCGAGAGTGTCGAGACGGCCAGCAACCTGCCGATGCCGCTGGTGCTACTGCCGTTCCTCGGCAGCGGGTTCGTCCCCACCGACTCGATGCCGACGGCGGTGCGGCTGTTCGCCGACTACCAGCCGTTCACGCCCGTCATGGAAACCCTCCGTGGTCTGCTGCTGGGCACCGGAATCGGCACCAGCGCGGTCCTCGCGGTCGCCTGGTGTGCCGTCATCACAGTGCTCTGCTTCTTCTGGGCCAGGGCGCTGTACAACCGCAACCCCGCCCGCTGATCGCAGCGCCCGCTCGCGGTCGACCACCCGCGACATCCCGACAGCCCGGCCGGCAGGCCGGGCCGTCGGCGTTCGCGTTCGGGATGTGCCGGCTCCGGGGTCACGGTCGTCGTCGCTGTGGCGCCCTGGCCGACGTTACGGAGCTGTTGCCGGCAGATGTCTTGACGAAGATGGATGTGAGCGTTAACACTGGGCGCGTCGACGGTGGAGGTGGACATGAATCCTGTGGACGGAGCTGGCGAACGCTACGTCGTCGGTGTCGACTTCGGCACCCTGTCCGGGCGAGCACTGGTGGTCCGGGTCGGCGACGGCGCCGAGCTGGGGACCGCGGTGCACGAGTACGGCGACGGAGTCATCAGCACTGCCCTTCCGGGAGGTCGACCGCTGCCGCCGGACTGGGCTCTGCAGAATCCCCAGGACTACCGCGACGTGCTGCGGTACGCCGTCCCGGCGGCCGTGTCCGCCGCGGGAGTGGACCCCGCCGCGATCGTCGGCATCGGCATCGACTTCACCGCCTGCACGGTGCTGCCGACGTTCGCCGACGGCACCCCACTCTGCGAGGCGCCCGAGCTGTGCGACCGTCCGCACTCGTGGGTGAAGCTGTGGAAGCACCACGCCGCCCAGCCGCACGCCGACCGGATCAACGCCCTCGCCCACGAGCGGGCGGAGCCGTGGATCGGCCGGTACGGCGGCAAGATCTCCGCCGAGTGGCAGTTCGCCAAGGGCCTTCAGATCCTCGAGGAGGACCCCGAGGTCTACCACCGCGCCGAGCGCTTCATCGAAGCCGCGGACTGGATCGTCTGGCAGCTCAGCGGCACCGAGACCCGTAACGTCTGCACGGCCGGCTACAAGGGCATCCGGCAGGACGGCCGGTACCCGGCGCAGAGCTTCCTGACCGCGCTCAACCCGGACTTCGGCGACTTCGTGGCCAAGTTGGACGGTCCGCTGCTGCCGCTCGGCGCCCGGGCCGGCACGCTCACCGCCCGTGCCGCGGCATGGACCGGCCTGCCGGAGGGGATCGCGGTTGCCGCCGGCAACGTCGACGCGCACGTCACCGCGGCCTCCGCGCAGGCGGTGGAGCCCGGTCGACTCGTCGCGATCATGGGTACCTCCACCTGCCACGTGGTAAACAGCCCGCACCTCGCCGAGGTCGCAGGGATGTGCGGCGTCGTCGACGGCGGCATCAGCGCCGGCGCGTGGGGCTACGAGGCCGGGCAGAGCGGAGTCGGAGACATCTTCGGCTGGTTCGTCGAGCACGCCGCCCCGGCCGGGGTCGCCTCGCACGAACACCTCACCGAGCTGGCCGCCAGCCAGCCGGTCGGC
This sequence comes from Micromonospora coriariae, assembly GCF_900091455.1. Lineage (NCBI taxonomy): Bacteria > Bacillati > Actinomycetota > Actinomycetes > Micromonosporales > Micromonosporaceae > Micromonospora > Micromonospora coriariae. Next base: position 806,239 of record NZ_LT607412.1, on the reverse strand, counting down.
GCGCACGGCCTGGTCGCGCTGGACTGGTGGAACGGCAACCGGTCGCTGCTGGTCAACCACGACCTCAGCGGGATGATCGTCGGGATGACCCTGGCCACCCGGCCGCAGGACGTCTACCGGGCGCTGCTGGAGTCCACGGCGTACGGCACGAGGATGATCATCGAGGCGTTCGTCGAGGCCGGGGTGGCGGTGAACGACCTGGTGATCGCCGGTGGTCTCGCCTCCAACGAACTGCTGATGCAGATCTACGCCGACGTGACAAACCGGCCGCTGAACATCATCGGCTCCGCGCAGGGGCCGGCGCTCGGATCGGCGATCCATGCCGCCGTCGCCGCCGGCGAGTACCCGTCGATCCACGAGGCGTCGCAGGCGATGGGCCGGGTGCACGAGGCCGTCTACCGACCGGATCCCGAGCGGGCGCGCGCCTACGACGCCCTCTACGCCGAGTACCGGAGGCTGCACGACCACTTCGGTCGTGGAGGCAACGACGTGATGCTCCGCCTGCGCGCGATCCGCAACGCGGCGGTCGGAGCCGGCGCGGCCACGCCCGAGACCGCGTTGGAGGTGGTCGCATGAACACCGAGACGGCCCGACAGATCCGCGAGCTGCGCGAGACGGTCGCCCGACTGCACGCCGAGCTGACCCGGTACGGCCTGGTCGCCTGGACGTCCGGCAACGTCTCCGCCCGTGTCCCCGGCCAGGACCTCCTGGTGATCAAGCCGAGCGGCGTCAGCTACGACGACCTCACGGCGGACACCATTGTGGTGTGTGACCTGGACGGCGCTCTCGTCGAGGGCGACTTCGCCCCGTCCAGCGACACCGCCGCCCACGCCTACGTCTACCGGGCCATGCCCGAGGTCGGTGGGGTGGTGCACACGCACAGCTCGTACGCCACCGCCTGGGCGGCCTGCGGCGAGGCGATCCCCTGCCACATCACCGCCCAGGCCGACGAGTTCGGCGGGGAGATCCCGGTAGGCCCGTTCGCGCTGATCGGTGGGGACGACATCGGCAAGGGCATCGTCACCACGCTCGCCGGGCACCGCTCACCCGCGGTGCTCATGCGTAACCACGGCGTCTTCACCATCGGCCGTGACGCCCGCGCGGCGGTCAAGGCGGCGGTCATGTGCGAGGACGTCGCCCGCACCGCACACCTCGCCCGCGTACTCGGGCAGCCGGTGCCGATCGCGCAGGCGGACATCGACGCGCTCTACCACCGCTACCAGAACGTCTACGGCCAACAACCGACCGCACCGGCGAGTTCCTGACCGGAGACCCCGGCACCACCCGCCGGGCTGCACCACCGAGCGCACCGCACGCACCACCCGCGTACGCCGCCCGCCCCCACGTCGGCGGTGACGCGGGCACCCAGCACCCCCGAGCCAAGGAGATCCGATGAGAAAGATGCGAACGCACTCCGCTCCGTGGCGCGCCGCCGCGGTCCTCGCCACCGTGCTGCTCGTCGGCAGCGTGGCGGCCTGCGGCAACAGCGACACCGGCGGGGCCGCCGACGACGGCAAGCTCACGTTGGGCTTCTCCCAGGTCGGCGCGGAGAGCGGCTGGCGTACGGCGAACACCACCTCGATCAAGGAGGCGGCCGCCGACGCTGGCGTCGAGCTGAAGTTCGACGACGCGCAGCAGAAGCAGGAAAACCAGATCAAGGCAATCCGCAACTACATCCAGCAGAAGGTCGACGTGATCGCCTTCTCGCCGGTGGTGGAGTCCGGTTGGGACACCGTGCTCAAGGAGGCCAAGGATGCCGGCATCCCGGTCATCCTGACCGACCGCTCGGTCGACTCGGCCGACAAGAGCCTGTACAAGACCTTCCTCGGCTCGGACTTCATCAAGGAGGGCCGGCTCGCCGGCGAGTGGCTGGTCGAGCAGAAGAAGACCGCGTCGGGCCCGGTGAACATCGTCGAGTTGCAGGGCAGCGCGGGCGCCGCCCCGGCCAACGACCGCAAGAAGGGCTTCGCCGAGGCGATCGCCGCCAACCCGAACCTGAAGATCATCGCTTCGCAGACCGGTGACTTCACCCGGGCCGGCGGCAAGCAGGTCATGGAGCAGTTCCTCAAGGCCAACCCGAAGATCGACGTTCTGTTCGCGCACAACGACGACATGGGCCTGGGCGCGCTCGAGGCGATCACCGCGGCCGGCAAGGTGCCCGGCAAGGACATCACCATCATCACGGTCGACGCCGTCAAGGACGGCATGCAGGCTCTCGCCGACGGCAAGTTCAACTTCATCGCGGAGTGCAGCCCGCTGCTCGGCCCACAGCTGATGGACCTGGCCAAGAAGGTCTCCGCTGGCGAGGAGGTGCCTGCTCGGATCGAGACCGAGGAGACCACCTTCACCCAGGAGCAGGCCAAGGAGGCCCTGCCCAACCGCAAGTACTGATCGACGCCGGGGGTCGCCGCGCTCGCGCGGCGGCCCCGCAGCGTCGGCCCATCCCCCGAACGGACCGGAGGTAGGCGGTCCGTTCGCGTCGACAACCCCAGAAGAGGTCTGATGGGATGACGGATAGCCGTCCGGTCCTGACGATGACCGGGATCAGCAAGTCCTTCCCCGGGGTGCGTGCACTCCACGACGTCAACTTCCGGCTCTTCCCCGGCGAGGTGCACGCCCTGATGGGCGAGAACGGGGCCGGCAAGTCGACCCTCATCAAGGTGCTGACCGGCGTCTACGACACCGATGAGGGTGCGATCACCCTCGACGGTGCGCCGGTGTCCTTCAGCGGGCCGATGCAGGCGACGGCCGCCGGGGTGAGCACCGTCTACCAGGAGGTCAACCTCTGCACCAACCTCTCGGTGGCGGAGAACATCTTCATCGGACGCGAGCCCCGGCTGTTCGGCGCCGTCCGCTGGGGCGAGGTCCGCCGTCGTGCCCGTACGCTCCTGGCCCGCCTCGACCTCGACCTCGACGTCAGCGCGCCGCTCGGCTCGTACTCCCTGGCGATCCAGCAGATGGTCGCCATCGCGCGCGCGATCGACATCCAGGCCCGGGTGCTGATCCTCGACGAGCCGACGTCGAGCCTCGACGCGGGCGAGGTCGCGCAGCTGTTCCGCATCATGCGGCAACTGCGTGACGAGGGCATCGCGATCCTGTTCGTGACCCACTTCCTCGACCAGGTCTACGAGATCGCCGACCGGATCACAGTGCTGCGCAACGGTGGGCTCGTCGGCGAGTACCCCACCGCCGAGCTGCCCCAGCTCAGCCTCGTCGAGAAGATGATCGGCAAGGAGCTCGACGTCCTGGAGGGCATCGAGGAACACTCCCGACGGGACCTGGCCGCAGTGGAGGAGGGCCGCCCGCTCGTGGCGGTGTCGAACCTCGGCCGGGCAGGCGCGGTCGAGCCGTTCAGCCTGACCATCCACGCCGGTGAGGTGGTGGGCCTGGCCGGCCTGCTGGGTTCCGGGCGTACCGAGGTGGCGAGGTTGCTGTTCGGTGCCGACCGGGCCGACGGCGGGCAGGTCGCGGTCGATGGTGAGCCGAGCGGCCTGCGCACCCCGGCGCAGGCCATCGACCGGGGCATCGGCTTCTGTTCGGAGAACCGCCGCGCGGAGGGCATCGTCGCCGACCTGTCGGTCCGCGAGAACCTGATCCTCGCCATGCAGGCCGCCCGGGGCTGGCTTCGGCCCATCCCACGTCGCCGTCAGGACGAGCTGGTCGAGAAGTACATCAAGGCCCTCAGCATCCGGCCGGCCGACCCGGAGGTGCCGGTCCGCAATCTCTCCGGCGGCAACCAGCAGAAGGTGCTCCTGGCCCGGTGGCTGATCACCGAGCCGCGGCTGCTGATCCTCGACGAACCCACCCGGGGCATCGACATCGGCGCGAAGACCGAAATCCAGAAGCTCGTGACGCAGCTGTCCGACGGCGGCATGGCCGTGCTGTTCATCTCCGCCGAGCTGGAGGAGGTGCTGCGCCTCAGTCACAAGGTCGCCGTGATGCGGGACCGGCAGATGGTCGCGCAGCTCGCCAACGACGACAGCCTCGACGCCGACCGCGTCATGCAGACCATCGCCAGTGGAACCCACCGGGAGGAGGCAGACCGATGAACGACACCGTGGGCCGCTACCGGGCGATGACCGGTCACCGGCTGTTCTGGCCCGCCGCCGTGCTCGTCGTCATGCTCGCCGCGAACACGGTCTACCGGCCCGGGTTCCTGTCCATCGAGCTCAAGGACGGGCACCTGTACGGCACGCCGATCGACATCCTGCGGCTGAGCGCGCCGTTGATCCTCGTCGCGCTGGGCATGACGGTGGTCATCTCGACCGGCGGGATCGACCTGTCGGTCGGGTCGATGTGCGCGATCAGTGGCGCGACCGCCTGCCTGTACATCAGCCAGCAGCCCGACCAGAACAGCCTTCCCGTGGTGCTGACCGCCCTCGCCATGGCGCTCGGGGTCGCGCTCGTGCTCGGTGCCTGGAACGGGGTGCTGGTGGCCGTGATCGGCATCCAGCCGATCATCGCCACCCTGATCCTGATGGTGGCCGGCCGGGGGCTCGCCCAGCTGATCACCGAGGGCCAGATCATCACCATCAACTCCGAGCCGTACCGGGCGATCGGGTTGGGCCACGTGCTGACCCTGCCGCTGGCCATCCTCATCGCCCTGGCGGCCGCCCTGCTCGTCGCCGCGTTCACCCGCCGCACCGCGCTCGGCATGATCATCGAGTCGGTGGGCGGCAACGCCGAGGCGAGCCGACTGGCCGGCATCCGTTCCGGCCGGGTCATCTTCCTCGCGTACGTCCTCAGCGCCGTCTGCGCAGCGGTCGCCGGTTTCATGATGACCGCCAACGTCTCCAGCGCCGATGGCAATGCCGCCGGCCTCTGGGTGGAACTCGACGCCATCCTCGCGGTCGTCATCGGTGGCACGTCCCTCGCGGGCGGGCGGTTCTTCCTCAGCGGCACCATCCTCGGGGCGCTGATCATCCAGACCCTGACCACCACGGTGTACGCGATGAACATCTCGCCGCAGACCTCGCTGCTGTTCAAAGCGGTCGTCGTCATCGCCGTCTGCCTCATCCAGGCGCCGGCCTTCCGGGCGCGGTTCACCCGTCGCAGGAGCAGCGCCCCGCCGCCCAGCACCGTCACCGACTCGCCGAAGGAGCAGGTGCCGGCATGACCACTGGATCGCTCACCGCTGGCCGTACCCGGTTCCGGCTGCCGAGGCGGCAGATACCGGTCCTGGCGACGCTCGTCCTGCTCCTGGTCATGTACGGCATCGGGGTGTCGCAGTACCAGGCGTTCTCCAACGTGCAGGTCATCTTCAACGTCTTCATCGACAACGGCTTCCTGCTCGTCGTCGCGGTGGGGATGACCTTCGTGATCCTCACCGGCGGCATCGATCTGTCCGTCGGCTCGGTCGTCGCCATGACGGCGATGGTGTCGGCCTCGCTGCTCCAGCAGGGCCTGCCGGCGGCGCTCGTGCTCGTCATCGCCCTGCTCATCGGCCCGACGCTCGGCCTGCTGATGGGCTGCGCCATCCACTTCTTCGACATCCAGCCGTTCATCGTGACGCTCGCCGGGATGTTCTTCGCTCGGGGGATGTGCACGTTCATCTCCGGCTCGTCCATCCCGATCACCGACGGGTTCTGGACCAGGATGTCGCAGGAGCGGATCGGTGATCCCCGGGGCAACTTCGTGTCGATCAGCGTGCTGGTCGCCTTCGTCGTGGTCGCCGTCGCCGCGTACACGCTGGCCTACACACGTCTCGGGCGCAACGTGTACGCCATCGGCGGCAACCCGCAGTCGGCACTGCTGATGGGCCTGCCGGTGGGGCGCACCCGGATCGCCGTCTACACGATCAGTGGCCTGTGCTCCGCGATCGGCGGCATCCTGTTGTCCTTCTACACCCTTTCCGGCGCGCCATTGATCGCCGTCGGCATGGAGTTGGACGTCATCGCCGCCGTCGTCATCGGTGGCACGGTGCTCACCGGCGGCTCGGGTTACGTCTTCGGCACTGTGCTCGGCGTCCTGGCCCTGGGCGTGATCCAGACCCTCATCACCTTCGACGGGAGCCTCAACTCCTGGTGGACCAAGATCGTGATCGGCGGCCTGCTCTTCGCGTTCATCCTCCTCCAGCGCCTCATCGGAATCCGTTACAAGTGACCGCCCCTCTCGCGGAAGGCAACTCCATGGCACCACACAGCGCACCCGAGATCTGGTTCCTCACCGGCAGCCAGGGCATGTACGGCGAGGAGACCCTCCGGCAGGTGGCCGAGCAGTCCCGCCTGATCGCGGCCGTGCTCGACGACTCGCCGCAGGTTCCCGCCCGGGTGGTCTGGAAGCCCGTCCTGACCAACAGCGGTGAGATCCTCCAGGTCTGTCGGGACGCCGCCGCCCAGGGCGCCATCGGGGTCATTGCCTGGATGCACACCTTCTCTCCGGCGAAGATGTGGATCGCCGGGCTGGACGCGTTGCAGACGCCGCTGCTGCACCTGCACACCCAGGCCAACGTGCTGTTGCCGTGGGACGACATCGACATGGACTTCATGAACCTGAACCAGGCCGCCCACGGCGACCGCGAGTTCGGGTACATCCAGACCCGGCTCGGCGTGGCACGCAAGACCGTGGCCGGGCACGTCAGCGACCCGCGGGTGACCGCCCGTGTCGGGGCGTGGGCCCGCGCGGCGCTCGGCTGGTCGGCGATGCGGTCGCTGCGGCTGGCCCGGTTCGGTGACAACATGCGCGACGTCGCCGTGACCGAGGGCGACAAGGTCGAGGCGGAGCTGCGCTTCGGGGTGTCGGTAAACACCTACGGCGTCAACGACCTCGTCCAGGTGGTCGACGAGGTCGCCGACGCGCAGGTGGACGATCTTGTCAAGGAGTACGACGACAGCTACCGGATCGTCCCGGCGCTGCGTTCCGGGGGCGAGCGGCACGACTCGTTGCGCTACGCCGCCCGCTTGGAGCTCGGCATGCGCGCCTTCCTGGACGCCGGCGGGTTCCGGGCGTTCACCACGAACTTCGAGGACCTCGGCGGGCTGCGTCAGCTGCCCGGCATCGCCGTGCAGCGGCTGATGGCGGACGGCTACGGGTTCGGTGGCGAGGGCGACTGGAAGACCTCCGTGCTGGTGCACACCCTCAAGGCGATGTCCGTGGGCGTGGAGGGTGGCACCTCGTTCATGGAGGACTACACCTACGACCTCACCCCGGGCGAGGAACTGGTGCTCGGCGCGCACATGCTCGAGGTCTGCCCGAGCATCGCGGGCGGCGTGCCGAACGTGGAGATCCACCCGCTGAGCATCGGCGGCCGCGAGGACCCGGTCCGGCTCGTGTTCGACGCCGCACCCGGTCCGGCGGTGGTGCTCGGGCTGGCCGACATGGGTGAGCGCTTCCGGCTCGTGGCCAACGAGATCGACGTGGTGTCTCCGCCGCAGCCGCTGCGGCGACTGCCGGTGGCCCGGGCGGTCTGGCGTCCGCGACCGCACCTGCCCGGTTCGGCCGAGGCGTGGATCACCGCTGGGGCCCCGCACCACACAGTGCTGTCGCAGGCGGTGGGCGTGGAGGAGCTGCACGACCTGGCCGAGATGAGCCGGACCGAACTGGTGGTCATCGACGCCGACACCGAGCCCCGCCGCTTCGCCGACGAGATCCGCTGGAATCAGGCCTACTACCGGCTGGCCCGTGGCTTCTAACATGATCATGGGGCGGTGAAGCAGTGACCGTGACACGCGGTGTGGGCGGCAGGATGCCCTGCCCCGGCAACCGACGCACACGCCGCCCGGGGCGCCGCCCCCGGCCAGCCGCATGCCTGGTAGGAGCCGTGGCTGGCGTAGGCTGTCGGCTATCCAGCGCTGGTCAGCGGGGGTTTGGCATCGGCGTTTTGGCCGAGCGCCGGGATCGGCCGACCGCTCCGGTCGACGTCGGCGGGCCGCGGCTTCGGGTACGCGGACGGGGGAAGTGACATGGCCGTGCATGGTCCGGCGATGACGGACGTCGCCCGTCTGGCCGGTGTCTCCCACCAGACGGTGTCGCGGGTGCTGAACGGGCACCCCAACGTCCGCGAGCAGACCCGGTTGCGGGTGCGGGCGGCGATCGCGGAACTGGGCTATCGGCCCAACGGCGCGGCGCGCGCGTTGGTGACCGGCCGGTCACAGGTGATCGGCGTGGTCGCGCAGAACACGACGTTGTACGGGCCGGCGTCGTTGCTGGCCGCGTTGGAGCAGACCGCCGCGGAGGAGGGTTTCGCGGTGAGTGTGGGCAGCGTGCGGGACCTGGACTACCGATCCATCTCCGATGCTGTCGAGCGGCACCTGTCGCACCGGGTCGCCGGCATCGTCGTCATCGCGCCGGTGGAGTCGGCCGGTGAGGCGCTGGAACGCCTGCCCAAGGACGTCCCGCTGGTCACCGTCGACGGTGACCCACGCCGCCCGGTGCCGTTGGTGACGGTCGACCAGGTGGCGGGTGCCCGGGCGGCGACCCAGCACCTGCTCGACGCCGGGCACCGCACGGTCTGGCACGTGTCGGGTCCGTCCGACTGGTTCGACAGCGTTGGGCGGATCGAAGGCTGGCGGGAGGCGCTGCTGGCCGCGAAGGTCGACGCGCCGCCGTTGATGCAGGGGGACTGGTCCGCGGCCTCGGGATACCGGTGCGGGCAGCTGTTGGCGCGGATGCCGGAGGTCACCGCGATCTTCACCGCCAACGATCATCTCGCGCTCGGTGTGCTGCGGGCGTTGCACGAGTTCGGTCGGCGGGTGCCGGACGAGATCAGCGTCGTCGGCTTCGACGACGTCCCGGAGGCGGCGTACTTCATTCCGCCGCTGACCACCGTCCGGCCGGACTTCGACGCCGTGGCGCGGGCGAGCATCCAGCTGCTTCTGGCGCAGATCGAATCGGGTACCGGAGGGGCGCTGCGGCAGACCATCGCCCCGACCCTGGTCGCCCGCGACAGCGTCGCCGCGCCGCCCCGACACTGACGGCGTCCGGCGCGGCCGTCCGTCCAACCGCACCGGACCGCCCGCCGCCGTCGCGCCGCCCCGGGTCCCATGTGGACGACGCGTTCGAGACGCCCCGTCAGAACGAGCCTCCGTTACGAGACCGTGACACCGGTATTGCCGGTTAAGTGTTGACGTGCTCTATGTGAGCGCTAACACTTTCGGGGGAAGATGACAGGTGGCCCCGGCGGTCGGCGGGGGAGTCCAGAGAGGAGAGGCCCGTGGGCAGGAAGTTCCTGGTTGCTCTCGGCGGCGCGGTGCTGGCGCTGAGCCTGGCGGCATGCAGTGGCGAGGGTGCTGGCAGCGGCGGTGACACCAGCGCGAAGAAGCCCGGCGACCTGACCATCGGTGTCTCGATGCCGACGCAGACCTCCGAGCGGTGGATCGCCGACGGCAACGCGGTGAAGCAGAAGCTGGAGGCGAAGGGCTACAAGGTCGACCTCCAGTACGCGGGCGACGACATCCCCACCCAGTCGCAGCAGGTCGACCAGATGATCACCCAGGGTGCCGACGTTCTGGTCATCGCGGCGATCGACGGCACGGCGCTCAGCGGCCAGTTGCAGGCCGCCGCCGACGCGAAGATCCCGGTGATCGCGTACGACCGGCTGATCCGGGGCAGCAAGAACGTCGACTTCTACGTCAGCTTCGACAACTACAAGGTGGGCGTCGCCCAGGCCACCGCGCTGCTGGTCGGCCTCGGCCTGCAGAACAAGGACGGCTCGAAGGGCACCGCGAAGGGCCCGTTCAACGTCGAACTCTTCGCCGGCTCGCTCGACGACAACAACACCCAGTACTTCTTCGGCGGGGCGATGGACACGCTGAAGCCGTTCGTCGACGCCGGGACGCTGAAGGTGAAGTCGCGTCAGACCACCATCGAGCAGGTGGCCATCCTGCGGTGGCAGCAGGAGACCGCGCAGAAGCGGATGGAGGACCTGCTCACCTCCAGCTACAACGACGGCGCGCGGGTCGACGGGGTCCTGTCGCCGTACGACGGCATCTCCCGCGGCATCATCACCGCCCTGCAGAACGCCGGCTACGGCACCGCGGCCAAGAAGATCCCCGTGGTGACCGGCCAGGACGCGGAGATCGCCTCGATCAAGCTGATCAACGACGGCGTGCAGAGCTCGACCGTCTTCAAGGACACCCGACTGCTCGCCGATCAGGCCGTGAACGCCGCCGAGGCGTTCCTGCAGGACAAGCAGCCGCAGGCCAACGACACGCAGACGTACAACAACGGCGTCAAGGTGGTGCCGTCGTACCTGCTGCCGATCGCGACCGTCTACAAGGACGACATCAAGGCCACGCTGATCGACTCCGGCTACTGGACGGCGGAAGAGGTCGCCGCCGGTCAGGCGAAGAAGTAACCTGCCGCCGGGCTCGGCGTCCACCGCCGAGCCCGGCATCATGGCGTACCACGTCCCGATCCGACTGAGGACAGTGACCATGGACGACACCATCCTCGAGATGCGTCGCATCACGAAGACCTTCCCCGGGGTGACCGCGCTGGAGGACGTCACCCTCGCGGTGCGCCGGGGCGAGATCCACGCCATCTGCGGCGAGAACGGCGCCGGCAAGTCCACGCTGATGAAGGTGCTCTCCGGCGTGCACCCGTCCGGCTCCTACGACGGCGAGATCCTGTTCGACGGCAAGCCGATGCAGTTCCGTGGCATCCGCGACAGCGAGGCCAACGGCATCGTCATCATCCATCAGGAACTGGCCCTGGTGCCGTACCTGTCGATCGCGGAGAACCTCTTCCTCGGCAACGAACGCCGCGGCCGCAGCGGGCTCATCGACTGGAACCGGGCCAACGCCGACGCGGCGGAGCTGCTGGCGTCCGTCGGGTTGCACGAGAACCCGGTCACCCCCGTCATCCAGCTCGGCGTCGGTAAGCAACAGCTCGTGGAGATCGCCAAGGCGCTGTCGAAGAAGGTACGCCTGCTCATCCTGGACGAGCCGACCGCCGCGCTCAACGACGTCGACTCGGCTCACCTGCTCGGCCTGTTGCGGCAGCTCAAGGAGCAGGGGATCACCTGCATCATGATCTCCCACAAGCTCAACGAGATCACCGCGATCGCCGACTCGACCACTGTCATCCGGGACGGGCGCGCGGTGGAGACCCTCGACATGCGGGCCGACGACGTGACCCAACAGCGGATCATCCGGGGCATGGTCGGGCGCGACCTGGACAGCTTCTATCCCGACCGCGTGTCGTCCCCCGGCGGGGAGGTGCTCCGGATCGAGGACTGGACGGTACGGCACCCGACCCAGGACCGGCTGGTCGTCGAGGGCGTCGGCCTCTCCGTGCGGGCCGGTGAGGTCGTCGGTATCGCGGGGCTGATGGGAGCCGGGCGCACCGAGCTGGCGATGAGCGTGTTCGGCCGGTCGTACGGCCGCGACATCAGTGGTCGGCTTTTCGTGCACGGGCGGGAGGTGAGGGCCCGTACGGTCGCGGAGGCGATCGACAACGGCATCGCCTACGTCACGGAGGACCGCAAGCGGTTCGGCCTGAACCTCATCGACGACGTCCGCCGCAACGTCTCCGCCGCCGCGTTGGCCAGGCTGGCCCGGCTGGGCTGGGTGAACGGCAACGAGGAGATCAAGGTCGCCGAGGCGAGCCGGCGGGAGATGAACATCAAGGCGCCCAGCGTGATGGCGGTCGTCGGCAAGCTCTCCGGCGGCAACCAGCAGAAGGTCGTCCTGTCGAAGTGGCTCTTCACCGACCCGGACGTGCTGATCCTGGACGAACCCACCCGCGGGATCGACGTCGGGGCCAAGTACGAGATCTACACGATCATCAACCGGCTCGTGGCCGAGGGCAAGGCGGTGATCATCATCTCCTCCGAGCTGCCGGAGCTGCTCGGGATGTGTGACCGCATCTACACCCTCGCCGGCGGCCGCATCACCGGTGAGAAGCCGGTCGGCGAGGCGACGCAGGAGAGCCTCATGGAGCTGATGACCAAGGACAAGGAGCTCGTCGGATGACCAGCATCAAGACCCCCTCGACGGAGCGCCCGACGCCCCCGGACAGCGCGCCGGCCGCCGCCCTGCACACCGGGACGAGCGACCTGCGGGCCCTGGTGCTGAACAACCTGCGGCAGAGCGGGATCTACGTCGCCCTGGTCGTCATCGTCGCGCTCTTCGCGATCCTGACCGACGGGGTGTCGCTGAGCCCCGGCAACATCACCAACATCGTCCTGCAGTACTCGTACATCCTGGTGCTCGCGATCGGGATGGTCATCCTGATCATCGGCGGGCACATCGACCTGTCGGTGGGGTCGGTGGTCGCGCTCACCGGAGCGGTCTCCGCGGTCCTGGTCATCCAGCAGGGCTACCCGTGGTGGGTCGGCATCCTGGCCGCGCTCGTCGTCGGGGTCGCGGTGGGCGCCTGGCATGGCTTCTGGGTGGCGTACGCCGGGATCCCGGCCTTCATCGTGACCCTGGCCGGGATGCTGCTGTTCCGTGGCCTCACCCTGCGGGTGCTCGACAACATCTCGCTGTCGCCGTTCCCGGCCGAGTACCAGCGCGTCGCGGCGGGATTCCTCAACGGACTGCTCGGCGGGCAGGGCTTCGACGCCTTCACGCTGCTGATCGGAGCCGTCGCCGTGGCCGGGTACGCGGTGAGCGGTTTCCGCACCCGTGTCGCGCGCATCCGCTACCAGCAGCCCGTCGAGTCGTTCCCGCTGTTCGTCGCCCGGGTCGCCGTGGTCGGCGCGGTCATCATGTACTTCGCCTGGCAGTTGGCGCACGCCCGTGGTCTTCCGATCGTGCTGATCGTCCTGGCGGTCCTCGTCCTGGTCTACGGCCTACTCACCCGGCGTACCGTCTTCGGTCGTCAGGTCTACGCGATCGGCGGCAACCTCTCGGCCGCGGCGCTGTCCGGGGTGAAGGTCCGCACCGTCAACTTCTGGATGTTCGTCAACATGGGCTTCCTGGCGGCGGTGGCCGGGGTCATCTACTCCTCGCGGTCCAACGGCGCCCAGCCGGCCGCCGGCAACATGTTCGAGCTGGACGCGATCGCCGCGGCGTTCATCGGTGGCGCGGCGGTCACCGGCGGTGTGGGCACCGTGGTGGGCGCGATGGTCGGTGGTCTGATCATGGCGGTGATGAGCAACGGCATGCAGCTGATGGGCGTCGACCAGTCGACCCAGTCGGTGGTGAAGGGGCTCGTTCTGCTCGTGGCCGTGGCCTTCGACGTCTACAACAAGCGACGCGCCGCCGGAACCCGCTGACGCCGCGCTTCCAGGCAACTGATCGACCAGTCGGCGGAGTCAGGGGCTGTACCGGCCCCTGCGCGGGTCCTGTCGAGCTGCCCCATACATGGACCGCTGCTGCCGTGCACTGCGGTGTGCTGCCGGCGGGGCAATGCGGTGCGGTGCGCTGCTGAATGGCGATGTCTCATATCTGGGGCAGCTCTACAGGGCCCGGCCAGGCCCCTGGCCACCGCCAGCACGCTCGGCGTCTCCCGCACCGCCGTCCGCCCGGACGGCGACCCGCTGCGCTGCGAGCAGCGCAGCGGGGCCGACGGATCAGTGGCAGTTGCCGGTGCCGCTGTCGTTGTAGGTCTGCCCGGCGACCGGCACGAACTGCCAGTCGTAGCTGCCGGCGTGCAGGGTGAACTTCAGTACCCCGAACGCCGAGCTGTTCCGGGCCTCGCTGTTGGGCTGGATGGTGCCGAAGCTGTAGTGGTCCGCACCGCCCATCCCGGCGACGAAGCTGCGCATGCCGCGGCTGGCGTCGTAGCCACCCGCCGGGTTCATCGGGCCGAACCGCTCGTACACGTGGTTGTGCCCCCAGACGACGACGTCCGCGTTGTAGTCGTAGAGCGCCTGGTACAGCGGTCGCGTCGACGTCGACGGCGCGTGGTTGGAGCTGGACGTGAACAGCGGGTGATGCCAGTAGGCCAGCGTGCACGGCTTGCTGCTGGCCGCGAGGTCGGCCCGTAGCCACTGCTCCTGCGTGGAGCCCGCCGACATGCTGATGTTCGAGTTCAGCGCCACGACGTGCCAGTTGCCGAGGTCGTAGGAGTAGTAGCCGCGGCCGCTGGGGCCGGCCTGCGTACCGAAGTAGTTGTAGTAGGGGGTGGCTCCCGAGGTGTTGTAGTCGTGGTTGCCCGGCGTCGGGCGGGTGCGCGCCCTGTGCCGGCCCCAGGTGGGGGCGTAGTAGCTGCTGAACTCGGCGGCGGTGCCGTTGCTGTAGACGTTGTCGCCGGTGGTGAAGACCGTTCCGGGGATGCTGTCGAGCAGCGCCGCGGTGGCAGTGTCGCCCGAGCCGGAGTTGGCGATGTCGCCGGCTCCGACCAGGACCGGGTCACCGGAGGGCGGCGGCGTGGTTCCGCTAGTGACCACCAGCTGCGGGGCGTCGGCTCCGCTCTCCCGCGAGTCGTAGTAGACGCCGTCGCCGCTGGCGGAGGTCACCCCGAAGCTGTACGTGCCGTTGCCGGTGACCGCCGCCCGGACGTCCAGCTCGTACCAGGTGTCGCCGCTGACCGCCCCGATCGAGCCGAGCGTGGCCCCGTCGATGGCCGGCTGGTTGTTCCAGGTGGTGCCGGTCTCCGACCAACTCGAGTTGGACACCCTGCGGAACGTGCCACCGGCGTCGCTGCCGCTGTTGCCGCTGATCGTGCGCAGCCGCAGCTTCGCGGTGGTCACCGTGCCGCTGACGCCGCTCACGGTGAAGCGCAGGAACGACCGTCGGACGGGGGAGTTGTCGGCCACGATCTGCGTGGACGTGCCGTAGTTGGTGGACGCCGTGTCGCTCTGGACGTAGGCGTCGGCGACCGGCGTGAACGTCACGGTGGCCGCCGACGCCGCACCTGCGCCGGTCACGACGACGGCGGCGGTGGCGGCGACCAGCACCGCGACCGCCGCCAGCGTCACCGGTGGGCGGGGGAATCGAATGTCCATCCAGGACCCCTTCTCTGCGTGTGTCGAGCGCAAGGAACGTAGGAAGGTCGCCGAACCGGCGGACTACGGCCGGATGAACAGTACGCTCGGAAAGCGAAACATTTCGATGTTCCCCATGTGTTCACCCGCCGCATGCCTGCTCGCCCCCGACGACCCCTTGTAACCCCTTCGATCAGTTCGCAGGATGGCTGACCGTCAGGCCGCCGATTCGAGGAGATGCTCGTGTACCTGTCGACCGTCTCCCGACCGGACGCCGACCCGCCTCCCTCCGATCCACCCGCCTCCGGTCGGCCCCGCCGCCGGCTGGCCCTGGTCGGCGGCAACGTCGTCGCCCTGGGCACGGTCAGCCTGATCACCGACGTCTCCGCCGAGATGGTGACCGCCGTCCTGCCGCTCTACCTGGTGCTGGGTCTGCAACTCAGCCCACTGGCCTTCGGCGTGCTCGACGGCGTCCACACCGGCGCGAGCGCGCTGCTGCGAGTCGTCGGCGGCTTCGCCGCCGACCGGTTCCGCCGGCGCAAGCTGGTGGCCGGCGTCGGCTACGCGCTCTCGGCCGCCGCCAAGCTCGGCCTGCTGCTCGCCGGCCGGTCGGTCCCGGCCATCGGGGCCGTCATCGCCGTCGACCGGCTCGGCAAGGGCCTACGCAGCGCACCGCGCGACGCGCTGATCACGCTCTCCACACCACCTGAGGCGCTGGGCCGGGCGTTCGGTGTGCATCGTGCAATGGACAGTGTCGGCGCGTTCCTCGGACCGCTGGCCGCGTTCGCGGTCCTGCTGGCCGTCTGGCAGTCGTACGACGCGGTCTTCGTCACCAGCTTCTGCGTCGCCGCACTGGCCGTCGTGGTGCTCGTGCTCTTCGTTCGGGAGCGCCCTTCCGGCGAGCCGACGGACGGCCCGGACGAACCGAAGGTCTCCGTACGCGAGGCGGTCGGTCTGCTGCGCAGCCGTCCAGCCCACCGCCTGCTGCTGGCGGCGGCACTGCTCGGGCTGGCCACGATCGGCGACGGCTTCGTCTATCTGCTGCTCCAGCGCCGCGAGGACCTCGGACTGCTGTGGTTTCCGCTGCTCGCGGTGGGGACCAGCCTGGCGTACCTGGTCCTCGCCGCCCCGCTCGGCGTGCTCGCCGACCGGATCGGCCGGCTGCCGGTGGTGGTCGGTGGTTACTCGACCCTCGGCGTGACGTACCTGCTGCTGGCCGGCCCGTTCCACGGCTGGCCGGCGCTCGCGCTGACCCTGGCGCTGTACGGCACGTTCTACGCGGCCACCGACGGTGTGCTCATCGCGCTCGCGGGGCCGGTGCTGCCACCACGGCTGCGGACCACCGGCATCGCGCTCGTGCAGACCGGGCAGGCGTTGGCGTACCTGGTCTCCTCGGTCCTGTTCGGTCTCACCTGGCAGGCGTGGGGACCGGAGACCGCGATCCGGCTCGCGGCCCTGGCCGTCGGCGGAGTCCTCGTCGGCACGGTGCTCCTGCTGGCCACCCCGTCCCGCCTGCTCACCCGGAAGGTGTCCCGATGACGTTGTCGACCCGAACGAAACTCGGTGTGGTGGCCGTCGCGACGGTGCTGCTGGGCACCGTGGCGGTCGGCTACACCGCCACGGCCGCGCGGCGGGACCGGACCCGACCACCCGCGTCCGGCGCCGATCAGGCGGTCACCCTGACGCCCGGGCCGCGCCTGCTCGCGCTCACCGACCGGCACGTCTCGTCCGTCGCCGTGGCCGACCCCGCCGGGCCGCGCACCGTGTCCGACCTGGAGTGCCTTCGGGTGTACGCGGCGGCCGGCACCGGCGTCTGCCTGAAGCCGGAGACGCCGTGGACGTACCAGGTTGTCGTGCTCGACGCCGCGCTGCGACCGACGCGGTCGGTTCCCGTGCCCGGCCTGCCGAACCGGGCCCGCGTCTCGTCCTCCGGCCGGATGGTCTCCTGGACCACGTTCGTCGGCGGCGACTCCTTACACCAGCAGCGGGTTCTCCACGCGAACCGGAATCCTCGACACCACCACCGGCGCCACTGTGCTGTCGCTGGAGGAGTTCGCGGTCACCCGGGACGGTCGCGCCTACCGCAACCCCGACGTCAACTTCTGGGGCGTCACCTTCACCGCCGACGACAACCGCTTCTACGCGACCATGTCCACGAGCGGGAAGCGTTACCTGGTCCGGGGTGACGTCACCGCCCGCCGGGTGGAGACGATGAAGGAGAACGTCGAGTGCCCGTCGCTGTCGCCGGACGGCAGCCGGATCGCCTTCAAGGAGGCCATCGACGCCGACCCGGCGAAGGGCTGGCGGCTGTCGGTCCTCGACCTGGCGACCATGCGGGTGACCGCAACGGCGGAGACGGCCACCGTCGACGACCAGGCGGCCTGGCTGGACGCCGGCACGCTCGCCTACACCCTGCGCCAGAGCGACGGCCGGCCCGACGTCTGGACCGTCCCGGCCGACGGGTCCGGTACACCGACACTGGTTCTGCCGGGCGCCGAATCCCCGTCCCCGCTCACCTGAGGGCCGAGCGCGGCCGGGGGAGCGGCCCCACAAACCGGTAGCGGGGCCGAGCCGCCGGCATCATGATCAGCCCATGCTTGCCGACCTGTGGCCCCAGTACGGCCTGACCATCTCGACGCCACGCCTCGAACTGCGCCTGCCCAGGGACGAGGAGTTGGCGGCGCTGGCGCAGCTCGCCGGCGACGGCGTGCACCGCGCGGATGAACGTCCGTTCCTGACCCCGTGGACCGACGGCAGCCCGGAGGATCGGGCGCGGTTCGTGTTGCGGGCGCACTGGGGTCAGCTCGCGGGGTGGAGCGCGGCACAGTGGCGGCTCGCGCTCGGTGTGTTCCACCACGGGTGCCCGCTCGGCGTGGTCACCCTGCGAGCGAACGACTTCGCGGTCGTTCGGGAGGTCACGACATCGGCCTGGCTGGGAATCGACCACCAGGGCAAAGGCTACGGAACCGAGGCCCGGATCGGTCTGCTCACGCTGGCCTTCGACCACCTGGGGGCGCGAGCCGCCCGCACCGAGGTGTTCCAGGACAACCACGCTTCCCAGGGCGTGTCCCGCAAGCTCGGCTATGAGCACGACGGCATCTCCGTCGACGCTCGGGGCGACGAGGCTCTGGTATCTGACCGGCTGAGGCTCACCAGGCAGACGTGGACGCGCCAGCAGCGGCCCGTTGTGCGGGTCGACGGTGTGGAGGCCTGCCGCCCGATGTTCGGCCTCTGACGCCCGGCTCGACGGCTGGTCGTCAACCGGCGGGACCGCGCTCGCCCCTCACCACCTCGCCGTTCCGAGGTGTTGACGGGTGCGCGGTCGCGCGCAAGGTGATCGACTCATCGGTGTGGTCGACCTCGAAGAGCGTCCCGGCCGGGAAGCTCGCCAGCGTCTCCGGCGGCAACTGGATCGTGCCGTCCCCGGCCACCACGGCGAAGTCGCGGCCGTTGCGGCCCTCGGCGCCCACCCGGCCGTCCCGGATGGTGACGGCTCGACCCAGCTGGGCACCGACGTCACCGTCGTGGGTCACCACGACCACCGTCGTCCCGCGCTCGGAGTTGATGGTGGCCAGCGCGGCGAGCACCTCGTCGCGGCCGGTCCCGTCGAGCTGGCTGGTCGGCTCGTCGACCAGGAGCAGACCGGGCCCGGCGGCGAGCCCCTGTGCCAGTGCGGCCCGCTGACGCTGCCCCGGGGTCAGGTCGCCGGAGCGGCGCGCGCCGGCGCCGGCGAGACCGACGAGTTCCAGGATCGCCTCCGGTGGGTCCAGCCGACGCCCGGCGATCCGCGCCGCCGGA
Organism: Micromonospora coriariae; assembly: GCF_900091455.1. Taxonomy (NCBI): domain Bacteria; kingdom Bacillati; phylum Actinomycetota; class Actinomycetes; order Micromonosporales; family Micromonosporaceae; genus Micromonospora; species Micromonospora coriariae. The sequence continues at coordinate 787,629 of NZ_LT607412.1, read as the reverse complement.
CGCTGGGCCAACCAGATGTTGCGCGACAGCGACACGTACGGCAGCAGGTTGCGCTCGGCGCCCTGCAACACAGTGCCGACAGTGGGCCCGCGAAGGGCGGCCAGATCGCTCGGGGAGAGCCGGGACAGATCATGGTCGCCCACGTACACCCGGCCGGCGCTGGGCCGCATGAGCCCGCCAAGTATGGAAACCAGGGTGGACTTGCCCGAGCCGGACGGCCCGACCAGAGCCAGCATCTCGCCGGCGGAGATGGACAGGTCCACGCCGGAGAGCGCGACCACGTCGCCGGTTCCGGTCGTGTAGATGTGGATCAGCCGGTGGCAGGTGACCGGTACGCCCTCCGTGCGCGATGCGTCGGTCATCGGCCGGTCCGGCGACGAACCGAGGCGGCGACGAACCGGCCGAGCACCGCCGCGGTGAGGGCGAAGAGAACGACCGTGGGCAGCACGAACAGCAGCAGTCGGCCAACGTCCGGCCAGTCGGGCAACGGGACCGGCGACCGGCCGTCACTGAACAGGCGCTGCCCACTGCGGGTGAGAAGCCAGATCACCAGGGTGGCGAGACCGGCGGACACGGTGGCGACCGCCACCGGCCATCCGTAGCCGCCGCGGACGGCGCGTGCGGGCAGCCCCTGCCGGCGGAGGGCCACCAGCATCGTGACCCGGTTGCGCTGTTCGGCCGCTGCGGCCGCGATGAGGCCGGCCGCCCCGATGAGAACCCCGGCCAGCGCCGCGAACAGGTTGAATCGCAACGCCAGCGCCGCCCCCTGTCGGTCGAAACCCTGTCGCGCTGCGGCGATAGTCCGGTCGTACTGGATGACCAGACCCTGTGCCCGCAGCCGGTCGAGTATGTCGGCGGGCGCCGTCGGCGCCAACCAGACCTCCTTGACACCGGTCTGGCCGGCGACGGCGAGCCGGTCGGCGTACTCCAGGTCGACGATCATGCCGGATGCGCCGAGCCGCGGCAGCCGGTCGGCCAAGCCCCCGACCGATGCCTCCGTCGGCGTTCCGTCGATCCCGTCGTAGGGGTGGGTCCAGCCGACAGGTATCTCCTTGGACCGGGTCAGCCACCCGGGCAACGGGAACGGGGAGTCGACCACGGAGATGGCGGTCGGACCGGACCGTCGCCCCTCTGCCATGTCGAAGACCAGCGCGGCCTCTCGGTCGCTCGTGGCGGAGAGGGAGGTGTCGTCCGCGTCGGACAACCGCCATCGCCGCAGGTCTGCCAACTCGGCGCCGCTCAGCGCCGCCTCGTCGTCGGTGCGTACCCCCTCGAAGCGGATCTTCAGCGCGTCGGGGGTGACCGGGGCGACGATCTCCATGTTGACCAACCGGCATTCCTGTGCGCACTCGGGCATTTGCACGCGGTATTCGCGAAGGTCGGGCTTGATGTCCTTGTGGGCGGTGATCCGGCGGGTGCCGGTCCTGCTGGCGACCGAGACGAAGAGGCGGACGCGGTTCCCGCCGAAGGCCTCCTCGTCGTAGCTGGCGGAGAGGACCACCGTGAGTTCACGTCCCCGCAGCAGGATCGGTGGCCCGGGCGGCTCGGGGCGGATCTCTCGCGCGACGTCCGCCAGGGCCATGCCGTACGACGAGTGTGGCGCGGTCACCGTCGCCAGCCGGTCCGAGTCCACCGCGAGCACCGGCGTGCCCGCCTCGGCCGCCGCCTCCTTCACCACCGCGGCCATCGCGTAGCGCCCCTCGGGGTCGACGGCCCGGACGGACTCCAGCAGGTGCCGGTGCGAGAGCGCGTCGACGCCGATCACGCGGGGCGCCCCGACCTCGACGGTCGCCCGATCCGTGTAGGCGGCCGACGCGACCTCGCTCGTCGCGGCGGTGAAGGCGAGCATCGCGACGACCACTGTGAGCAGCGCGATCAGTGGCCGGAACCGTGGTTGGCGGGTCACCTGAACGAGGGCGAGGCCAGCGGTTGTCCGGCCGCGTGCCAGCAGCCCCGCCCCGACCGCGGCCCCGGCGATCATGGCGACCCGCGCCAGCAGGAGGCCCGCGGCGAGCGCGCCGGCCACCGGCGCCAACAGGGCCAACCCCGAGGGCGACCCGCCGGAGTGCAACTGCATCAGGGCGGCCACCGCGATGGACACCGCGACGATGTCGCCGACGGTTGCCCGCCATCCCCGCATCCGTGCCGGCACCCGGCGCAGCAGGTCGACGACCGGTGCCGACAGGGTCCGCGCCTGGGCCAGCAGCACCGCGGTGAGCGCCCCGGCGGCGCCGACGGCGGCGTAGCCGAGCACGGTCGCGTCCACCGTGACGTCGGCACGGGCGGGCAGGGTGTGCGCGGCGAGCAGTCGGGCGGCGGCGAGGCCGCCCAGGCAGCCCAGGGGGATCGCGACCAGCACGGGTACGGCGTGCTCGCCGATCGCCAGTGCCCACAGCCGTCGGCGCTGCACGCCCCGCAGGAGGAGCAGGCCCTGTTCCGGTCGGCGCTCGTCGGCCGCCGAGCTGACCGCCACGAAGAGCACCAGCCAGCAGAGCAGGACGACCAGGCCGGCACCCAGTGTCACGCCAGCTGCCAGCTGCCCACGTTGGAGGGTGAGGCGATCGAGCAGGCTCGGCAGCGAGGTGCCGGCGCCGAAGCCCTCGCGGCTCCCGTCGCGCGTCACCGCCGCGGCGGCGTCCCGTAGGTCCTGCGCCGACCGGGTGGACACCGCCTGCTCGGTCACGTACAGGTCAGCGATCGCCCGGTACAGGATGGCGTCGTCGTCGGCCAAGGGCGAGGACTCGGAGGTGAAGATGGCGTCAGGTGCGCTGCCCACGGCCGACGTGGGCGCCGAACCCGGTGCGGGCGGCCGGAGATATTCGCCGCCGAGCCAGAACGGGTCGGTCGCGTCCAGCGGCCGGTAGACGCCGGCCACCCGCACCGGCACCGCGCCGAACGTGAACTCGCCACCCGTGGCGACACCCAGATGCGCTGCGGTATTCGTGCTGACCAGCACCTCGGGCAGCTGCCCCTTCGAGGTGGGCCGGGGGCACGCGCCGACAACCGCGACCCGCTCGCACACCCCTGCTCGGTAGATCAGACTGGTGGTCACGCGCCCAGACGGCCCAGCGGCGACGCCGCCGCTCTGCGCGCCGAGGACGACAACGAACCCGGCCGGCGCGAGTCGCTCGACCTTGGTGCCGAACACGCTTCCGGTCGGGTCGCCCGGCATCCCCGGGTACTCCGTGGGGTCGGTGAGCCGCAGCCGCAGCTCGTTCGGGTCGGCGGTGGAGAACCCGTCGCTGGCGAGGGCCCGTCCGGCGGCGGCCACGTAGCCGGGTGCGGCCGCGGCGGCGGCACTGGCGAGCACCGCGAGCAGGAGCACCGCCAAAGCCTGGGCCCGACGGGCCGCGAGCGCGCCCCAGATGATGGCCAACATTGACGGTCACGGTATCGAGGGGCCGGCCCGCCCGCCGCCCTGCGCCGGCAGATCGATACCAGCCGGTGACCTACCGCGAGCCTCTCAACCGCGCACGATCTGCGCTCGCCCGTCGACGAGGTGCAGTTCGGCCGCACAGGCGGCGGCCACCTCCGCGTCGTGGGTTGCGAAGACAACTGCCGCACCCCGCCGGGCCTCGTCGTGCAGCAGTCCCAGCACCCGTTGCCGGTTGCCCGCGTCCAGCTCGCTGGTCACCTCGTCGGCCAGCAGCACGCCGCCGCGCAGCGCCAGGCCGCGGGCGATGGCCGTACGCTGCTGCTGGCCGCCCGACAGCTCCTCGACCAGCTGGTCGGCCTGGGCGGCGAGGCCCAGCTGAGCCAGTGCCGCGGCGGTCTGCCGGCGCGCCTCGGGCGGTGCCACGCCGCCGGCGACGAGAGCCACCTGCACGTTCTCCGCGGCGGTCAGGATCGGGGCCAGCCCGTTGTCCTGCGGGATGAGGACGATCCGGTGGTCCACCGCGTGATCGCGGTCGCGGAGCGGCTGCCCGTCGACGGTCACCGCGCCGTCCCGCGGCCGCAGCAGCCCCGCCATGGCATTGAGCAGGGTGGTCTTGCCCGCGCCCGACGAGCCGGTCAACGCCAGCACCCGACCCGGCCGGACCGTCACCGAGACGTCCGTGAGGACGGGTGGTGCGTCGCCGTACCCGACTGTCATCTTCTGGATGGTAAACATCTGCAACCGCCCCTCCCCGAGGATTCGCACAGTGCCACGGCGAGCGTGGGCGGCACAATCCTCGGTCCGCCGCGCCGTCGTCGAGAACGTGGTCACTGGACCGGCACCGGCCGGGACCGAAGGACGCGGCTCATCAGCCCATCCTCGCCTGTTCACCACCGCTCCCGACGGCCGATGCGTCAAACGGAACGTAGGCAGGTTCCGATGTGATGAATGGAGTGCTGACGATCGCTGGTCAGGCGCCGTCGACGCCGAAGAGCAGGTCGAGTTGGGCGTCCAGTGCGCTCAACGCCTGCGCGGCGGTGTACTGCCCGCCCAGCAGGTAGATGCCCAGCCCTTCCATCAGCGCCAGCAGGCCGGCCGCGGCGGCGTCGGCGTTCGGAGGGGGCAGGAGGCCGGCGATGAACCCGATCAGCTGCACGGTGTCCTCATGCAGGCCGGACGCGGCCGCCGGCCGTACCGCGGTGTAGGCGAGGAACGCCAGCGCCACCCGGCCGTCGTCGCGGGTCCGCTCGTCGAGTGGCAGCAGGGCGGCGATCATCGTGCGCAGCAGCAGCCGAGGGGAGGGGTCCGGGCCCAGTCGCTCCACCGCCTCGGTGACCCGGATCTGGCTGCGCTCGCGGACCACGGCCAGCGCGAACGCCATCATCTCGTCCTTGGTGCGGAAGTAGTGCTGCACCATCCCGGCGGACACACCGGCCTGGGCGGCCACGTGACGGAGGCTGACGGCCTCCAGGCCCTGATCCGCGGCGACCCGCATCAGCGCGTCAGCGATGCGCGTGCGTCGCTCCTGGTGATCGACCTTCTTGGGCATGACCTCGATCATTTCAGAGTGGATGGCACGGACCCTCCGCCGGCGGGCGGCAGTTACCGGCTGAGGGCTTCGGTCGCGGGGGTGCCACGAGCGCTGCGCAGGAGGCCGTCGGGGTCGTCGGCGTACAGCCGCAGCTCGTCCATCGGCTCGGACCGGCCCTTGGGCAGGTCGAAGGTCGTCGGCCGGCGCAGCAGGACGTCGACGCTGGTCTGACTGCCGACCGAGATGTGCAGGACCCGGCGTTCGCCCTCCTGCTCGACCTGCACCGATCTGCTGGAGGGCAGCGAGCGGTAACGCTTGCGCAGCGCCTCGATGTCCGTCCACGGGATCCAGATGTCGATGCCCGAACTCAGCCGCACCCGCAGGCCCCGGTCACCGACGACGTGTGGGTGGATCCGCATGCTCGCGTACAGGCCGGCCATCCAGAGCAGACCCCAGATGCCGAGGCCGAGTACGATCCAGCGGGCCGGCCACCATGGCACGACGTGGGTGACGATGAGGTCGAAGATCGGAATCTCCACGACCGACAGGGCGATGAAGATGCCGAGGATCGGCTTGACCACGCCGAGGTAGCCGAACGGATCGTCGCCCGGGGCCAGCGGCAGCGGCTTGCGCCGTGCCCACGCGTACAGGCTGCGCCACATCGCCGCCTCCAGCGCGGCCGCCCGGCGGAGCAGCGGAGCTACCTTCGCCCTGGTCGGGGCCTTCATGTCGGTCATACCTCGTCCTCGCGGTCGTGGGCCGGCGGTCGGTGGACGGTGACAGTTCCGGCGCCGCCGTCGACGGTGACGAGCTGGCCGGTGGAGATGGTCCGGGTGGCGTCGGGCACGCAGATGACGGCGGGGATGCCGTACTCCCGGGCCACGGTGGGCCCGTGCGCCATGATCGCGCCGGTCTCGGTGACCAGCGCCGAGGCGGTGAGGAACAACGGCGTCCAGCCGGGGTCGGTGGTCGCGGCGACCAGGACCTCGCCGGGCTCGATGTGGGCGGTGGCCGGGTCGTGGACGACCCGGGCGGTGCCGGTCACCCGGCCCGCCGACGCCCCCACACCGGCGAGGGTGCCGTCGCGGGCGGGTTCCGAGGGCAGGATGGCCTCCACGTCGGTGCCGTCGGACAGCAGGGCCACGGGGACCGACCTGCGGCGCAGCTCCCGGCGGTGCACCGCCCTGCGGGAAGCGACAGTGGCCCGATGATCGGTGCTGCTTTGCACCGCCGCCTCCGCCTCGTCCAGGGTCAGGAACATGATGTCGTCGGGCTGCTCCAGCAGACCGGCGGCGGTCAGGTCGGCGCCGATGAGCAGCAGTTGCCGGCGGTTCTCCCGCAACGGGTACAGCCCTGCGAACTTGCCGGCCTCCCGCAGGCCGGCCAACGACCGGGCCCGGCGTAGCAGGAACCCGGCGATGGTGCCGCGTACCGGCCGGCGACGGCGGGCCCGCGCGGCCAGTTCGTCCAGCGCGGTCTCGGCTGCCGCGGCGGCCCGGTGGAAGCGCCGGTCGGGCCCCTGCTGGGGATCGGTGACGCGCAGGTAGTTGGCGATCGCCGCGAAGACCGGCGCCGGATCCTCCACCCAGCGCGGCACGCCGAGGTCGACCTCGGCGACGCCGCGATGACCGTAGTCGTCCAGGAACCCGGCCATCCCGATGTCGGGCAGCGTCCCGCGCAGATACCGCGCGGCCAACTCGTCCGGCGGGGTGTCGAGCAGGAGTTGGCGGTGTTCGTCCGCGCCCCGGGCGAGCCGCCAGAGCGCCAGATCCATCTCGATCGTCACGTTGTGCGGCATCCCGCCCAGCACCGTGTGGATCTCGTCCGGGCTGGCGACGCCCCTGAGCAACGCGGCCGGCAACGCGGCGGCGAGCATCCCCGTCACGATGGGCCACATGATGTCGTCGGCACTGTCCTCGGTGTCCTGCGAGCGGAGGAAGCGCAGCCGGTCAGCAGTGGTCCGCAGGTCGTCGGGCGCCGCCGACCGCACTCTCATCCGCTCGATCGCCTGGAACATCCGGATCCGCGCCGCGTCGGGACGGGCCAGTGCGCGCAGGATCCCCACCACCGCACGGCCGGCCGTGCGCAGGGACGAGGCCCCCGCCGCCGCGCCGCGCTCGGCGCCGCCCGTGGTCGGTGCGAAGCGCGGATCCGCCAGGACGTGCTCCATCACCGCCTGTGCCCGCGGGCCGAAGTCGACAGCCAGGAGCTTGACCAGCCGCTTGCGTGACGACCTGCTCCGGGCCAGCTCGGTCAGGTCACCGTAGAGGCGACCGCCGATGTCGACGATCTCGACCCGGACGCCGAGCGAGGCGAGCATCGCGGCGATCTGCGATCGCAGCGTGGACATGCCCATCGGTGTGACAGGTTGCAGCATGCCCTGAACGTGGCCGAACTCCAGATAGACCCGGGGGAGGGGCTTCCCGGTCTCCGGAGGGAGGGGAAACAGGCTGGTGATCGGCCGGGACTGCAGCAACCACAGCAGGCCGTCCCCGTCGATCGCCCATTCCACGTCCTGCGGGCGGCCGAAGTGAACCTGCAGCCGCTCACCCGTGGTCCGCAGCTCCGCCAGGTGCGCCGACGTCAGGCATCCCGTGTCGTCCCGGGTGACGCCGTCGAGGACGTAGTGGTCCACGGTCGTCGCACCGTCCACCACCGTGCTGCCGAGCCCCGGCGCCGCGTCGACCGCCATCTCGTCGCGGCGGCCGGTCAGCGGGTTCGCGGTGAACAGCACTCCCGCCACCGCAGGGGTGATCATGCGTTGCACGACGACGGCCATCCGCGCCGCCTGATGATCGATGGCACGGGCGTCGCGGTAGGCGGTCGCGCGGGCGGTGTGCAGCGAATCCCAGCACTTCCTGATCGCGGCGATCAGCTCGTTGGCGCCTGTGACGTTCAGGAAGGTGTCCTGCTGCCCGGCGAAACTCGCGTCGGGCAGGTCCTCCGCCGTGGCGCTGGAGCGCACCGCGACGAGGCCCGCGCCGAGCCGCTGGTACACGGCGAGGATCTCCGCCTGCGGGATGACACCGAGCCGGTGGGACTCGGTGGTGACGCAGAACCCCTCGGGGACCCGTTCGCCCAGCCGGATCAGCTCGCCCAGCCCTGCCGCCTTGCCACCCACCAGCTCGACCATGTCGGCGGTTGCCTCGGACAGCGCGATCACATGCACGTGGGCCCTCTTTCTATGCAATGCGACTGCATTGCGTCCCACCGTACCCGGGCTGGCGATACGACTGCAATGCGACCGGTCCGGGTGGTCGGCCGGCAGTTCGTGACCCAGAGCTGAGGCGTTGCCGGGATCTGCCATGCTCGGTGCGGTGACGACCGGCCACCCCACCAGAGTCCGCACCCACCGCCGCGTCCGCAGCCGCACCACGGTCCGGGTTCTCGTCGCGGTCGTCGCGGTCGGAGCCCTCATCGGCACCGCCCTGGTCGTCGTACCGATGCTGCGACCGCCGGGCCCGCGTCCGCTCTTCCAACTTCCCGTCTCATGCGGTGAGACGTGGCAGCTCAGCACCTATCCCGGCCACGACGACTACGACGTCGATCTGTTTCCGACCGAGGGCGAGGCGTGGGGGCGGCCGGTGCTCGCGTCCTACGCCGGCACGGTCACCGTGGCGGGCGTCAACGGATCGTTGGGCGGGCGTAACCCGGACAATCCGGAGGGCCCGCGCGGTCGCGGTGGCGGTTACTGGGTGAAGATCGACCACGGTGGCAAGTGGGAGACCCAGTACCTGCATCTGCTCGAACCGCCGCTGGTCCGCGAGGGTCAGCGGGTTGCCCAGGGCGACCAGATCGGCCGCCTCGGCAGCACCGGCAACTCCGGGGCTCCCCACCTGCACTACGAGCAGCGCCGCGGCTGGGACAAGGTCGAGACGCACTTCGACGGGGAGCCGTCGGGTATCACCACCGACGAGCGCGAACACATCGTCAAGCGGACGAGCAACAACTGTCGTCCCGGGTGACGCTGAGCAGCACCGTCCGTTGAGGACCGCGTAGCCCACGTTTGTCCCAGAACGGCTCCGGGCATCTGGTCTGGTGGACACAGCAGACTCAGGGAGGAGCCGGCGATGACCAAGGGTGACGTCGACACGTACCACGAGGACGGGCAGTGGAAGAACCGGCCCGAGGGCAATGCGCGGGCCAGCAGTACCCATGACTCCAAGGCCGACGCGCAGGCCCAGGGTCGCGAGATGGCGGCCGACCGTGGCGTCGAGCACGTGATCAAGAAGCAGGACGGCACGGTCGGGGAGAAGAACACCTACCCGCGCAGCCGCGACCCGCGAGACATCGAGGGCTGACGGCGTCCAGCCCCTGCGGACCGACCTCCTCGGCGCGGCGAGGAGGTGGGTCCGCTTTCAGCGACTGGGAAAACCCGAGCCTGAACCGCCGGGTCGGACAGGGGTTGAGGCGGCCCGGTCAGGCCGGCACCACGTACGGGAAGGCGTCGGCGCTGGCGGCCTTGGTCACGTCCGGGGTGAGGCCGGAGGTCATCCCGGTGTTCAGCACCAGGGAGAACATCACCTCGGGTACGTTGTCGGCCATGGTGCGACCGTTGCGGACCGCGAAGCCGTAGTTGGCCGGCGTCCCGACCCGGTACGGCAGCACGTCGGGATACAGCTGGCGGGCCACGCTCCAGCCGTACGCCTGTGGATCCGGCGCGGTCCCGTTCGCGGCGACCACCCGCGCGACCGCCGATGCGATCTCCTCGCCATCCTCCGCGAGGTCCCTGCTGGGGTGCCGGGCGTTGGCCGGGTTGGAGAAGTCGGTGTCGGTCGGCCAGAAGATCGGCCACATCATCGGGTGGCCGCCACGGTTGATGGGGCGCCACCCCCCGGCGTCGGTCGCCAGCTTGGTGGTGCACCAGACGCCGATCTGCGTGCCGTCGCGCAGCAGCGGCTCGTCCTGGGAGACCTCGAGGACGATCGACTCGACAGTGGTGCCGGCGAAGCTGTTCGTGGCCTGGTCGGCCTTCCACGCCGAGCGGTCCAGCTTCGCTCCGTTCTTGAACGCGGCGTTGACGGTCGCGAGCTGGCCGAGGTCGATGTAGAACGGGTCGGTGATCCGCCCGGCCCAGATCCGGACGTTCCCGCCGCTGGAAACCTCGCCGGTCCGGCCCTCGACGACGGGAGTGCCCATCGCGGCGTCGTCGCGGGCATCCGCTCCGGTGAGCTCGTACACCATGAGGGTCTGCTTCGCGGCGCCGTCCGGTTCGCCGAAGGCCACCCGGTAGGTCAACTCCTCGAACTCCCCGCCATCGACGTGAATCTTGAATTCGTAGCGCGCCTCGGCGTGGAAGCCGCGCTGGATGTCGGCCTTCGTCACCGAGCTGTTGACGTCCATGACGAACACGGTGGCGCGCTCACCGTTGAAGACGAACAGGTCGTTGATGTAGAGCTGGCCGTTCTGGGCAGCGAGGGGGGTGTCGAGGTGATGCGACATGGGTTCACTCCAGGTGATGCCGGAATTACTGGGCGAACCCGAACATAGCGGGCATCGTTTGTGCGCCTCGGGTCATCGGCCGAATCCCGCGCGCTGGCCTTGTGCGGGATCAGGAGCCGCTGGTCACCGGGGGGCCGTCCGCTGGGGGAGAGCGACGATGGTGGAGCGGAGGCGCTTGAGGGCTTCCGCGCGGGCGCCGGTCAGCGACGGTTCATCCGTCAGCAGTGCCGGGCGGATCTCGGTGTGGCGGGGCATCTGGGCGAACGCCGTGGTGATGGCATCGAGGACCGCCGGATGGCTGCCCCATGGGCCGCCGACGATGACCAGTCGCGGGTCGGTGAGCGCGACGATGGCGGCGAGGACGCCGCTGACGGCGTGCCCCAGCGTTTCACGCGTGGCCGTGGCGGTCTGGCGGACGCGATCGACGTCGATGGCCGTCGTGCCGGCGCGGCGCAGGCCGAGGTCGGCGAACACGTCGATGAACCGGGTTGCCTGGCCGTGTGGGCCGATGGTCACCAGGTGCGCGATCTCGCCGGCCAGCCCGGTGTGGCCACGGCGTACCTCGCCGTCACTGACGACAGCGCAGCCCAGCCCCTCGCCGAGGAAGACGTAGGCGAAGTCGCTCAGGCGGGTCGGATCATTGTCTCGTTCGGCCTGCGCTGCCCAGTTGACGTCGTTGTCGACGATGACCGGGCCGCCGACCTGTGACGCCAGCACGTCGACCGGGTCGAGTTCGCCGAGCAGGAACGGCGCGTCGGGCAGTCGGACCAGTCGTCCGCTGGCGCGTTCCACCGGGTCGGCGGCGCTGACGACCGCCAGTCGGATCGCTCCTCCGGCGCTTTCCCGTGCCTGTGCGGCGGCGGCGCGCAGGGCTGACGCCACCTGCTCGGCCCGCGCCGGTCGGCTGATGTCGTGCCGGGTCCGCCCGAGGACGTCGCCGTGGGCGTCGATTCGCTCGACCACCACTCCGTCGGGCGCGATGCTGATGGCCAGGGCGGTGCCGGCTGTGTCGGCGAGGGCGTAGTACGAGCCGACCCGGCCGCGGCCGCGCCCGCCGGGCGTCCGTTCCCCGGTGTCCACGACCAGGCCGGCTTCGGCCAGCCGGCGCACGCTCTCGCCGACGGTGGGCTTGGACAGGCCGCTGCGAGTCGCGAGGTCGGCCCGGGTCAGCCGCCGTGCCTGCATCAACTCCCGCAGCACGTGCTCGTCGGTCAGCGAGCGGAGCAGCTCCAGCGAGGGCTTGACGGTGGTCACCCACCGATTCTAGGCAGGAGTCTTGCCTAGAAGGGTGCCCGCCTCCTAGAGTCTTTCCAAGAAGGAGCCCTAACTAGAAGGAGTCGCGCCGTGGACGCCCACCCCGCTCTGGCCGCCGCCCCGCTCCCGTCCCTGCCGCACTGGGAGTCGCCGCCGGACGACCTTCCCGCCGCCATCCGCCAGATCAAGGCCGCGCTACGGGCCCGAATCGAGGCTTCCGGCCGGACGGTCGAGGAGGTGTTCGCGGTCGTCGAACAGCGGGTCCAGGCGAAGGTCGACGACATCACCGCCGCCAGGGAGCGCGGCGAGACGATCTGGCCGGTCATCGAGTACGCGGACATCGAGGCGGGCACGGTGTCAGCGGCGGCGGTGGAGAAACTGCGCCAGCGGGGCTGCCTCGTCGTCCGCGGGCACTTCGACCGCCAGCAGGCCCTCGACTGGGACCGCGACATCGTCGACTACGTGGACAGCAACGGCTTCTTCGACGCGTACCGAGGTCCCGGCGACGACTTCTTCGGCAGCGTCGGGTCCAAGCCCGAGATCTACCCGATCTACTGGTCGCCGGCGCAGATGCAGGCCCGCCAGAGCGACCGGATGGCGCGGGTGCAGGCGTTCCTCAACAGCCAGTGGAAGCACGAGTCCGAGGGCGTGCGGTGGTTCGACCCGAACCGCGACTCGCTCTACCCGGACCGGATCCGCCGCCGGCCGCCGGGCGCCGACTCCAACGGTCTGGGCGCCCATCTCGACCCCGGCACCCTCGATCTGTGGATGACCGAGGCGTACCAGAAGAGCTTCGGTCACCTCTTCAACGGCACAGTCGAGCAGTACGACCCCTGGGACGCCGCCCACCGCACCGCCGGACCGCAGTATCCCGGCACCACCATGTGCTCGGCCTTCCGCACCTTCCAGGGCTGGACCGCGCTCTCGGACATGGACCACGACCAGGGGGTGCTGCACACGGTCCCGATTCCCGAGGCGATGGGCTACCTGATGCTCCGGCCGTTGCTGGCCGACGTGCCCGCCGACGACATGTGCGGCGTCACGGTCAACCAGGTCTTTCCCGCCAACGACAGGTGGCACCCGCTGCTCATGCGGGCCCTGACCGGCATCCCCGACGTCCGGGCGGGAGACTCCGTCTGGTGGCACTGCGACATGATCCACAGCGTGGCGCCCGTCCGGGGTCAACTGGGGTGGGGCAACGTCATGTACATCCCCGCGGCCCCGTGGTGCCCCCGCAACGAGAGGTACTCGGCCGCCGTCCGGGAAGCCTTCCAGACCGGGTCGAGTCCGACCGACTTCCCGGCCGAGCACTACGAGCGCGGTTGGCCCAACCGCTTCCAGCCCGACAGCCTGAACCCCACCGGACGGCGCGGCCTGGGCCTGGACTGACTGGCGCATGGCGGTGGGCCGCCCGGACATTTTCTCGGGCGGCCCACTCGCGGGTGCTACGAGCTGCCGGCGGCCTCAGACGCGGGACCACTTCTGGTTGGCCGCGCCGATGCAGTCCCACAGGTGCAGTTTGCCGCCGTTGGCGGGGTTGGCGTCCCGGACGTCCACACACCGGTTGGCGCTGACGTTGACGAGGTCACCGGCGGCGTTGAGAGTGAAGCGTTGGGCCGGGTTCCCGTTGCAGGAGACCAGGTTGACCTCGGTGCCGTTGGCGGTGCCGGCCCAGGCGGGGTCCATACACTTGCCCATCGCGCGGACGGTCCCGTCCGAGGCGAAGGTCCAGGCCTGCGCGGCGGTGGTGTTGCAGTCCCAGATCTGCAGCTTGGCGCCCTCGACAGGGTTGGCGTTGGGAATGTCGATGCAGCGCCCGCTCTGCGCGCCCCGGATCCGGCTGGTGCCAGGGGCCGGGTTGCCACCTCCGGAGGTGTAGCCGGACACCCGGACGTAGTCGACGAGCATCTGCTGCGGGAACTGCGTGGAGCCGTCCGGGTAGCCGGGCCAGTTACCGCCGACCGCCACATTGAGGATCATGAAGAAGGGGTGGTCGAACACCCACCGGTTGCCGCCCAGCCGGGCGGGGTCGACCCGGTGGTACTGCACGCCGTCCAGGTACCAGGTGATCACGTTCGGCTCCCAGTCCACCCGGTAGGTGTGGAAGCCGTCGGCGAGCGGCCCTCCGAGGGTGCGGCTGCCGGTGATGCCGCCGCCGCCGGAGTAGCCGGGCCCGTGCACGGTGCCGTAGACGGTGTTGGGTTCCCTGCCGATGTTCTCCATGATGTCGATCTCGCCGGCGTCGGGCCAGCCGCCGCCGGTGCCGAGCATCCAGAACGCGGGCCAGATGCCCTGACCGCGCGGGATCTTGATGCGGGCCTCGAACCGGCCGTACGTCTGGGTGAAGGTGGCCGCGGTCAGCAGCCGGGCGGAGGTGTACTCACAGCGTCCGTAGTGGCACTGATAGTTGGCGGGATTGTCCCGGCGGGCGGTGATGACCAGGTTGCCCTGGCCGTCGTGGACGGCGTTGCTGGTGCTGTTGGTGTAGTACTGCCGCTCGTTGTTGCCCCAGCCGCCACCGCCGATGTCGAAGCGCCATTTGCTCTGGTCGACGGCTGCGCCGGCCGGGGCGTTGAACTCGTCCTGCCAGGTGATCGGGCCGATGGCGGCCTCGGCCCGGTCCGGGTGCGCCGGGAGGACGAGCGCCGCGGTGGTGGCGAGGAGAGCGACCGCGGCGAGGACGAGGGGTCGGAAACGGGGGGCGGGACGGGCTGTGAACACGGGGGGCTCCTCAGCGGGTGGGGTGGCGGAGGCTGTGCACCGGAGGGCCTGAGAGCGCTCTCTATAGCGAAGCATGTCGATATGACGGTCTTTTTGTCAAGAGTGTTTCCAATGCGACGACAGTCCGTTACCGTCCGCCCACTCGCGCGCTCTCTCCGCCGCCTTCGCTCGAGCCGCCGCCTCGGCCGATGCGGGCTCGGAGCACATTCCTCCGATAGGGGTCTATTCGATCCTTCCTATTGCCGTGAGGCGTCCATGGGGGACAGGATGACGAGGCTCGCCGGAAACATCCCCGTAACCTGCGCGCTGCTGGTCTCTGTCACGAGGAAGTGGGAGTCAGTCATGAGCGACGTGTCGACGGCGCTGGGTGTGCGCCTCTACCCGGACCTGGTCGAGCGGGGTGGTCTGGCCCCCGCGCTCATCGAGATCGCCGCCCGGTACGAGCTCGACCTCGGCCGGGTCACCGCTCCCGAGCAGGGACGTGCCCGGTTCACCTGCGCCGAGCTGCACTCCGATCAGGGCGTGGTCTGCGTCGGGCTGGGCTCCCAGGCCCGATACTTCATGATCGATCTCCGGGTGTCCGGAGAGGTCCAGGCGCGAGGCGACGCCATGGACCTGGTCCAGGTGGCCCAGCTGGCCGCGGCCTGGCGGGCCGGGCTGACGCTCGCCGAGCTCACCGCCCGGTTCCCCTTCATGGAGGAGACGAAGCGCCGCCCGGCGTCGGTGGCTCAGGCGAGCTGACGGGCCTGCCGCAGCGCGGTCGTGCCGGAGGCGGGTCAGCAGCGCAGCCGGGGCGGCAGCGGTGAGTCGGCGGTGGCCCCGCGGTTCAGGTAGGTCGCCTCGACGAACGCGAGGAAACGTTCCGCGTCGGTCGCGTTGGAGGCCAGACCGAACGAGACGCGGACCGCGCCACCGGTCGGCAGCCGCAGCGCCCCGAGGTACTCGTCGATCGTGTCGATCCGGGCGAGCAGCCGCCGGCGCAGCGAGTCCGGGCTGATCCCGAATGCGCCTTCACCCGCACCCGGGTTGCAGAAGCAGCCGGTACGCAGGGAGAAGCCCGCCGCCGCGGCCTCCCGCGCCACGAGCCGCTCGTCGACCAGGGAGCCGTCCGGGTGGCGGAGGTTGAACGTCACAGTGCCGCCCCGGTCCGCACCCGTCGCTGGGCCGTACACCTGGACCAGTGGCCGGCCGGTGCGGTGCCGCAGCGTGGTCAGCCGGTCCAGCAGCCACCCGGTGAGCAGGCCGACCCGGGTGTGCACGAGGTCCACGTCGATCGCGTCGAGCCAGCGCAACCCGAACTCCACGTCCGGGATGCTCAGGAAGTTGAGCGTGCCGTCCTCGAACGCGGACTCGTCGTCCATCGACCGGTGCCAGTCGCCCTGCACGCTGACCGCCCGGATCGTGCGGCCGGCGAACCACGGCCGGCGCAGCCGGGCCAGCGCGTCGCGGCGGGCCAGCAGCGCGCCGACGCCGGTGGGGTAGCCGAAGAGCTTGTACCAGCTCAGGCAGACGAACTCGGGTTGGACGACGCGAAGGTCCAACCGGTTCGTCGGGGCGTACGCGGCGGCGTCGAGCAGTACGTCGTACCCGTGTCGGTGGGCCAGCTCCACCCAGCTCAGCGGGTGTTGCACGCCGGAGAAGTTGCTCTGTGCCGGGTACGCGAACAGGCCCCGACCGTCGGGCCGGCCCCACAGCCTGCCGCGGTTGGCGTCCAGCACGTCGACCAGGTCCGCCTCGGCGACCCGCAGCTCCGGACCGGTCAGCGGTACGTAGCGTGCCGGGGTCCAGCCCGGAGGTGGGCTCGTCCAGGAAGAACACGCCCGGCCGGGTGAGCAGCTCGACGGCGATGCTGGCGCGCTTGCGCTCGCCGCCGCTGAGCCGCCCCACCGGGACGGAACCCCGGTCGGTCAGCCGCAACCCGGCGAGCACCTCGGCGACCCGGTCGGTCACCTCGACCGGGCCGGTCCCCGGTGGCAGGCGCAGTCGGGCCGCGTACCGCAGTGTGCGTTCCAGGGGCAGCTCGCGGTGGATGATGTCGTCCTGCGGGACGTAGCCGACCGCATCGTCTCCGGTGGCGCCGTCGTACGACACGGTGCCGGACGCCGGTCGCCGTATCCCGGCGAGCGTCTCCAGCAGGGTGGTCTTGCCGGCGCCGCTGGCGCCGATGATGGCGACCACCTCACCCGGCTGGATGGTCAACGAGATGTCGTCCAGGATCCGGCGCCCGTCCCGGACGCTCTGGCCCAGGCCCCTGGTCATGATGCCGACGCCGGCGTGCTGGGGAGACGTCGTCTGCTCGGTCGTCATGTGGCGTGTGCTCGATCCGGTCGGGAGTGTCCCGCCTGAACATCGTGCATCGCCGATGCTACGTCCGGCTGCCACTCCACCGGCTCGACCACTCAGTCGGTCGTGGTCCGCGCCTCCGCCGGCACCTGCAGGAGGTCGAGGCAGTTGCGCCACAACGTTTCCAGTTGCGCCGGATCGTTGAGCAGCTTCGCGAGCAGGACCCGCCCCTCGATCTGGGCCACGATGGACCGGGCGGCCTCGCGGGTGTCGACCGCCGGGCCGGCGAGTCCGGTCGCCTTCGCCTCGACGACCACCTGCTCGATGAGGTCGATCTGGGCCTCGAAGATCTCCTGGAGCCGGCGACGGATCTCCTCGGCCCGGTTGCTGAGTTCCAGGGCGAGGTTGCCGAACAGGCAGCCGGCGACCACGCCGGCCTTCTGCTGGCCGGTGCGCTGGACCTCCTCGGTGGCCTCGAACAGGTCCCGCAGCCGCCGCAGCGGGTCGCGCCCGCTGCCGAGCAGCTGCTCCCACTGGCGGCGCTGGTTCGCCCAGTGCTCGTCGATGACGGTGCGGGCGAGCGCCTGCTTGGACTCGAAGAAGTAGTAGAAGCTGCCCTTGGGCACACCTGCCGTAGCGCAGATCTCCGCCACGCCCAGGGCGGAGTAGCCGCGCTGCTCGATCAGGGTTGCGGCCGCGTCGAGGATCTTGTTTCGCGCGTCACTGGTCCGTCCCATGCTTTGACGATACCCGACCGGTCGGCTAGCTTTAGTCGACCAGTCGTCTAGTGGTCATTCCGGGCGAGATCCGAGGAGCCGACAATGCCGATCGTCACCATCCAGATCACTCGCGAGGGCAACACGCCGGGCACGTCCGCGGCGACCGCCGAGGAGAAGGCCGCCCTCATCAAGGGCGTGAGCGAACTGCTGCGCGACGTCCTGAACAAGCCGTTGACGTCGACCTTCGTGGTGATCGACGAGGTCGACACCGAGAACTGGGGTCGCGGTGGCCTTCCGGTCGACCAGTTCCGGCAGCAGCAGAGCGGGGCCACAGCCGAGTAGCGGCCGCCCGAGCCGCACCGGCCTCCGAACACCCCCGCGCCGGGGGCGTCGCAACGTCGACGCCCCCGGGACGGTCGAAGCGTCCGCCGGTGGCATGAACGCCCCGCTCGCGGGAAGAACGTCGTCCGCCGTCGGAGTGGGGAGTCCAGATGAGGGCCGTCGTCTACGCGGACGTCCGGACCGTCGAGGTGCGGGAGGTCCCGGACGCGACGCTGGAGGCGGGGACCGACGCGCTCGTGCGGATCACCTCCACCGCTCTGTGCGGCACCGACCTGCACATGTACGACGGGCGGACCGGAGCCGAACCCGGCCTGGTGTTCGGCCACGAACCGCTGGGCGTGATCGAGCAGGTGGGCAGCGCCGTCCAGACGGTCCGTCCGGGCACTCGCGTGGTGATCCCCACGCACCTGTTCTGCGGAACCTGCGTGATGTGCGCCCGCGGGCTCTCGGCCGCCTGCCTGCGCGTCCGCGCGGAGGGGCCGGGTGCCGCGTACGGCTACGCCGGTATGGGCCCGTACCGGGGTGCGCAGGCCGACCTGCTGCGCGTGCCGTGGGCCGACGCGAACTGCGTACCCGTCCCCGGGGAGCCGGGTGACGGGTACGAGGACGACTTCGTGCTGCTCGCCGACGCGTTCGTCACCGGGTGGCACGCCACCGCGACCCTCGCCGGGGTCGAGCCCGGCGACACGGTCGCCGTGTTCGGCGCCGGCACCATCGGCCTGCTCAGCGCGTACTCGGCGCTGATCCGCGGGGCCAGGGTGGTGTACTGCGTGGACGGTGTGGACGCCCGGCTGGACAAGGCCGGTGAGATCGGCGCGGTGCCGGTCGACTTCCGCCGCGGCGACCCCGTGGAGCAGATCCGCGCGGAGAGGGCCCGCGCGGGACTGCCGTTGGGCGAGGAGAAGCTGGGCGGGATCGACAAGGTCGTCGACGCCGTCGGGTTCCAGGCCCGCGACCGCGAACGCCCGGACCAGGAGCGCCCCGACCAGGTCATCGCGGACGCGGCCCGGCTGGTCAACCCGGCCGGAGCGATCGCGGTCGCCGGCGTGTACCCGGAGAAGGACCTGCAACCGCGCCCCGGCGCGAGCGCCAGGGAGGAATTGACGGCACCGTGGGGAACGCTGTTCAGCAAGGGCGTCTCGGTCCGGTTCGGCCGTACCCACGACCGCCGTTACACGGTGCTGCTGCGTGACCTGGTCGTCTCCGGCCGAGCCCGGCCCAGCGTGATCGTCACCCACCACGGCACCCTCGCCGACGCGCCCGAGCTGTACGCAGCTTCGACCGCCGGGAGAACGGGGTGATCAAGGCGGTTCTGCGCCCGTGAGCGCCGGCGCCCCGGCCGGCCGTCAGAGGTTGAGTGGCGCCGGGTCGGTGGCCAGCTCCCGGAACCGCCCGCGCGGGTCGGGCACCAGCCGCCGGCTCGACAGGTCCAGCAGCCCGCCCACCCCGGTCAGCCGCGCCACCGGGGTCCCGTCCGGCAGGGTGTAGTCCTGGTCGATGTGAAAGGCGCGACCCTCACCCCAGCGGAACTGGCAGGAGACGTCCACCTCGTCGCCGCCGCGTAGCTCCCGCAGGTACTTCACGGTCACCTCCATGGCGACCGGTCCCACGCCGGCGGCGAGAAGCCGGTCCTGCGCGATGCCGGCCGCGCGCAGGCACTCCCACCGGGCGTGCTCGCCGTACTGGAGGTAGACGGCCTGGTTCAGGTGGCCCTGGGTGTCCAGCTCGTAGCCACGAACAGTGATGCGTACCCGGAACGGATCTCCCATGGACCCGAGGGTAGTGGGGCCCCGGGAAGCCGACGTACGCGGTGATCCTGGTCTTGGTCGGGCGAGATCATCCGCCGGCGGTCGTCCGCCCGAGGCGTTGATCACATCGCCGGCCGGGGTGGGTCGCATCGGCGTTGGTCGAGGTCGTCGGGGGGCTGACGATCAGGATGGCTCGATGGCGTCGGCGTCCGCTCGCGGTGCTTCGCCAGCCGCTCGGAGCGCGTTGTGCCTGCTGGCGGGCCCGGGACGATGGCCGAGGTCGATCGGCCCGTCACGCCGGGTCGATGGAGGTCCGGTGAGGGGCGGTCGGGTCTCCGGTGGGGCTCCGGCGACTGCTGGGGCGTGTGAACACTGCGCGACGTCGATATTGCCGGATTGTTACATTTTCAACAGGCCCTCGCCTTGCGGATGACCCTTCCACCGCAATACGTTGCCGTCAACAACAAAACCGAGTGAAGGTCAAACCTTCCGGAGGCAACCGATGACGTTGGCGAGGTGGTACGAGCGATGAGCGACGTGCCCATCCTCCTTGAGATGCGCTCCATCACCAAGGAGTTTCCCGGAGTCAAGGCCCTCTCCGACGTCAACCTGGTGGTTCGCGCCGGCGAGATCCATGCCATCGCGGGTGAGAACGGCGCGGGGAAGTCGACCCTGATGAAGGTTCTGAGCGGGGTCTACCCGTACGGCACCTACGACGGCCAGATCGTCTACCAGGGCGCGGAGGCCCGGTTCTCCGACATCCGCGCCAGCGAGCACGCCGGGATCGTGATCATCCACCAGGAACTCGCGCTCATCCCGCACATGTCGATCGCCGAGAACATCTTCCTCGGCAACGAACCGCGCAAGCGGGGCGCGATCGACTGGACGGCCGCGAACCGGATGGCGCTGGACCTGATGGCCCGGGTCGGTCTACAGGAGGACCCGGACACCCTGATCAAGGACATCGGGGTCGGCAAGCAACAGCTCGTGGAGATCGCGAAGGCGTTCGCCAAGGACGTCAAACTGCTCATCCTGGACGAGCCGACCGCGGCGCTGAACGAGGCCGACTCCCGACACCTGCTGGACCTGCTGCGCGGGTTCCGGTCCAGGGGCATCACCTCGATCATGATCTCGCACAAGCTCAACGAGATCGCGGCGATCGCCAACCAGATCACGATCCTGCGCGACGGCCGGACGGTGGAGACCCTCGAGGTCACCGAGGACGGCATCGACGAGGACCGGATCGTGCGGGGCATGGTCGGCCGCGAGCTGAGCAGCCGGTTCCCGGACCACACGCCGAAGATCGGTGAGGTCTTCTTCGAGGTCCGCAACTGGAACGTCCGGCACCCGATCTCCGCCGACCGCCAGGTCTGCAAGAACGAGAGCTTCGTGGTGCGCCGCGGCGAGATCGTCGGTTTCGCCGGCTTGATGGGCGCGGGTCGTACCGAGTTGGCGATGAGCATCTTCGGTCGCTCCTACGGCGTGTACGAGTCGGGCACGATCATCAAGGACGGCAAGGAGATCGTGCTCAAGTCGGTGGCGGACGCGATCGCCAACGGCCTCGCGTACGTCAGCGAGGACCGCAAGGCGATCGGCCTCAACCTGCTCGACGACATCAAGTCGTCGACGGTGGCCGCCAAGCTGTCCAAGATCACGCACCACGGTGTCCTCGACCAGGTGGAGGAGTACACGGCGGCCGAGGCATACCGCAAGGAGTTGCGGACCAAGGCTCCGACGGTCGACGAGGGCGTCTCGAAGCTCTCCGGCGGTAACCAGCAGAAGGTGGTGCTGGCGAAGTGGATGTTCACCGACCCGGACCTGCTGATCCTCGACGAGCCGACGCGCGGCATCGACGTGGGTGCCAAGTACGAGATCTACGGCATCATCCAGCGGCTCGCCGACCAGGGGAAGGGCGTCGTCGTCATCTCCTCGGAACTGCCTGAGCTGATCGGGCTCTGCGACCGCATCTACACCGTGTTCGAAGGCGCCATCACGGGCGAGATCGCCCGCGAGGATGCGGACCCCGAGACCCTCATGAAGCAGATGACCTCTACGAAGAAGATGTTGACACGATGAGCCGATTGAAGGACCTTCAGAAGAACCTGTTTGGAGGCACCACCTCCAACGCCCGTCAGTTCGGCATGATCTTCACGTTGGTGGCGATCGTCCTGCTGTTCCAGATCCTGACCGACGGGCTGACCCTGCGATCGGACAACCTGATCGCGCTGTTCCAGCAGAACTCGTACATCCTCATCCTGGCCATCGGCATGCTGATGGTGATCGTCGCCGGGCACATCGACCTGTCGGTCGGCTCGGTCGCGGCGATCGCCGGCATCCTGGTCGCCAAGTCGATGGCCGAGTGGAACCTGCCCTGGCCAGTCGCCATCCTGTTCGGTCTGGCCATCGGCGCGGTGATCGGCGCCTGGCAGGGCTTCTGGGTGGCCTACATCGGGGTACCGGCGTTCATCGTCACCCTGGCCGGCATGCTGCTCTTCCGCGGCGGCAACCAGTTCATCGGTAACGCGAGCACCGTTCCGGTGCCGGAGGGCTTCCGGGAGATCGGCGCAGGCTTCCTGCCCGAGTTCGGTCCGAACACCGGCTACAACAACGCCACGCTGCTGCTCGGCCTGGCCGCGGCGGTGGCCCTGGTCTGGCGGGAGCTGCGGCTGCGCCAGACCCGCCGGGCGATGGACGCGGACCCCGCGCCGATGTGGATCTCGATCCTGCGGATGGCCGTCATGGTCGGCGTGATCGCCTTCGCCTCGCTGCGCTTCGCCAGCGGTCGCGTCGGCACCAGTTTCCCGATTTCCGGCATCATCCTGGTGGCGCTGGTCATCGCCTACTCCTTCTACACCCGCAACACGGCCGGCGGCCGGCACATCTACGCGGTCGGCGGCAACTCCCGGGCCGCGGAGCTGTCCGGTGTGAAGCTCAAGCGGGTCAACTTCCTCGTCATGATGAACATGTCCGTCCTGGCCGCCCTGGCCGGCATGATCTTCGTGGCCCGCTCGGCGGCCTCCGGACCGCAGGACGGTAACGGCTGGGAACTGGACGCGATCGCCGCGGTCTTCATCGGTGGCGCGGCCGTCTCCGGCGGTATCGGAACCATCAGCGGATCGATCGTTGGTGGTCTCGTCATGGCCGTGCTCAACAACGGTCTGCAACTGATGGGCGTCGGCACCGACCGCGTCCAGATCATCAAGGGCCTGGTCCTGCTGCTGGCCGTCGCGATCGACGTCTACAACAAGAGCCAGGGGCGCTTCTCCATCATCGGAAGTCTGATGCGACCGTTCCGTCGCGAGGACGCCGCCCCACCCGCCTCACCGCCGGACGCGGAGCGCGAGCCCGCCAAGGCTGCGGTGTCCGGCTGACGGCCACCGACCTCTCCACCCGTCTCAATTATCAGAAAGGCAAGTCCTCCCATGCGTAAATTCTTCGGCACGTCGGTGGTTGCCATCAGCGCCGCCGCCATGCTGGCTCTCGCCGGCTGCGGCTCCGGCCGCGACGGCGACAGCGGCTCCGGCGGCGAGGCCGCCAAGGGCTTCCCGGCGAACTCGCTGATCGGCGTGGCCCTCCCGGCCAAGACCTCGGAGAACTGGGTCCTCGCCGGTGACCTGTTCACCAACGGCCTCAAGGAGGCCGGCTTCCAGGGTGACGTGCAGTACGCCGGCGCGTCGACCACGGTGGCCGACCAGCAGGCCCAGATCACCGCCATGGTCACCAAGGGCGCCAAGGTCATCGTCATCGGCGCGACCGACGCCGCGCAGCTCTCGACCCAGGTCGCCGCGGCCCACACCGCCGGTGTGAAGGTCATCGCGTACGACCGGCTCATCACCAACACGCCGGACCTCGACTACTACGTCGCGTTCGACAACTTCAAGGTCGGCCAGCTCCAGGGCCAGGCCCTGCTCGAGGGCATGAAGGCCAAGAAGCCGAACGGCCCGTACAACATCGAGCTGTTCTCCGGCTCGCCGGACGACAACAACGCCGGTGTCTTCTTCAACGGCGCGATGAGCGTGCTCAAGCCGGAGATCGACAAGGGCACCGTGGTCGTCGCCTCGAAGCAGACCGACGTCAAGCAGACCGCCATCCAGGGCTGGAAGGCCGAGGGTGCGCAGGCCCGTATGGACCAGCTGCTGACCTCGACCTACGGCAACAAGGAGCTGGACGGCGTCCTCTCCCCGAACGACACCCTGGCCCGCGCGATCATCACCTCGATCAAGGGTGCTGGCAAGAAGGTCCCGGTTGTCACCGGTCAGGACTCCGAGGTCGAGTCGGTCAAGTCGATCGTCGCTGGCGAGCAGTACATGACGATCAACAAGGACACGCGGAACCTGGTCAAGGAGACCATCAACATGGTCAAGGCCCTCCAGGCCGGTGACACCCCGCAGGTGAACGACACCAAGTCCTACAACAACGGCAGCAAGGTCGTCGACACGTACCTGCTCCCGCCGGTCGCCGTCACCAAGGCGAACGCGGCTGAGGCGTACGCCAACGACCCGAAGCTCGCGCCGCTCACCAAGTAAGCACCACACGGTAGGCAGTGACACCGATGGGTCCCGGATCTCGTGTTCCGGGACCCATCGTCGTCCTGGCACCCCCGCACCAGCCGGTACCGATCCGGAAGGAGGTCTGACCGTGGCGTCACCAGTCCGGGCCAGGCCAGCCGGCGTCGGCCGTAACCCCGAATCCCCGCTGCCCTCCGTTCCCGGCGCGAGCCAGGAGGAGATCCGGCGGCAGAACCTCGGCGCCGTCCTGCGCTACGTCCACCTGCACGGGCCGACGTCCCGGGCCGAGCTGACCAGCCGCCTCGGCCTCAACCGCAGCACCATCGGCGCGCTCGCGGCCGACCTGGTCGCCAGTGGCCTGGTCACCGAGGAGGCGCCGACCACCGCCCGCCGGGCAGGCCGGCCGTCGCTGGTGGTCAGCCCCCGATCCGACCGGGTCTACGCCCGCGCGCTGAGCATCGACGCGGACCGACTGCGCGCGGCCCGGGTCGGCCTGGGTGGGCGCATCCTGGACCTGCGCGAGGTCGCCCGCCCCGGTGGCATGACGGCGGTCGACGCGGTCGGGCCGCTGGCCGACCTCGTCCGCGACATGGAACGCTCCGTGGCCGCCGACGCGCTGCTGGTCGGTGGCGCGGTCGCGGTCACCGACACCACCTGCGAGGCGGACGGCAGCATCCGGATCGCCGGCGTCGACGAGAGTCTGGGCGTCGCGCTCGAGGCCGAGTTCGTCGCCGGCCCGGGCTTCGTGGCCGGAGACCTGGCCGACATCGCCGGCCTGGCCGAGCACATCCGTGGCGTGGCGGCCGGCATCGACGATCTCATCTACCTGCACGGTGACCTCGGCATCAGCGCCGGCATCATCGTCGACGGCCGGCTGGTGATCGGGCACCGCGGCCACAGCGGCAAGGTCGGCCACATGGTGGTCAACCCGAACGGGCTGCTCTGCGGCTGCGGCTCCCGCGGCTGCTGGGAGACCGAGATCGGCGAGGCCGCGCTGCTGCGGCACGCCGGTCGGGACCCTGGCGACCGTGCGGCGGTGGCCGAGGTGCTGGGTGCGGCGGCCGCCGGCGACCGGACCGCCCGGCAGGCGGTCGAGCAGGTCGCCGACTGGCTCGGCTTCGGCGTGGCCAACCTGGTCAACGTGGTCAACCCGGACGCCGTGGTGTTCGGCGGCTCGCTGCGCGACGTCTTCATCGCCGGGGCGGACACGGTTCGCAGCCGGTTGGGTGCCATGCCGCTGCCGGGTTCCCGCGAGCACCTACGGCTGGAGGCGGCGGCGCTCGGCCGGGACGCCGTCCTGATCGGTGCCGCCGAACTGGCCTTCGACAAGTTGCTGGCCGACCCGCTGAACGTCGGCGTCACGGGCCAGTTGGGCGCCGACGACCCGGCGTAGCCGCGCCGCGGGCGGTGAGCCCGCCAGTGCGGCGGCAGCCGGCCCGGCGGCCTCCGGTGACCTGCTCGGCGTTCGTGCCGGCACCCGATCGGGCGGGGGGATGCCCGCCTGATCGGGACGCCAGCGGTCAGCCCGCGGGGCGCAGCACCCGGCCGGGGCCGGCGGCGTTGTCGGCCGCGGCCTGGCTGCGCTGGGAGCCGGTGACGCAGACGTCGTCGCCGAGGAACGCCTCGCGCCACACGTAGCCGGCGACGCAGGTGTGCGTACCGTACGGGCCGCTGACCCACCGGCTCGCGGCGACCGCGTTGTCCGCGAGCACCTGGGAGCGGGTCGTGCCGGTCACGCAGACGTAGTCCGACTGGTCGGCGTCGCGCCAGACGTACCCGCTGACGCAGGTGTTCGGGCCGGACACCAGCCGGGCGGGGTTGCGCCGGGACGCGGCGGCGGCGTTGTCCGCGGCGGCCTGGCTGCGCTGGGTGCCGGTGACGCAGACGTCGTCCCCGGCGTACGCCTCGCGCCACACGTAGCCGGCGACGCAGGTGTGCGGACCGTACGGGCCGTTCACCCAGCGGCTCGGCGCGGCGGCGTTGTCCGCCCACACCTGGCTGCGGGTGGCGCCGGTGACGCAGACCAGGTCACCGGGGCGGGCCTCCCGCCAGACGTACCCCTGCAGGCAGCGGTTGACCACGTCGGTCGTCACCGTCACCGACGCGGAGTTGCCGGACACCCAGTTCACGCCGATCTGCACGCCGTTGGCGTTGAGCGACTGGGCCGGCCCGCCGCCTGGCCCGGTGCGCAGCAGGGTGGGGGTGCCGTTGCGGACCTCGTGCAGCAGCACCGTGTCCGCCGGAATGCCGGCGCTCCAGCCGGTCTTCCGACGGAATTCGACGGTGTAGTAGTGGAACAGGTCGGCGGGGTCGAACGGGATCCGGACCAACTGCGGTCCGCTCGCCGCGGGCACCTCCAGCGGCGCCAGGGTGAGGGTGCGCGAGCCCACGCCGTCGGCGGCCATTGTGAACACCCGGTTCTTCGGCAGCCAGCCCAGCTCGTCACGGTGCGGCCCGTTGAGCCCGACCGCGCTGGTGCCGTAGTTCGTGGTGCCGAAGGCGTGGATGTGCATCGCGCTCATCTCGTCCCACGGGTCGTCGTACTCGCCGGGCTGGGACCACGGCGCGTTCTGGTAGGTGGTGTCGTTGGAGAACGAGTGGCCCAGGTTGTAGCCGTGCAGCATCTCGTGCGCGGCGAAGCCGACGTTCCAGGCGCCCGGGTCGAGCAGCACCCGGCCGCCGGCCGCCCCGGAATCCACCCAGTCGTTGAGCATCACTGCGATCCGGTTTCCGGCCGGCACCCCGTAGCCGGCGGTCGCCGCGGTGTCCACGCAGCGCTGGAGCCGGGTCCACCGGTCGATCGACTGGAACTGCGCGAGGGTGTACGGCATGGTGTACCAGCCCCGGACCGCCGAGCCGGCCAGCGAGACGCGCCCGCCGGACTGGTCGGCCAGGTAGTCCGCCACCCCGCCGGTGCCGATGCCGGCGGCGGTGAGGAAGTTGGCGAAGAACGACGGCGCCTTCGGTTCGGCCGGCTTGTCGCTGAACTTGCACAGCAGCACCGACCAGGCGGTCGCGTTGCGGATCGGGCTGGCGGTCGCCGGGGCGGCCGGCAGTGCCACCGTGCCCAGCACGGCGCAGGCGAGCGCCACGGCCGACGCGGCGACCCGCCGGAGGATTCTAGACTTCACGCGTACGCTCCCATCCCTGCGGCCCGCGGAACGCGGGCCCTGCGGTCCACATCGGAGCACTGATCGTGATCGGACCGGCACGTTCAGTCGCGTTGGCGACGGGCCGGAATCCGACTTCGCCGGTCAGCGCGACGTCGGGGGTCGCGGCTAGGCTCGACGGCGTGGTGCACCAACTCGACCGGGCGCAGGCGCGGCGGATCGCCGTCCGGGCCCAGTTGCTCGCCGCCCCGCGGCCGACCGACCTGCTGACCGTGGTTCGTCAGCTGACGCTGTTGCAGATCGACCCGACGGCCGCCGTCGCGCCGAGCGCTGATCTGGTCGCCTGGAGCCGGCTCGGGTCGTCGTACCAGCCGGCCGAGTTGCAGCGGGCGCTGGAGCGGGACCGGTCGCTCTTCGAGCACCAGGCGATGGTGCGGCCGATGGACGATCTGGGGCTCTACCTCGCCGCCATGGCGGCCTCGCCTGGTCACGAGCGCCAGCGCGAGTGGCTGCGCGCCAACGACTCGTTCCGCCGCGACGTGCTCCACCTGCTCGGCCGCTCGGGGCCGCTGCTCTCCCGCGACATCCCGGACACGTGCGTCGTGCCGTGGCCGTCGTCGGGGTGGACCAACAACCGCAACGTCACACAGATGCTGGAGTTCCTGGTCCTGTGCGGGGAGGTCGCGATCGCCGGACGCCAGGGCCGGCAGCGACTGTGGGATGTGGCGGAGCGGGTCTACCCGCCCGGCACGCCTGTGGTCCCGCTGGAGCAGGCGCTCCGGTTGCGCAACGAGCGGCGGCTGCGGGCGTTGGGCATCGCCCGGGAGAGGGCGGTGATCGTCCCCGGCGAGCCGGCGGAAGTCGGCGAAGCCGGTGAGCCGGCGGTTGTCGAGGGCGTTCCGGGGGTCTGGCGGGTGGACCCGGCCGCGCTCGGGCAGCCCTTCACCGGGCGTACGGCGGTGTTGTCGCCCTTCGACCGGCTGGTGCACGACCGGGTCCGCCTCGCCGAGCTGTTCGAGTACGAGTACGTGCTGGAGATGTACAAGCCGAAGGCCAGCCGACGGTGGGGCTACTTCGCGCTGCCGATCCTGCACGGCGACCGGCTGGTCGGAAAGGTCGACGCCACGGCGGACCGCCGGCGCGGTGTCCTCACCGTGCACGCCATCCACGAGGACGTGCCCTTCACCCCCGAGCTGGCCCGGGCCGTGCACGACGAGCTGCACGACCTCGCGTCCTGGCTGAAACTGACCGCCGAAGGCCTCGCTGACAGGTGATCGCCAGGCCCCGTGGCCCCGGCGATCACCCGTCGCGAGCTACGCGATCCGGCGGATCCGGCGGACGGCGAGGTACAGCAGGAGCAGGGCGAGGGCGACGAAGATGCCGGTCTCGATGCCCTGGAACAGCCAGAACCGGTCCGCCGGCTGGTAGAGCTGCCAGTTGTACGCGCCCGGCTCAAGGCCCAACTCCGCCCCGCAGGTCCGACCGTCCGGTCCCTTTCCGCCCGGCGGACACTGGATCCGGGTGTCCTCAGCGATCATCGTCCCGTCCGGGTTCCGGACGCCCTGGGTGAGGATCCAGTCACCCCAGCTGGTCACCGGCGGCCCTTCCGCCTCGATCGGAAAGGTCTTGGTGCGGGCGGGCTGGTAGTGCGGTCGGGCCAGGATCTCCACCGCCGCCCGTACGCCGACGAATCCGGCCAGGGTGATGCCCATGGCGGGCAGCACGCCCTTCCACACGGTGCCGGCGAAGACGCCCAGCGCCACGGCGAACAGGGTGTAGCCGATCGGGACGATGCCCTGCAGATCAAAAACGATCATGCCGAGCCGACCCTCGTGTGTGGCCTGGGTGAGCGGTTCGACCCACCACGAGATGCCCAGTCCGTAGCCGACCGCGAGGACCACCCCGCCAGCGCCGACCAGCCCGAACTTCACCAGCGCCCAGCGGGTCCGGCCGACGCCCTGGGTCCAGACGAAGCGGTGCGTGCCGTGCTCCACCTCCCGGGCGACAAGCGGTGCGCCCCAGAAGAGGCCGACCAGGACCGGCAGGGTGATCAACAGCACGGCCAGCAGGTTGAGGCTGCCGTAGCGGGTGCTGAAGCGGTGGAAGGCCGCGTCGCAGCCCTCCCGGGTCGCGGCGGCCAGGTTCGGGTCACTCAGTTGGCGTACGCACTCCGGCAGGCCGAGGTCGGCGAAGCTGCTCCGCATCGACAGGCCGATCGGCACCATCAGGGCGGCCAGCGCCGCGAACCCCAGCAGGGTGAAGAGCACCTGCTTGCGGTGTTGCCGCCAGGTCAGCCAGATCATGCCGGGACCCCCCATTCGCTGTGCTTGGTCTGTGCGGTGCCCTCGGCCAGGTAGGCCAGGACGACGTCCTCCAGGCCGACCTCGCGCGCTGTCCAGGCGGGATCGGTGACCGGGCCGTCGGTGCGGACCAGCAGCGTGGACTGCCGGTCGGTGTGGCTGGCTCGGACGACGGCGGCGACGCCCCCGATCGGGCCGCCGTCGTGCCGTGGGCCGATCAGCTGCCGGTGCCCGGCCACCAGGTCGTCGACCGCTCCGGCGAGCCGGACCTGGGCGGCGTTGAGCACGATCAGGTAGTCGCAGACCCGTTCCAGGTCGGCCAGCAGGTGCGAGGAGAGCAGGACTGTGGTGCCCGAGTCCGCGACGCTGCCCATCAACGACTGGAGGAACTCCCGCCGGGCGAGCGGGTCGAGGCTGGCGACCGGCTCGTCCAGCAGCAGCAGCCGGGGCTGTTTGGCCAGCGCCAGGGCGAGCGCCACCTGGGCGCGTTGTCCACCGGAGAGCTTCCCGACCGGCCGGTCCGGCGGAATGCCGAGCTGGGCCAGCCGGGTACGGGCCAGCGCCGCGTCCCACCGCCGGTTCAGCTTGCCGCCGGCGACGACCAGCTCGGCGGCGGTGAAGTCCCGGTACAGCGGGGTGTCCTGGGCGACGAACCCGATGTCGGCCAGGCCCTCCGTGTCGCCGTACGGCGATCTGCCGAACACCCGTACCGCGCCCGCGTCGGGCTTGAGCAGCCCGACGGCCAGGTGCAGCAGGGTGCTCTTGCCCGCACCGTTCGGCCCGACCAGCGCGGCGATCCGGCCGGCCGGCAGGTGCAGGGAGCAGTCCCGCAACGCCCAGGTGCTGCCGTACCGCTTGCCCAGCCGGTCGGCTTCCAAGACCACGTCCATCCTCTGTCCTCTCGTTCCGCTCGCGCCACCGCTTCGCGGCTGCGCGAGCGCCCGCTGCTGTACCTGATTGGTTCGCTCGCTGCGCTCGGTCACGCAGGCTCCTTCTCAGCGGCGTCGTCGGCGAGGGTGGCTCGCAGCGTGGTCTCCACCAGGGCGACGACGTCGTCGGCCGTGAGGCCGGCGGCCTGCGCCCGGTGCAGCCACGCGACCAGGTCTTCGCGCAGCTCGGCCTGATTGGGCAGGGACGATCCGGCCAGGGTGCGCTGGACGAACGTGCCCACTCCCGGTCGGCCGCCGACCAGACCCTCGATCTCCAACTCCCGGTACGCCTTCAGCACCGTGTTCGGGTTGATCGCCAGTGACTGGGCGACGTCCCGGACCTTCGGCAACTGGTCACCCGGCACCAGCAGGCCGACTCGCAGCGCCTGTTTCACCTGCTGCACGAGCTGCATGTAGGTGTTCACCTTCGACCGGCTGTCCAGCACAAACTCGATCACTCGAGACGTTCCTCCCTGTTGTCCTACGACAGTAGGACTAATAGACAGCTTCACCGGGAGCCGGACCGCTGTCAAGGGCGGCCCGCAGAGTCGCCCCGAACGGGTGGGTCTCCGGGCTGGGCCGGCGGTGTTGGCACCGGAAGGCCAGCAGGTGGCACCGACGGGTCAACCGGCCGGGAAGGGAACGGGCACGTGATCCGTGTGGATGAGGAGGTGTTCGATGGTCACCAACGAACTGACGACGGCGAGACCGACGCCGCTCCAGGTAGCCCGCGCTCGGGGCCGGCTACGCGGACGGCTCATCCTGCTCGGCCCGGCCTTCGTCGCCGCCGTCGCCTACGTCGATCCCGGCAACTTCGCCACCAACTCCGCCGCCGGCGCCCGCTACGGCTACCTGCTGGTCTGGGTCGTGGTGGTGGCCAACCTCATGGCCATGCTCGTGCAGACGCTCACCGCCAAGCTGGGCCTGGCCACCGGGCGCAGCCTGCCCGAGCTGTGCCGGGAACGCCTGCCGAAGCCGGTGAACCGGGTCATGTGGGTGCAGGCCGAGCTGGTCGCCATGGCCACCGACCTGGCCGAGGTGATCGGCGGCGCCGTCGCCCTGTACCTGCTCTTCGGCATCCCCCTGCTGCCCGGCGGGATCATCATCGGCACCGCCGCGTTCGCCGTGCTGGCCCTGCGCTCGCGTGGATTCCGCGCCTTCGAGATCGCCATCGCCGTGGGGCTCGGCGTCATCGTCCTGGCCTTCGCGGCGAACCTGCTCGCCGCCGGCTCCGACCCGGGCTCCGCCGTGGCCGGCCTGGTGCCCCGGCTCCAGGGCACCGACAGCGTGCTGCTGGCCGCCGGCATCCTCGGCGCCACCGTCATGCCGCACGTCATCTACGTGCACTCCGCGCTCACCCGCGACCGCATCCCCGCCACCGACGACACCGAGCGCCGCACGCTCTTCCGCGGTCAGCGCGCGGACGTGCTGCTCGCGCTGACGGCTGCCGGCGCGGTCAACCTCGCCATGCTGCTGATCGCCGCGGCCAGCTTCCGCGGCGGCGGCCCGGTCGGCGCCGACAGCCTGGAGGGCGTGCACGCCGGCCTCGGCCAGACCATCGGCACCGCCGCGGCGTTCGGCTTCGCCATCGCCCTGCTGGTCTCCGGGCTCGCGTCCACAAGTGTCGGCACCTACGCGGGTGAGGTGATCATGCAGGGTTTCCTGCGCCGCCGGATCCCGCTGCTGCTGCGCCGGCTGGTCACCCTGCTGCCCGCGCTGGCCGTGCTCGCCATAGGCCTCGACCCGACCCAGGCCCTGGTGCTGTCCCAGGTCATCCTCAGCTTCGGCATCCCGTTCGCGCTGATCCCGGTGGTCGCCTTCACCCGCCGCCGTGACCTGATGGGCAACCTGGTCAACCACCCGCTCACCACCGCCACCGCGTCTCTGGTGGCCGCCCTGGTCGTCGCACTCAACGCCTTCCTGCTCTGGCAGGTCGTCGCCGGCTGAGCAGGGGCCGGTGCCGGCCGGAGCGTGTAGGCCGGGCCGGAGCGGGTACCGCGATCGGGCTGGTCCGGGAGCGTGACCGGCGACGAGCCGAGCTGCCGTACTGGGGAAGGGTCCTGCCGTGGGGTCGTACCGGATCGGGTGGACGGGCGGAGGCCGGGTGCGACCGGATCGGGCGACCCGGCGGCCGCTGACCAGGATCGCCACGGCGGGGCTGGCGGCGCACGTCTTTTTCGAGCTGGGCGCCGGTGTCGGCATGCCGGCGGCCTCCGTTCTGGGCCCGATGCCGGCCGCCGGGCTGTGGACCCTGGGCACCGGCACGCTGTGGCGGGCGGCCGGTACCCGCCCGGCGTCCAGCGACCGGATCTTCGCCGTCTGCAACGGCGTCGGGCTGGCCGCGGTGATCGCCCACCTGCGCGGCTGGCCCGGCCGGCGGACCCGCCTCGGCGTGCCCTGGCTGCGCGAGTGCGAGGGGATGGGTCCGGAGTTGATGCGGTACTACAACCCGATCCTGTACGTGTCGGGCGCGGCGGCCCTGGGCGCGCTGCTGCGGGAGAACCGATCGGCGCCGCGCTACCTGCCGCTGCTGGCGCTCGGCCTGGTGCCTCTGCTCATCGTCACGCAGCACGCCGAGCACTGGCGGCTGCGCGAGATCGCCGGTCAGCGGCCGGGCTGGTGGAACCGCAGGCTGCGGGGACTCGGCTGAGCCGCGACCGGACGGCGCTCAACCGGCCGCGGCCGGCCCGGTCACGTCCGCCGGCCCTCGTCCCGGGTGGGAATCGCCTGGCGCTGTTCCAGGGCGTCCGCCGCGTTGGCATCGGCCGGAAGCGACGTCGCCTCCTCGAGCGTGCCCGCCGGTAGCGCGCCCTGCTCGGCCAGGTCGGCCTCGGACGCCTCCGGGTCCACGTCACCCGACATTCGATCCGGCGGTCCCGTGTCGATCGCGTCCTGCCGTTGCTCGAGGGCGTCCGCGTCCGGCGGGGGAATCGGATCACTCTGCTCGTCCCGGTACGTGCTCATCGCCATCTCCTACCCGGCGGGTGTCGACATGCCGCCGGGCCGCTGCCTACCCGTCACCGTCCGATTCACGCCCCATCGCCGTCCCGTGGTGGACACCCCGCGCGCGAGGACCTGGTGCAGGCGGCGCTGGAGCGGCTGATGCGGCACTGGAGTCGGGTGCGCATCGACCGATCCGGTCCTCAGTAGAGGCTCTGGCGGATCAGTCGGCGAGCGTCACCATGGACCGGTCACGGCGGGACTCGGCGGCCAGCCCCAGCGCCAGCAGCGCGCACGCCGCGCCGACCAGGAACAGCAGCGAGGCCGTCGGCTGGCCCAGCCACTCCCACAGCGGGTGCCACGCCGGGTGCGGCTCGCCGAAGTGGTGCCGCAGCAGCAACGGTGCGGAGAGGAGCACCGGCAGCCACCACAGCACAATGGTGACGCCGAACAGTGCTTTCACCATGCCGCTCACCAGGCGTTCCTCGGTGCGTCGGCTGGCCCAACCGAAGACCAGCCAACCGGCGAGCGCGCCCAGCAGCGCGCCGACCAGTCCGGCGGGAACCACCGCAGGCGGCGGCGCGCGGTGCAGCTCGACCGCCAGGTAGGTGGCGTCGGCGGTGCTCTGCGTCGAGATCGAGGCGTTCAGGATGGTGTCGCCGCGCCGGGCGGTCAGGGTGGTGTCGGTGATCAGCAGCGGTGTGGCACACAGCTTGTCCGTGCAGCCGGTGTAACTGGACACCCGTGGGTCGTACATCCGCCAGCCGGCCTCGCGCAGGCGCTGCCGGGCCACCGTGACGATCTGCTCGGCGGGCACGGGTGGAGCACCGAAGGCGGCCGCGCCGGTGGCGCTCTCCTGGTACTCGCCGCCGTCGCCGAGCAGCACGGTCTTGAGGTTGCTCAGGCGCAGCGCGTGCCCGTACACGACGAAGAGCGCGGGTGGGGTGTCGATCTCGCTCAGATCGTGTCCGGGGAAGACCTCGGTCAGGATGGCACCGGCCTCGGCGCGGTCGGGCTGCGGTCGGGAGGTCTCCCAGGCGAGCCGGCTGGCCAGCGCGCCGGCGAAGAGGCCGCAGATCAGCGCGGCCAGCGCGGCCCAGGCGACGACGCTGTAACTGGCGGGGCGGCCGAGCCGGCCGCGCAGCAGCCGCCAGCACCGGCGGGCCAACAGGGCAGCGGTCGGCATGGCCATCCTCGGGGTCCGGGGTCAGGCAGGGCGGGGGGAAACGCAGGTGCCGCAGTCGTGCCTCGGCGGCGGTGGCGAGCTGACACAGCCGGGTGCCGGCACTATAGATAGATCGTTTATGGATGGGCAAGGATGTGGGGGCCATCCCCGCGATAGCCACCACCGGTGGCCGAGATCGGCCAGGATGGGCGAGGCGGCCGGCCACGGCCGTGGCGAGGAGGGCGGGCGATGCGGGTGCGGGCGCGGGTGACCCGAGGGCGGCACGCCCGGGCGGGAACGGCGCTGGCCACCGTGCTCGTCGGGGCCGTGTCGCTGGTGCTGACGCCGGGCGCGGCGCTGGCCGGCGCGCTCGGCCCCGGAACGCCGGTCTGCCAGGTGCACGACGATCGGCTCCGGGAGATCTCCGGGATGGTCGCAACGGACGACGGGTACGTGGTGGTCAACGACGGCGCCGACGACGAGGCCCGCCGCCGGATCTTCTTTCTCGACCGGCGTTGCGCGGTGGTGCGGACGGTCGCCTACCCGTCCCAACCACGCGACACGGAGGACCTGGCCGTCGGCCGGGACGGCACCATCTGGGTCGCCGACATCGGCGACAACGACCGCACGCGGGAGACGATCGCGCTGTGGCGGCTCGCGCCCGACGCGGACCGGCCGGTGCTGCACCGGATGACGTACCCGGACCGCCCGCACGACGCGGAGGCGTTGCTGCTCGACGCGGATGGCCGACCGCTGATCGTGACCAAGGGGGGCAGCGGGACGGTCTTCCTGTACGCGCCGACCAGCGCGCTGCGGCCCTCGGGAACGACGCCGCTGGCCCCGGTCGGTCAGGTGGCCCTGCCGTCCTCCACGACCAGCAACCCGTACTCCTTCCTCGGCCGCGCTGTGGTCACCGGCGCGGCGAGCGCGCCGGACGGGCGTCGGGTGGTGCTGCGCAGCTACGCCGACGCCTTCGAGTACGACGTCCCCGACGGCGACCTGGTTGCCGCGCTGACCAAGGGCGTCCCGCGGGTCACTCCGCTGCCGGACGAGCCCCAGGGCGAGTCGATCACCTACAGCCGGGACGGCCGGTCGCTGCTCACCGTCTCCGAGTCCGCCGGCCAGCCGCAGGGCACGGACCCGGCGATTCTGCGGTATCCGGCCACGACGGGGACGGCCGCCACCCCACGCCCGGTGGAATCCACCACCGCTGGCCCGCTGGTGCCCACCGCGGCCCGCCCGGCGGCGGCGGACGTGGGCGTCCGGGGCGACCGGACCTGGCCGCTGGTGGCCGGCGCCGGGACGCTGCTGGCGCTGGTCGGGCTCGCCGGTGTGCTGTGGCGGCGACACACGGCCCGGCGGTGACGGGATGTCCGTGCTGTCCACGTTGCGCCACCCGATCGTCGCCGCCCCGATGGCCGGCGGCCCGTCCACGCCGGCGCTCGTGTCGGCCGTCTCCGCCGCCGGCGGGTTGGGATTCCTGGCCGCCGGGATGATCGACACCGACCGGCTGGCCGCCGACATCGCCGAGGTCCGCGCCCACACCGACCGGCCGTTCGGTGTCAACGTCTTCCTGCCCGGCTCCGGCACCGTCGACGAGGCGGCCATCCGGGCGTACGCGGACCGGCTCGCCCCGTACGCCGGCCAGCGCGGGGTGACCCTGGGCGAGGCGGTGGGCGGCGACGACGGGTACCCGGACAAGCTGGCCATGCTGCTGGCCGACCCGGTCCCGGTGGTGTCCTTCGTGTTCGGGCTGCCCGACCGGGCCGCGGTGGCCGCGCTGCGGGAGCGGGGCAGCGAGGTGTGGGCCACTGTCACCCGGCCGGACGCCGCCACGGCCGCCGCCGAGCTGGGCGTGGACGCCGTGGTGGTGCAGGGCACCGAGGCCGGTGGACATCGCGGCGGCCTGCCGGACGACGACGACTACGCGCTGCTGCCGCTGCTTCGGCTGGTCGCCGCCGGCTGTGACCTGCCGCTGGTGGCCGCCGGTGGCATCGTCGACGGCCCCGGGGTGGCTGGGGTGCTGGCCGCCGGCGCCGCCGCCGCGCAGCTCGGCACGGCGTTCCTGCGCTGCCCGGAGGCGGGCAGTTCGCCGATGCACCGGTCGGCGGTGGCCAGCTCCGCGCCGACCGCTCTGACCCGGGCGTACACGGGCAAGCGGGCTCGTGGCGTGGTCAACGACTTTCTGCGCCGGCACGACGCGGCGGCGCCGGCCGGCTACCCGCAGGTGCTGCACCTGACCCGCCCGCTGCTCGCCGCCGCCCGGCGCGACGGGGACGCGTCGGTGCCGAACCTGTGGGCCGGGCAGGCGCACCCCCTGGCCCGGGACCTGCCGGCGGCCGAGTTGGTCGTCGAGGTCAGCGCCGGCGCCCGGACCGCGTTGGCGGCGGCGGCCGAGCGGGCGACCCACTGGGGTTGACCGGACGGACGCCCGGCCCGGGCGGGCCGGACGGGGCTGAGGCGAAAGCCGTAGAGTCTCGCCGTGATCGAGATCGGCGCGCAGGTCGACCTGTCCCACCCGCCGGACCGGGTGTGGCTCGCATTGACGGACCGGGAGCTGCTCGGCCGGTGGTTCGCCGAGGCCGACGTGGCGGACGTCCCGGACCGGTTGGTGCTGCACACGGCCGGGCTGCCCGGCTTCGACGCCAACGTCGAGGTCGAGGTGACCGAGCGGCGGGTGCCGGAGCTGCTCACGATGCGCTGCGACGAGGCCGGCCGGCTCACCGAGGTGACCTGCGTCGTCACCGCCACGAAGCAGGGCTGCCGGCTGGCAATCCGCGAGGTGACGACGCACGGCACCTGGTCCGCCGAGCAGCACGATCCACGCGAGCAGCAGCTCCGGCAGGCGCTGACCGTGCGCCTGCCGGCCATTCTCGACTGGCTCGCCTTCCAACAGGTCGACCTGCGGCGCGGTGACGCCGGAATGACGGCCGAACTCCCGACGATCGGCGCGCTCGGCGAGGGTCCCGCCCGGGCCCGCCGCCGTCGCCGCATGGTGGTCGCGGTGCTGGCCGGCGCCGTACTGGTCGCGGGGCTGGCGGCGTGGGTCATCTTGCCGGGCGAGCCGGACAGCGCCGCCGCCCCGCCCCCGGCGGCACCGTCGCCGGCGCCCTCGTCGTCGTCCGTGGCGGCCGTCGCGCCCACCGGCACACCGAGGGCGACGCCGTCGGGGCGCCCCTCGCGGACCGCCGCGTCGGCGACCGCCCGCCCGAGCCGCACGCCGACGGCGAAACCGTCGCCCAGCCTCGCCTCAGTCCCGGCACCACCGCCGCTGACCGCCAACTACCGCACCGACTCCAGCCGGTTGTTCGGCTACACGGGCGAGGTGGTGGTCGCCAACCCGGGCGGCGCACCGGTGGCGGACTGGGTCGTGGTGGTCACCCTCGCCGAGGGCAGCACCTTCGACGACGTGGACGGCGCCGACGTGGAGCGGGATGGGCGGACGCTCACCTTCACCGGGTCGGCAGTGCCGGCCGGCGGGTCGAAGACGTTCCACTTCGACGTCCGCGACGGCCGGCCCAATGCCAGGGAGCCGGAGGGCTGCACGGTGGGCGGCAACCCGTGCGCGGGCGTGTGAACGCGGGCCGCGACGGGCGGCCCGAGCGCGGCGAGGGTCGTCGTGCCGCGTCCACAGGTTCTCGCCGTTGTCCGGCGGCGGCCCGACCCGGAGGCATGCGGGCGGGCGGTCGTCCCTAGGCTGGCGGCATGGCACTGCTGCACCGGGCGACTCTGCGCCCCTCGAAGCTCGACCTGCTGGCGACCTGGCTGCCCGCTCGACAGTGGTACCGGGGGCCGGCCGGCGCCGACCTGGTGACCCGGGGCGCCTACCGCTTCGACGACCCGGCCGGCGCGGTCGGCATCGAGACGATCCTGGTCGGCGCCGCCGACGGGCCGGTCCACCAGGTCCCGCTCACCTACCGCGCCGCGCCGCTCGACGGCGCCGACGACTGGCTCGTCGGCACCACCGAGCACTCGGTGCTCGGTCCGCGCTGGGTGTACGACGGCTGCGCGGACCCGGTGTACGCGGCGGCGCTGGCCGACGCGATCCTCGCCGGCACCGGTCAGGCGGACCAGTACTTCGAGGTCGACGGCCGACGCGAGCTGCGTGAGCCGAACATGACGATCGTCGCCAGCGGTGCCGCGCCGCTCCCGGTCGACGCCCCGGGACCGGTGGTCGACGAGGAGGCCACGCTCATCGTCACCGACTCGGTCGAGTTGGTCGTCGTACGCCGACCCGGCGCGGCCGATGCCGCCGGGGCGGTCCTCAGTGGCAGCTGGAACGGCCAGCCGACGACCGTGCCGCTGGCGTACGCCCGGGCGCGCTGACGCCACGGCGGCCCGGCCGGCCGTTACCGTCATGGTGTGATCACCGTCGCCGACGTGCGGGCCCTCGCCCGGACGCTGCCCCGCAGCAGCGAGCACCTGATCCGGGACCGGGTGAAGTTCCGGGTCGGGTCCATCGTGTACGTCGCGTTCTCCCGTGACGAGGCGACGATGGGCTTCGGGTTCCCCAAGCAGGAGCGGGCCGGGCTGGTCGCCGCCGAGCCGGATCTGTTCTTCCTGCCCGGCGAGTCCGACCTGCGCTTTCACTGGGTGTGCTGCCACACCGCCCGG
Source organism: Micromonospora coriariae (assembly GCF_900091455.1). NCBI lineage: Bacteria > Bacillati > Actinomycetota > Actinomycetes > Micromonosporales > Micromonosporaceae > Micromonospora > Micromonospora coriariae. The sequence continues at coordinate 748,647 of NZ_LT607412.1, read as the reverse complement.
CTGGAGCACGGGTACATGACCGAGCTGGTCACGGAGGCGTGGCGGATGGTGGTGCCGAAGTTCCTGGCCCGGCAGCGGCTGGGCGGCTGACGGGCGGCGAACCACGAGGACGGGGGCCCGGCTACCGGGCCCCCGTCGCGTTCACCACCGGGCCGGTGGTGGCGGTGGCGACACCGGCGGCCGGTCGTCGCAGGTGATGGCGTTCGGCAACAGCCACGGGGCCAACCAGCCGCCGTCGTTGCCACCGAGGTCGGTCAGCGCGAACTCCGAGCCGGCCGGGGTGAAGTGGAACGACCCGCAGTTGTTGACGCCGACCGCACCCACGTTGCGGGCGTCCACGTTGGCGAACGAGGCCGACCCGGCCGACCGGGCGCTGACCACGGAGGTGCCGGTGCCGTCGACCCGGATGTCGCGGAAGTGCACGTTGGTGATCGAGTAGAGGTCCTTCACCGGCCAGTCGCTGACCAGCATGATCGCGTTGTAGGTGTTGTCGAGGTACGCGTCGCCGACCACCTCGATGGCCGCGTCGATGCTCCGGTCCAGGGCGAAGATCCAGATCGCGCCCAGTCCGATGTTCCAGTTCAGCTCGTACGTGCCGGCGCGGGCGGTGGTGTTGTTGGTGATCCGCAGGTGTCCGGCGAACGGCTGCGCGCCGAAGCGGGAACCGACGTGGATGCCGCTGCCCTCGCGCACCGGATCGGCGATGAGGTTGTGCGAGACGGTGTTGTCCCTGCCGCCGTAGATGGCGATGCCGTTGGCCAGCGTCGGCGACTGCACGGTGTTGTGGTCGAACGTGTTCCGCGCGTTGGCCGTCGTCTCCGACCACATCGCCAGGCCGTCGTCGCCGGTGTTGCGGATGAAGTTGTGGGCGACGAGCGAGTTCGTGACGCCGATGTGGAAGTTGAGCGCGTCCGCGATCTGGTCGACGATGATGTTGTTGGTCACGCGCACGTTCGTCATCGGCCCGTCGAACCACAGGCCCACCTTGGTGTGGTGCAGGTAGAGCCCGTCGATGGTGGAGTCGCTCATCGCTCCACCTATCGCGTTGACCTGGTCGGTGTCGATGCGTTCCCGCACGTCGCCCTCGATGGCGAAGCCGGAGAGGTGGACGTTGCGGCTGCCGCCGTCGGCGGCGTCGCGGCCGTAGAAGCCGACGCCGGTGTGCACCGAGCCGTCCGGGGCCGGCGTCGGCAGGGCGACCTCGCGACCCTTGATGATGGTGTACCAGCTGCCGGCGCCCTCGATGGTCACGTCGTCGACGATGATGTGCCGGTTGACCTGGTAGGTGCCCGGTGGGATGTACACCTTCAGGTGGGCCCGCCGGGCGAAGGTGATGGCCCGGTCCAGGGCGGCGGCGGAGTCCCGCCGGCCGGTGGGGTCGGCGCCGAAGGCCAGCACGTTCGCGGCGAGGAGCCGGACGTGCGGTGGCGCGACCACCTCGGAGTCGAGCAGGTCGATGACGGTCCAGGCAGCGGCGCTGCCGGCCGGCGCGGTCAGCCGGATGCGGTCGCCGGCCCGGTAGGTGCGCCCGAGCAGGAGCCGCTGCTCGTCGTAGAAGTGGGTGGGCCGGAACGGCGTGCTGATGGTCGGGTACGGCGTGGTGGCCGACGGCACGCATGAGCACTCGGTGATCCACCAGTCCGGGTGCAGCAGCCCGGCCTGGGGGTCGTTGGAGAACGGGTACTGGTTGTAGAGCCACGAGTACTGCGAGGTCAGCGTCATGCCGCGGATGTGCTTGCCGTTGACCGCGACGCCCAGCGGGGCGGTGATCCCGCCGCCGTTCGGCGCGTCCGGGATGCTGTACCGCACGGTGATCGCGTTCGCCGCGCTGGGCAGGACGAACTCGACGTGTTCCCCGGGGGTGAGACGCACCGCCCGGCGGCCGGAGGCCTCCGCGGGCAGCGTGTAGGCGGACCGGTCGGGGCCGATGATCTCACCGTTGGTGCTGGCGTTCTCCGCCTCCTGTTCGAGGAAGCCGACCTTCGCGCCGCGCCCGGCGACCAATGCCGGGTCGAGGGCGGCCCGGGTGACCACCGGCTGCGCGCCGGATGGCCGGGTGGCGGCCGCGGCGGGTCCACCGCCCAGCAGCGCGAGGGCGGTCACGGCCACGACCGCGCCTGCGGTCAGTGGCCGTTGGGGGCGGCGCCGCGCCGGCGTTGTGCTCCGGGACATGGACTCTCCTCTGTGGCCGCGGGCGCTCTCACCGGCGCTCAGCATCGACCGCCATGATGCCAGTGGCGTACGTCACGTTGCAAGAGCAAGATGGAAACATGAAAAGCGACGACCGGTCTGCAGAAAGAAACCGACAACACGCGTGAATGCTCTCCGTCGGCCAGCTCCACCAGAGCCGGTCCCGACGGGCGTAGGCTGAACCGCGTGGATCAAGAAGACCGGATCGCCCTGTTCCTCGACTACGAGAACCTCGCGCTGGGGGCTCGCGACAACCGTGGCGGCATGGCCTTCGACTTCCGGCCCATCGCGGACGCCCTGGCCGAGCGGGGGCGCGTGGTGGTGCGCCGGGCGTACGCCGACTGGTCGTACTTCGACGAGGACCGCCGGATGCTCACCCGGTCCCACGTCGAGCTGATCGAGATCCCGCAGCGGATGGGGGCGTCCCGCAAGAACGCGGCCGACATCAAGATGGCCGTGGACGCCATCGAGCTGGCCTTCGAGCGCGACTACATCTCCACCTTCGTGATCTGTAGTGGCGACAGCGACTTCACCCCGCTGGTGCACAAGCTCCGTGAGCTGAACAAGCGCGTCATCGGCGTCGGAGTCGAGGGGTCGACGTCGGCGCTGCTTCCGCCGGCGTGCGACGAGTTCCTCTACTACGACCGGCTGGAGGGTGTGGACATCCCGCCGACCCGGGGCCGGCGCGGTCGGCCGGTACGGCAACCGGGCCCGGACCAGCGTGCACCCGAGCCGGAGGAGCAGCGGGAGCCGGAGCCGGAGGAGGAGCGGCAGCCGGCGGGGGAGGAGCCAGGCCGGGACGTGGACGCCCTCGCCGTGCTGGTCGCCCAGACGGTGGCCGGGCTGCAGGGCAGCGCCAGCGGCGAGGTGACCGCCTCCCGGCTCAAGCGCACCCTGTTGCGCAAGGACCCGACGTTCAGCGAGTCCGACTACGGGTTCCGCACCTTCGGCGAGCTGCTGCGCCACCTCGCCGCGCAGAGCGTGATCGAGCTGGCCGAAGGCCCCGCGAAGGGAGACCCGGAGGTCTCGTTGCCGGAGCACGGCGATCGTGAGGTGGCCTTCGGTCTGCTCCGTGGCGTCGTGGCGGACCTGGGCAGCGCGGGCAACCCGGTGGCGCTGTCCGGGCTCAAGAACCAGCTGCGCCGGGCCCGGCCCGACTTCAGCGAGAAGAAGCTCGGTTACCGCAGCTTCCTCCAGTTCTGCAAGGCCGCCGCCACCGGCGGTGTGGTCGACCTGCGCTGGAGCCCCGAAGCGGACGACTACCTGCTCACCGCGCAGGGGTGAGTGCGAGCCGGCCCCCGGCCGGCATGCGCGCCGCCGCCTCGTCCCGGTTCTGATCCGCTGCTCAGGCCCGGAGGAGTGGCCGCGGGGGCTCCTCCACGTCTCGAGTTGGCCCATACTGCGCCCGGATAGCGGCTATTGTGCCGCTCTAAGCCCACCTGCGCCGTACCCCTTGCCGCCGAATTGCTATACGGTCGGCGAATGATGGTGGAGGAACACTGGTGGAACGGTGACACGACCCCGCGCGGGCGCCGGGACGTGTACATCCGTACTGACGGGCAGGGTTGGGAGGTCCGCGCCCAGATCGGTGGGGCGTCGGGTCGTGAGCGGGTGCAGCAGTGCCCCAGCCGGGCCTCGGCGGCCATCCTCGCCGACGCCTGGCGCGGCACCCACCCTTCCTGGCGCGAACTGACGCGCTGATCCGGCACCGGGCCGGGCCGGCAACGCTCCAGGGCTCCAGCCCGGCGCGGTCACCGGCCGGCCCGGCGCTCGGCTGTCCACCAGCTGTCCTGCACGTGGATCCGGGTTCTGCGCGATCCCGGTGTCCCCAGCGTCAGGCGGGGTACACCCAGGGAGGCCGTTTCGTGCCCGATGGAGGTCGCCCATGTCGCAGGGTCCCAACGACGAGAACCCGAGGATCGAGCAGGAGGCGCGGGAGGCCGAACGCCGGCTGGGCGCGCTCGGTGACCGGTCCGAGGACGCGCTGACCGACGAGGAAGCCCGGGTGTCGGATATCGACCGTACCGAGCAGGACGCCGACTAGGTGTTCTGCCCGAGCCGAGCCGGCCCCATCTCGACGGCAGGGGTCAGGCGGCCGGGCCCGTCGGAACCGGCAGCACCACGCCCTCGGCGGCCGACCGGTGCGCCAACTCGATCAACTCGACGGTGGCGACCGAGTCCCGGGGATCCACCGGCATCGGCGTGCCATCGCGCAGCGCCGCCGCCACCTGCTGGTAGAAGCTCTGGTACGAGCCGGGCTCGGTGGGCACCGGGCGCAGGTCACCGTCGACGCCGAGCAGGCCGTACCGCTCCGGCGGAACCTCGCCCCATCCCGGCTGGTCCGGCCGGCCACCGTCGTGCAGCGCCGCTTCCTGCACGTCCAGCCCGTACGTCGTGTAGCCGCCCCGGTCACCGAGCACCCGCAGCCGGGGCCCGAGCTGAGCGGTGATCGCTCCCATCCAGAGGTGCGAGTGGACCCCGTTGGCGTGGGTCAACGCCACGAACGCGTCGTCGTCGACCTCGGCCCCCGCACGGCGGCGGTCGACCTCGGCGTAGACGCGGTCGACGGCACCGAAGAGCTGCACGGCCTGGTCGATGAGGTGGGCGCCGAGGTCGAAGAGGGCGCCTCCGGCCTCCTCGGGGCCGGCAAGCTCCCGCCAACCCGGCTTGATGGTCGGGCGGAAACGCTCGAACCGGGACTCGAAGCGGAGCACCCGCCCCAACTCACCCTGCTCCACGAGGCGCCGTGCGGTCAGGAAGTCGCCGTCCCAGCGACGGTTCTGGAACACCGTGAGCGGCACGCCCCGGCGGTCGGCCTCCTCGACCAGCCCCTGGCCGTCGGCGGCGGTGGGTGCCAGCGGCTTGTCGACCACGACCGGCAGGCCGGCGCTCAGCGCCGCCCGGGCCATCGGCACGTGCTGCCGGTTCGGCGTCGCCACCACGACCAGGTCCAGCGCGTCGGGCGTACGCCACAGCTCGTCGGCGTCGTCGACCAGGCGGGCGTCCGGGTGGTGCTGCCGGGCCTGCTCGCGCCGCTGCGGATCGCGGGTCATGATGGCGTCCAGCCGCAGCCCGGGCGTCGCGGCGATCAGCGGTGCGTGGAACACCCGGCCCGCCAGCCCGTACCCCAGCAGACCGACCCGCAGCGCCTCCGCCATGCCGTACTCCCGTCTCCCGGCCCGCGCCCTGGTGACGGCGGTCCCGGTGATCGAATCTACGCCCCGGTCGGCCGGGCCAGGCCCGCGCCCGGTGCTGCTCAGCCGGCCGGATCGGCGCGCAGGTAGGTGAGCACCGCGAGCACGCGGCGGTTGGTGTCGTCGCTGGGCGGCAGGTCGAGCTTCAGCAGGATGTTGCCGACGTGCTTGCCGACAGCCGCCTCGGTGACGTGCAGCCGGGCGGCGATCGACGCGTTGGAACGCCCCTCGGCCAGCAGCGCCAGCACCTCACGTTCCCGGGCGGAGAGCGCGGCGAGCGGGTCGCGCGGGCGGTGCAGCAGCTGCCGGACGACGTCCGGGTCGACGGCGGTGCCGCCGGCCGTGACCCGGTGCAGCGTGTCGACGAACTCGGCGACCTCGGCCACCCGGTCCTTGAGCAGGTAGCCCACCCGCTGGCCGTCGCCGCTGTCCAGCAGCGCCGCGGCGTACCCGGTCTGCACGTACTGGCTCAGGACCACGACCGGGAGCTGGGGCCGCTCGGCGCGCAACGCCACGGCGGCGCGCAACCCGTCGTCCCGCCGGCCGGGCGGCATCCGGATGTCGGTCAGCACCAGGTCGGGCCGGTGCGTGCGGGCCGCGTCCAGCAGTTCGGGGGCGGAGCCGACAGCGGCACAGACCACGAAGTCGAACCGGGTGAGCAGCGCGACCAGGCCCTCGCGCAGCAGCACCTCGTCCTCGGCCAGCACGACACGGGTCACGGACGGCATGGCAGCTCCACCCGGACCAGTGTGGGCCCACCGGGCGGGCTGGACAGCAGCAGCCGGCCGTCCGCGGCGGCGACCCGGTCGGCGAGGCCGGTCAGGCCGCTGCCCCGCGCGGGGTCGGCGCCACCACGGCCGTCGTCGGACACCTCGACGACGAGCTCACCGCCGGTGCGGGTGAGGCGCACCTCGGCGCGGTTCGCCCCGGCGTGCCGGGCCACGTTGCCCAGCGACTCCGACACCACGAAGTAGGCGGTCGTCTCGACGATCTCCGGTAGTTCGCCGTCGAGGTCGGCGTGGACCGTGACCCCGACCGCGGACGCGTCGGCCAACTCCCGTACCGCACCGGCGAGACCGAGGTCGGTGAGGCTCTGCGGCCGGATGCCGTGCACCAACTGCCGGAGCATCACCATCAGGCCCCGGGCCTGCTCGTGCGCGACAGCGAGGGGTCGGGCGGCGGGGGAGTCCTCCGGCACGTCGAGCCGGGCCAGCCCCAGCTGGAGGGTGAGGCTGGTCAACCGGGGTTGAGCGCCGTCGTGCAGGTCGCGCTCGATCCGTCGCCGCTCGGCCTCGTACGCGCCGACCAGCCGGGTCCGCGACCGGGCGACCTCGCGCAGCGCCGCCACGTCGACCGGCCAGGACAGCGCCCACCGGGTCACGGCGGCCTGGACGGCGGCGAGCAGCCCGGCGGCGTACCAGAGCACCGGGATGAGCAGCACGCCCACGACCGCGTACGGGGCGGCTTCGCCGGCGGTGTCCACCGTTGCCCACACGACGATGACCTGGTCGGCGTCCCCGGCCAGCCAGGGGCTGGCCACCAGACCCACGTCCAGCAGCACCAGCAGCAGGAACACCCAGTACGCGACCGGCACGAACCCGCCCAGCCAGAACAGGTACGCCACCTCCCGCCACGCGGCGGCGGTGCGGTAGCGGGCGGCCAGGCCCGGCCACGGCGACGCGGGCAGCGGGCGGCCGTCCACGAGGCCGAGCCGCCAGCGCTCGACAGCGGCCACCGGGAAGCTCGCGATCGGCGCCAGCGCCAGCAGGATGAGGCTGCCGACCGTCAGGAACAGCAGGAGCGGAATCTCCGGCGGCCGGCCCTGCAGTCGTACGCCGTTGACGGCCGCCAGCAGGGGCGCGACGACGACGAGCAGCCCGACGGCGAGCACACCGGCGACCGGCACGGTGCTGACCAGGTAGACCAGCGCGCGCCAGGGCCAGGCGGAGACCAGCCAGCCGCGGCGGCGCAGCGCCTCGGCCAGGTGGCGGGGGTGTTCCGGGGTCATGAGGCAGACGCTAATCGCCGCACCCGGGCCGACCCAGCCGTCCAGATCCACTTCTGAGGTATGCCCAGCCCTACCGTCGCCGGCCCGACCGGCGCGGGTGGGCCGGGTGTGGTGTGGCCGGAAACGGGAAGAACGCGCCGTCACGTGAACCGCGTGACCTGTGCTGGCGGTGGCTGGAGAGACATGGGTGCCAGAACGTTCGTGGTGGTCGGCGCCACCAGCGGGCTCGGCCTCGCGGTGGCCCGGCTGCTGGTCGCCGAGCACCGGGTCGTCGTGCTCGGCGACGTGGCGGCCGAGGTCGCCACGGTGACCGACGAGCTGGGCTGCGCCGGGGCGGTGTGTGACGTCTCCTCCTACGAGCAGGTTCGCGACGCGTTCGCCGAGGCCGTGGGACGTTACGGCACGATCCACGGGGTGGCGGCCTGTGCGTCGATGTGGGCGGGCGGCGACCTGGCGGACCTCTCCGTGGAGCACATCAGGCGGGCGGTGGAAACCAACGTGCTGGGCACCACGTACGTATTCCGGGAGGCGCTGGAACACCTGCACCGGCAGGGCCACGGGAACGTGGTGTACATCGGTGCGATGGCGGTGACATCCCCCCGGCCCGGCATCCCGGTCTACCGGGCGACCAAGAGCTACGGCAGCAGCCTGGTCGAGTCGCTGGCCGAGGCCCAGCACAGCAACCGGGTCAAGGTGATGCAGCTGCATCCCGGGCCGATGCCGACCCGGCTGCAGGAACGGGTCGGCGCCGAGTTTCTGGACGAGGTGTACGCCAGCCCCGACCAGGTCGCCAGCGAGGTCGTCCGGCTGCTGCTGCTCGAACCCGACGACCTCTACGTTTCCGGAGAGCGCGTGCTGCGCGCGGACGGGCGGTGGTGACGGCGCAGGCCGGACCCGCCGACCGTCCGGCTTCGGTGTGGGCGCCCCTGCGGACCGCCGTCTATCGCAACCTGTGGCTGGCCCTGCTCGCTGCCAACGTCGGCACCTGGATGCAGACGGTCGGTGCGCAGTGGCTGCTGATCCACCACTCGAACGCCTCCACCCTGGTCGCCCTGGTCCAGACGGCCAGCCTGCTGCCGGTGCTGCTGCTGGCGCTGCCCGCCGGCGTGCTGGCCGACAACTTCGACCGCCGGCACCTGCTGATCGCCGTACAGCTGTTCCTGGTGGTGGTGGCGGTGGCGTTGACCCTGCTCACCGTCACCGATCGGATGCCCCCCGCGCTGCTGCTCACCCTCACGTTCGCGTTCGGGGTCGGGCAGGCGCTCACCCTGCCGGCCTGGGCGGCGGTGATCCCGGAGCTGGTGCCGCAGGACCAGCTCCGGGCGGCATCCGCGCTCGGTTCGATAAGCGTGAACATGGCTCGGGCGGTCGGGCCGGCGGTGGCCGGCGTGCTGATCGCCCGGACCGGCGTCGCCCCGGTCTTCGCGCTCAACGCCATCGCGTTCCTGATCTTCACGTACGCGTTGACGCGCTGGAAACCGGGCAACGCCCGCGCGGTCGAGGTGCCCGAGCGGTTCACCGCGGCGCTGCGTGCCGGCAGCCGCTACGTACGGCACTCGCCGACCGTCCGCCGGTTGCTACGCCGTGCGCTGGTCTTCGTGATCCCGGCCAGCGCGCTGTGGGCGCTGCTGCCGCTGGTGGCCAGCCGCCGGCTCGGGCTGGGCTCAGGTGGGTACGGCGTGCTGCTGGCAGCCCTCGGGGTGGGGGCCATCGCGGGTGGCCTGCTGCTGGCCGTGATCCGCACCCGGCTGTCGGCCAACCAGCTGCTGTTCATCGCCGGGGTGCTGTTCACAGTCGCGCTGGCGGTGGTCGGCACGGTGCGGGAGGTGCCGCTGGTGCTCATCGCCCTGCTGCCCGCCGGGCTGGCCTGGGTGACGGTGCTGGCCAACGTCAACGCCGAGATGCAGGTCTTCCTGCCGAGCTGGGTGCGAGCCCGAGGACTGGCCGTCTATCAGGTCTTCTTCGCCGGTGGGCAGGCGGTGGGCGCGTTCGTCTGGGGTCTGGTGGCCGACCTGGCAGGGCTGGTGGTGGCCTTTCTCGGCGCGGCGGTGTTCATGCTGGTCGGCACCGTGACCAGTCGGATCTGGCCGCTGCCGGAACTGCCGACGGTGGACCGGGATCCGGCCGCCTACTGGCCGCAGCTGCACCTGGCGCACGAGCCGGGCCCCCGGGTGGGGCCGGTGCTGGTGACCGTGGAGTACACAGTCCGGCCGGAGCGGACGCAACCGTTCCTGGCGGCGATGGACGTGGTGCGCGGCGCCCGCCAGCGGACCGGCGCGATGCGCTGGGGGCTGTTCCGGCCGGCCGAGACCACGGACCGGTTCGTCGAGGTGTACCTGGTGCCGTCCTGGGGTGAGCACCTGCGCCAGCACGGCGGCCGGTTGACGAGCGAGGACCGCCAGGCCGAGGAGCGGGCCCGGGAGCTGACCGACGGCGAACCGGAGGTGCGTCACCTGGTGCCGGCCGCCGCCGGCCCGACGCTGACCGACGATCGGGAAGCGCTCTGACGCCGGCACCGGCCCGGCAGGCGGCGTACGACGTACGGCCTGATTGCTAGGATGGCCGCACAATGGCGAGTGAGCGCAAGGCGACCGCGGACCCGGCTCGCAGCCTGGCCATCCTGTGGCGCACCCGCGAGCCGACCAGCCGTAGCGCGGGGCCGGGGCTCAGCGTCGACCGGATCGTCCGGGCCGCCATCGCCATCGCTGACTCCGAGGGCCTCGACGCGCTGACCATGCGCCGGGTCGCGGAGGCGCTGGGCGTCGGCACCATGTCGGTCTACACCTACGTGCCGGGCAAGGCCGAACTCGTCGACGTCATGATCGACACCGTGTACGGCGAGATGCCCCGCGCCACCGTCGCCGGCGACTGGCGGGCCCGGCTGGAGCGGATCGCCCGGGACAATCTCGCCCTCTACCAGCGCCACCCCTGGATGCTGCGGGCCGAGACGACCCGACCCGTGCTCGGCCCGCACCTGGTGGGCAAGTACGACCACGAGCTGGGCGCGGTAGCCGACATCGGGCTCACCGACGTGGAGATGGACGCGGTACTCACCCTCGTCCTCGGACACGTGAAGAGTGCCGCGCGCGCCGCGTCCGAGGTGGTCGACCTGGAGCGGGAGACCGGCATGACCGACGGCCAGTGGTGGCAGTCGCACGCGCCCTGGCTGGAGCGGGTCATGACGGCCGGCAGCTACCCGACCGCCGCCCGGGTCGGCACCGCGGCGGGCCAGCAGCACGGCGCCGCGTACGGGCCGGAGTACGCCTTCGAGTTCGGCCTGCAACGTGTCCTGGACGGCATCTCGGTGGTGGTCGCCGAGCGGACGGCCGACTGACCCGGACAGCCCGACCCGCCGCAACGGACGGCCTGGTGGGCCTGGGGGAACAGACCCGGGTCCGGCCCCGCGGGTGGTACGACTGGAGGCGGCGACACCGGGGGCCGGGAAGGATGGCGATGGCGAACGGGCTTCCGGGGCGGCTGCTGCAGCGGCGGGAGGATCCGCGGCGGGCGTCGTTCCTGGAACTCTTCTTCGACCTGGCCATCATCTTCGCGCTGGCCCGGCTGTCCCGAGCGCTGCTCAGCGACCTCAGCCTCCACGGCGGCTTCCAGGTGCTCCTGCTGCTGGCGGCCATCTGGTGGGTGTGGTTCGTGACCGCCTGGTCGGCTGACTGGTTCGACCCGCGTGCCCCGCTGATCGTCGTCCTGCTGCTCTGGGTGATGTTCGGCGGCCTGCTGATGGCCGCCGCCGTGCCCACCGCGTTCGGTGGGCACGCCATGGTGTTCGCCATCGCGTACGTGGCCATCCACCTGGGCCGCGCCTTCCTGCTCATCCCCGCCCTGCGTGGTCATCCGCTGCAACTGCGTACCGCGCGGGTGGCGATCTGGTTCGCCGTCTCCGGTGTGCTCTGGGTGGTCGGGGCGGCCGTCGCCCCGGCCCGGGAGGCGCTCTGGGCGCTCGCGCTGGTCCTGGAGTACGGATTGGCGCGGCTGGGCTGGCCGACGCCACGGCTCGGCCGCAGTTCGTGGCCGGACCTCCAGGTGAACGGGGAACATCTCTCCGAGCGTTACCAGCAGATCTTCATCATCGCGCTGGGTGAGCTGATCCTCATGTCCGGCATCACCTACAGCGACGCCGGCTTCGACCGGGAGCGCACCATCGCGTTCGCCGTGACGTTCCTGACCGCTGTGGCCCTCGCTCGGCTCTACCTGAGGCCTGCCGGCGGGCGGTTGGGCGCCGCCATCGAAGCGGCCGGTCCGCCCGGCAGCCGACTGGCGCTGCTCGCCGGCTACCTGCACCTCGTCATGATCGCCGGGGTCCTGGCGACCTCGGTCGGCATGGAGCTGGCGATCGAGGACCCAGGGGCGTCCGACCCGGCTCATCTGACCCTGACCGTCGTCGGCCCTGTGCTGTTCCTGATCGGCCGACTCCTGCTCTCGGTGGTGGTCGACGGCAGCCTCTCGCGGCCCCGACTGATCGGGCTGGCGATGATCGTCCTGGGTGGCTTCGCGAGCGCGCGGCTGCCGCTGCTCGGCGCTGGCGCGCTCATCCTCGGTCTCCTCATCCTGATAATCGTGGCCGACGCGCTCCTCGCCAGGACGCGGCAGCGCCGGCCGGCGGGTGCGGTTGGCCGGTGGCGGCGTGGGTAGTGAGGGCCCCCAGCGCTACCGCGACGGACCGGGGCGGCACGACGACGTCGTGGAGTTGCGGGTGCATGGTGTCTCCGGAGCGGGACCGGAACGGGTGCTCGACCAGGCACACGTGCGGCAGGTCGCCGGTGACCGCAGCGGCGGGTTCCACCGTCGGGCCCCCGAGGCCGACGACACCGACCCGAACGGGGTCACCCTGGAGGCGTACCGGTGGGGCGACCTTCCCTCGGGCACGATGGCCCGGACGCTCTCCCTGGTCTTCCTGCTGCCGTTCATGCTCAGCAACCTGGCGGTCTGGATGAGGCCGACGGGTCGGTGGAGCGGCCCGGGCGTCACCGTCCTGTGCCGGCTCCTCGCGCTCGACCTCACCCTGCTCTACATGCTGTCGGCGGCCGGTGTCGCGCTCGACCTGCTCGGGTGGCGCTGTCTCGGCATGGCCCGCTGCCCGGCGGCCCGTGGAGGGCTCGCCGGGCTCGACGGCTGGTCGATCGGGCAGCGACTGGCGGTACTGGCGCTGTTGCCGATCGCCGCCGTCGGATTTCTCCGGCTGCTCGGCGCCCGTCGACGCCGGCCCGCCGGCAACTCGCTGTGGGCCGTCGAGCCACTGGTCGGACGGCTGCGGGCGACCCATGTCGCCGCCGCGTTCGCCATGGTCGACCTGGTGCTGCTCGTCGCCCGGTCGGCCGGCGGCCGGACGACCGCGACGAGCATTCTGCTCGCGCTCACCGGGGCGGTGCTGCTCGCCTGCGTCGCTCTGCTCGGCGTGCCCGGGCTGGTGGACGGGGCGGCGACCGCGCGGCTGGCCGGCCGGGTGGCCGGAGGGCTGCGCCTCGTGGCGTACGGCCTGAGCGTGGCCGCCTTCGCCACAGTGGCCCTGGACCCACGGGGCTGGCCGTCGTCGGCCGGGCTGCCGGGGTACGGGCGGATCATCGGGTCGGTGTCGATCGTCCAGATGACGCTGCTCGTGGCGTTGGGCGCGCTGGTGCTGTGCGACCCCGGTCGCCGGGTGCGTCGCGGCACACCTCGGTACGGGCTGGGCGCACCGGTCATCGCGGCCATCGCGGTGGGCCTGGCCGGAGCGTTCTCGGCGACCCTGGTCTACTGGAGCGGGACCCTGCTCGGCGGCGCCGCCGGTCGGCCGCTGGCGTACAACTGGACGATCCTGGCCTTCTTCCTGCACGTCGTCGCGGGGGTGGTGGTGTGCGGTGCGATGACCGTGGTATCGCGGCGTAGCCGTTTGCGTGCCGCTGTCGCGATCACCGACCGGGACTTCCCGACGGCACCGCCGGAGGCCACCGAGCGTCGACACCGGGTGACGAAGATGATCGCCCGGGCCCGCTTCACCGAACGGCTGGGACTGCTCGCCGTGACCTACGCGGCGCTGGCGGTCATCGGGTTGAGCACGAGCCTGATGGGACAGTTCCAGCTCGAGCCAGACCAGCTGGGGCGGCAACTCCTCGGTTTGCCAGCCGGGTTCGTCGGTGTCGGCCTCGCCGTGGGCAGCTACCTTGTCGCCGCCCTGCTGCTCGCCCTGCTCCTGGGCGGGCTGTTCGCGTACCGGACGCCGTGGTTCCGCCGGTACGTCGGGGTGCTGTGGGACCTGGGCACGTTCTGGCCCCGGGCCGCCCACCCGTTCGCGCCCGCGAGTTACGCCGACCGCGCGGTACCCGAGCTGGCGGACCGGATCACCCAGCTCACGCAGCGGCACGCCGGGGTGGTGCTCTGCGGGCACAGCCACGGCTCGGCGCTGCTGGCCCTCGCGGTGCTGCGGCTCCCGCCGGTGGTGCGTCAGCGGGTCGCGCTGCTCACCTACGGGTCCCCGCTGGACCGCCTGTACGCCCGGCTGTTTCCGGCCTACCTGAGCGAGGAGGTGCTGCGCCAGGTGGGGGAGCGGGTCGGGTGGCGATGGCTGAACCTGTGGCGGGACACCGACCCGGTCGGTGGCTGGATCTTCGCCGCGCACCGGCCCGGCGATCCGCCGCCGGACGCCACCGAACCCGCGGCGCGGGTCGATCGGCGGCTGCGGGATCCGCGGGACCTGACGGCGCAGCCAGGGGAGTGCCGGCCGCCACCGCTGCGGGGGCACCACCCGGGCGAGTCCGACCCCGAGTTCCGGGCAGCGGTGCGCGAACTCGCCTGTCGACTACGCGACCAGGGCGGCGCCTGAGCGGTCATCGATGGATCCAGGGCGTTCGGAGCCGGGCCTCACCGGTCCTCCGGCAGCCGTTCGGACTCCGCGACCACGGCCCGGACCTTGCGCAGCGTCGCGTCGGGGGAGCGGATCGCGGCACGCCACCGGTCCAGCGTGCGGGTGAGCACCCGGACCACGAACTGCAACTGGTTGACCTGCTCGCGCAGCAGCCCCAGCTCCGACCGGGCGCTCAGCGCCTCTTCCTCCAGCTCGGTGATCCGGGTCTGTAGTGGTTGCACCAGGGTGAGGGCCGCCTCGGTGAGGGTGTCGGCGGCGTCGGCCTTGAACTTGCCCCGCTGCACCACGACGGTGGCGATGGCGGCCAGGCCGGTGCTGCCGCCGAGGATGCCGAACACGCTGAGCGCCACCTGCAGCCACGGGGGTGCGTCGGGCGCCGGTGCGGAGATCACGGGACACCGCCTTCTGCCGGTTCGACAGCTATGCACTGGCTGGCCTGGGCCAGCCGGCGCAGGTCGATGGCGATCTGAGCGGCCCGCCACAGCGACCCGACGGCGAGCGCGGTGCTGAAGGACGCCGCGGCGATGGCCTGCCGGCCCGACACGACCAGCAGTGCCATCGTGTACATCCCGCTGATGGTGCCGAACACCACGACCGAGGCGAGCTCGATGCCGAGCCCGGTGGCGAGCCGGCCGGGCCACAGGATGCCCAACAGGCCGCCGACGCCGACCAGGACCAGACCGAGCTCCCAACCGATCTGGATCGGCACCGGCATGGCCATCCGGACCGACGTCGGTCGGCCGCCGAGCAGGAGCAGCAGCCCGCCGCAGACGGGAGCCATGGCCAGGGCGGCCACCTCGAAGGGTTGGTGCCGGGACCGGATACGCAGGTATCCCACGGCGACTCCTTGGTCGAGGACCGCCGTCAACCGCCAGCGGCCGGTGGGGCTGTCATGCGGATCGACGGCGACCGCGGTCCGGTCCGTGCGGCGAAGCCCGACGGTGGTGACGGTGCGTGTGGACGGTCGATGGTCGAGGAGGTGAGCGACTCGCCGTCGTTGGCTGGCCGATATCTGCCTGTGTAGCACCGATCAACCGCTGGCGTCCACTTTGTGCAACGTCATATATCCGCAGGTCAGACCCTATGTTGAAGGCTGCCGGCCCGGGTGGGGCTTACCGTGCGAGCAGGGCGCGCAGTGCCCGGACCACCTCTGCGGGCGCCTCCTCGGCCATGAAGTGCCCACAGGTGACGGTCTGGTGCGACAGGTCCGGCGCCCAGGCACGCCACAGCCCGGCCGCGTCGTAGCCGAGCGCCGCGCCCCAGTCCTGCTGCAGAACCGTCACCGGCATCCGCAGCTGGTGGCCGGCCGCCCGGTCGGCGGTGTCGTGGGCGACGTCGATCCCGGCGGTCGCCCGGTAGTCGGCGACGATCGAGGTGACCGCTGCCCGGGACGCGCTCAGGTACGCGGCCCGCACGTCCGCCGGCAGGGCCTCCGGATCGCGGGTCCAGGCGTCCAGGAAGTGCCCGAAGAAGGCGTCCGGGCTGCCGGCGATCAGCTCCTCCGGCAGGCCGGGTGGCTGCGCCATCAGATACAGGTGGAAGGCGACAGCGGCGCTGGCGCCGTGCAGCACGTCCCACATGTCCAGGGTGGGCAGCACGTCGAGCAGGGCGAGCTGGCTGATCGCCTCCGGGTGGTCGAGGCCGGCGCGGAACGCGACCAGGGCGCCCCGGTCGTGCCCGGCCAGCGCGAAGCGCTCGTGGCCGAGCGCCCGGGCCAGCGCCACGACGTCGGCGGCCATTGTGCGTTTGGCGTACCCGCTGCCGTCGACGTCGACGGGCTTGTCGCTGTCGCCGTAGCCGCGCAGGTCCGGGCAGATGACCGTGTGGTCGGCGGCCAGGTCGGCCGCGACGTGCCGCCACATGAGGTGGGTCTGCGGAAAACCGTGCAGCAGTACGATCGCGGGCCCGGTGCCGCCCACGGCGACGTTGAGCGTGACGCCCTCGGCGACGGTGACCCGCCGGTAGTCGAATCCGTTGATCCTCAGGTCCACGGGGAACCTCTCTGGTGAGCAGGGGTCGGCGGGGGCGGTGGCCCGACGCCGTCGTACCTGGTCGAGCCTGCTCCGCCGAGATCAGCAGGCGGTCAGCGTCGGATCAGTGCCGACACACCGGGGTCGGCCGGGCGGCCCCGCCTAGATTGGTGCCATGACCAGGCGGCGGCACCCGTGGCGGTGACCTTCGGCGTGCTCGGGCCGGTGACCGCCGCGACCGAGCGCGGTCCGGTCCCGCTCAAGGGGCCCCGTCAGCGCACGGTGCTGGGCCGGCTGCTGATCGCCAGGGGCCGGGTGGTGCCGGTGGACCGGCTCGTCGACGACCTGTGGGAGGTGCCCCCGGAGGGCGCGGTCGGCGCGATCCGGACCTTCGTCGCCGACCTGCGCCGGGCTCTGGAGCCCGACCGGCCGCCCCGGCAACCGCCCCGGCTCCTGGTCACCGAACCACCGGGGTACGTGCTGCGGGCCGCGCCGGACGCGGTGGACGCCGGACGGTTCGAGGCGGCGGTCGGCGAGGCGGGCCGGCTGCTGGCGGCGGGACTGCCCGCACCGGCCCTGGCCGCGCTGGACGCGGCGCTCGGGCTCTGGCGGGGGCCCGCGTACGCCGACTGCGCGGGTGAGGCCTGGGCCGTCGCGGAGATCAACCGGCTGGAGGAGCTGCGGATGCTCGCCGTCGAGCGGCGGGCGGAGGCGCTGTTGGCGCTGGGCCGGCCGGACGAGGCCGCCGCCGACCTGCCGGCCCACCTCGCCAGCCATCCGCTGCGCGAGGACGCCTGGCGGCTGCTCGCGGTGGCCCGGTACCGCTCCGGTCGACAGGGCGACGCGCTGGCCGCGCTGCGCCAGGCCCGGGACGCCCTGGTGACCGAACTGGGCGTGGACCCCGGGCCCGAGCTGCGGCGGCTGGAGGCCGACATCCTGGCCCAGGCGCCGCACCTCACCCCGCCCAACCCGGAGGCGGCCGTCCCCGTTCCATCCGGCGGGCCGGGACCGGTGCGGGAGCGTCCGTTCGTCGGCCGCGACACCGAGCTGGACCGGCTGCGGCGGGCCGCTCAGGCCGCCTCCCGGCGCGGCCAGCCGACCCTCGCCCTGCTCAGCGGGGACCCGGGCGCCGGTAAGACGGCACTGGCCGAGACGCTGACCCGACGGCTCGCCGCCGAGGGCTGGGCCACGGCGTGGGGCCGCAGCCCGGAGTACGAGGGCGCCCCGGCCGCCTGGCCGTGGACGCAGATCACGGATGCGCTCGCCGGACCGACCGACTCCAGCGGGGGCGCTGGCACCGACGGCGCGGTCGATGACACTGGGGCGGCGAGTGATCCGGCCGTCGCCCGGTTCCGCCGGCACCGCGCGGTGGCGTCGCTGGTCTCGGCGGTCGCCGACCGGCGGCCGGTGCTGCTGGTCCTCGACGACCTGCACCGCGCGGACGGGGACACCCTGGACCTGCTGACGGTGCTGCTCACCGGCCCGCAACCGGCCACCGGACCGGTGCTGATCCTCGGCACCTACCGGGCCACCGAGATCAGCCCGGAGTTGACCGCCGCACTGGCCCGGGCGGCCCGGCTGGAGCCGGTACGGGAATACCTCGGCGGCCTGTCCACGTCGGCGACCGGTGAACTGGCCCGCGTCGTCGCAGGGGCCGAGCTGGACCCGCCCACCGTACGGTTGATCCACAATCGCAGCGGCGGCAACCCGTTCTTCGTGCGGGAGCTGGCCCAGCTGTACGCGGTCGAGGGCGCCGGAGCGCTGGCGGCGGTGCCGCCCGGGGTGCGGGACGTCATCCGGCATCGACTGGCGCAGCTACCCGCACCGACCCGCACTGTGCTGCGGCAGGCGGCCGTGCTCGGCCGGGACCTCGACCCGGAGGTGCTCGGCGCGCTGGCCGGCGACCCCACGATCCTGCTGGACGCCGTGGACCGTGCGTTGCAGGCCGGCTTCCTCAGCGAACAGGAGCCCGACGGGAGGCTGAGGTTCACCCACATTCTGGTCCGCGACACGCTCTACGCCGACCTGTCCGCGCCGCGCCGCGCCGCCCTGCACGCGGCCGTGGCGGAGGCCCTGCGGAGCCGCCAACCCACCGATCCCGGCGCGCTGGCGCACCACCTGCTGCACGCCGGCGGACCGGCAGCCGCCCGGCGCGCGGCCGGCTACGCCCGTACCGCCGCGGAACAGGCCGAGCGGGCCGGCAACCCGCACGAGGCGGCTCGGCTGTGGGCACAGGTGGTCGACGCGTACGACCGCGCCGGCGGGAGCGAGCGGCGCGAGCGGCTGGGCGCCGTGCTCGGTCTGGGTCGCGCGCTGGCGGTGACGGGCCGGCTCTCCGAGGCGCGACGGCGCCGGGCCGAGGCGATCGCCGACGCCGAGTCGGTCGGCGATCCTCGCCTGGTCGCGGAGGTGCTGGCCGGCTTCGACGTACCCGCCATCTGGACCCGCAACGACGACGACCAGCTCTCCGGGCGGATCGTCCAGGCCGCCGAGCACGCTCTGGCGGCCCTCGGCTCGACCGCCTCGGCGCAGCGCAGCCGGCTGCTCAGCACCCTCGCGCTCGAGCTGCGTGGCACCACCACCGACCGTGGCCGCCGGGCAGCACAGGAGGCCGAGGGGATCGCCCGGGCCGTCGCGGACCCGGGGCTGCTGGCCTTCGCGCTCAATGCCCGCTTCATGCACGCCTTCCACCGCGCCGGCCTGGCCGGCGAGCGGTCCCGGATCGGCGCCGAGCTGGTCGACCTGGCCGCCCGGCACCAGCTGGTGACCTTCGAGGTGCTGGGCCACCTCGTCCTGGTGCAGGCCCGCTGCGCGCTGGCCGACCTTGTCGGCGCCGACGCGCACGCCCACGCCGCCGACCGCCTCGCGGAGCGGTACGAGCTACCGCTGGTCGGTGTCTTCACCCGGTGGTACGCCGCGCTGCGGCTGGCGCTGGCCGGCGAGCACGCCGCGGCGGCGGACGCGTACCGGGCGGCTGCCGACCGGCTGCCCACCGACGCGATGCCGGGCCTGACCCGAGGGCTGCTCCCGTTCGCCCTGCTCGGGCTGCGCCTCGCCGGTGCCGTCGACGCCGACCGGTCGGCACCCGGGCCGGACGGCGTCGTCGACCAGCCCGTCCCCGAGCTTCAGGGCCAGGACTGGGCGGGCCTGGACTGGGGCCCCCACGAGCCGTGGGTCCGACCGCTGCTGCTCGTCGCCGACGGCGACCGGGAGGCCGCCGGAGCGGCCCTGCGGGCCCTCCCGGACGGACCGCACGACCTGCTGCGGGAGGCACGGCTCTGCGTCACCGCCCGCGCGGCGCTCGCCCTGGCCGACCGGCCCACGATGGAGCGCGTCGCCGACGAACTCCGGCCAGCCGCCGATGAACTGGCCGCCGGCAGCGGGGTGCTCACCCTCGGCCCGGTGGCCGGATACCTCGCCGACCTGGCCGCCGCACTGGGCCGCGACGACGAGGCGGCCGGGCACCGCCGTACCGCCCGCGTGGTCACCGCCGAGGCCCGCGCCGCCACCTCCTCCGACTGACCACGGGTGTCACCCGCCGCCCCCGGCGACTTGCCGGTTCGCCGGGAACCGACCGGCAGGGTGCGGTCAGATGGAAACCAGCGGCGCAGCCGCCGTGATTCAAGGGGGTACGCGTGGAGGCGCTCGTCCTGATCGTGGTGCTGGGCGTCACAGTTCTCGTCGGCACCACGCTCGGCGGCCGGTACAGGGTCGCGCCACCGGTGCTGCTCATCGCGTTCGGGGTGCTGCTCGGGCTGGCGCCGCCGCTGTCCGAGCTGACCCTGGAGCCGGACCTGGTACTGCTGATCTTCCTGCCGGCGATCCTCTACCGGGAAAGTCTCACCATCAGCCTGCGCGAGATCCGGGCCAACTTCCCGGTGATCGGGCTGCTCGCCGTGGTGCTGGTGGTGCTCACCATGGTCACTGTGTCGCTGACCGCGCAGGCGTTCGGGGTGAACCCCGCCGCCGCCTGGGTGCTCGGGGCGGTCCTCGCGCCGACCGACGCCGCCGCGGTGACCGGGCTGGCCAAGCGGCTCCCTCGAAAGCTCCTGACCACCCTGCACGCGGAGAGCCTGATCAACGACGGCACCGCGCTGGTGCTCTTCGCGGTGACCGTGGGCCTGCTCACCAGGGAAGCGGAACCCGGCGCGCTCGGGATCGGCGAGGAGTTCGTCGGGGCCAGCGCCGGGGGAGTGATCGCCGGCCTGCTGGTCGGCGCCGTCGTGGTGCTGGTCCGCAAACGGCTCGACGATCCCCTGCGCGAGGGCGCGCTGAGCGTGTTGACGCCGTTCACCGCGTTTCTTCTCGCCGACGCGGTGCACGCCAGCGGCGTGCTGGCGGTCGTGGTCGCCGGCCTGGTGCTGGCCTACGCCGGCCCCCGGGTGATCCGCGCCCGATCGCGGGTGCTGGCGTACGCCTTCTGGGACCTGTCCACGTTCCTGATCAACGGTGGGCTGTTCGTGCTGCTGGGCACCCAGATCCCCCGGGCGGTGCGGGGCGTCACCAGCGCCTCGCCGCAGCGCGCGCTGATGATCGTGCTGGTGGTCAGCGTGGTCGTCCTCGTCACCCGGCTGTTCTTCGTCTACGTCACGGCGGAATCGGTGAAGCTGCTGCACCGCCGAACGGTGGACAGGGACCAGGAACGTGGCGGCTGGCGGGTCGGCACCATCGCCGGCTGGTCGGGTTTCCGGGGTGCCGTCTCGCTCGCCGCCGCCCTGGCGGTCCCGACAACGACGGTGTCCGGTCAACCGGTGGCCGAACGCGACCTGATCATCTTCGTGACCTCGCTGGTGATCGTGCTGATCATGCTCGTTCAGGGCACCACCCTTCCGCTCGTGGTGCGCTGGGCGGGGCTGGTCGGCGATCCCGAGCGGGCCGACGAGTTGCGGCAGGCACGCCTGCGGGCCACCGAGGTGGGCCTGGCCGCGCTGCCCCAGGCCGCCGCCGAGGTCGGAGCCGACGAGGAGGCGGTCCGCCGGCTGGAAGCCGAGTACCAGCGGCACCTGGAGGACGTTAACGAGGGCGGTGGGCGTACCGCCGAGGAACTCGCCCGGGAACGCCAACTGCGCCTCGCGGTCCTCAACCACAAACGGCGGGAAATCACCCGGTTGCGTGACCGTCGGGAGATCGACGACCTCGTCCTTCTCGACCTTCAGTCCGCGCTGGACAACGAGGAGATCCGGCTGCTGGGCCGCGAGAGCACAGACTGATCGCGGCCGCCCGGATCCGCGGTGGGCGGCGGACCGACGGATTGGCGACACCTCCCGGGCCACGCACGGGGCGGGCGGCCGCCCAGTGCGCCGCGTACGGTGGAAGCGTTCGGCGTTCGTCGATGCGTTCGGTCCGCGAGGGGGCCTCATGACCACCGGTGAGACGGAGACCGACCTGCGGGTGGTCACCGAACGGGAGTTCCTCGACGAGTTGACCTCGGTCACCCGGGAACGCAGCGCCACCACATTCCTGTACCTGATGGCGCAGGGCGACGGCGTCATCGGGGTGCAGTGGGAGCAGCCCGGCGTCGACCATCGGCGCCGCTACCGGGTGCGCGACCCCGGCGGCCCGGCCTGCCCGCACTGCGTCGTCTTCGAGGCGGTGCTGGCGCTGGCGCCGGTGCTGCCACTGGACCTGATGCGGACCGCGCGCACCCGACCCCAGTACGAGACGGTGCTGCGCACCGGGCAGCTGCCCCACCTGGCGTTCGCCCGGCCGGTCGGCCATCCCGGGGCGAGCTGGCTCGCCGACTGCCACGCGGTCACCGGCGACCCGCACGCCGACGCCGACTGCCCGCGGCACGCGGTGCCCGCACCGAGCGGCGACCCGCTGGATGTGCGCCTCGAGTCGCTGCCGCGGGCGGTCCGCCAGCTGTACCCGCACGACGCCGCCGCGACGGCGGATCTCCAGCAGCGGCTGCGAATCGCCCGGGACTGGCGGGCCGACGCGCAGGCCGTCGCGAGCGGGATCCGTGCGGCGGCGGCGACCTGGGCGTTCCTGCGTAACTCCTGCCTCCTGGGCGTGCCGGTGCCCGGTGCCAGCGGCCTCGTCCTCACCCTCCCGCCGGCCGGCGCCCCGGACGACCGACCCCTGGCCGAGCTGCACGCCGCGGCGGTGCGCGCACTGCCCACCGGCGGCCGGGTGGCGTATCAGGAGCGGGCCTGCCTGGTGCCGGAGCCGGCCCGGGGGAGGCAGCGGATGCCGTCGTACGCCGGCGCGCTGGACCTGACCGGTGCGGCGCCGGTGCGCACGCTGCGGCTGCCGGCGCCACGCCGGCCGCTGAGCACCACCGGCCGGGGAGTGCTGCTGCTCTACGAGGCCCGGCACGCGATGGGCCGGCACGTCGCCAGCGCGCCGGAGCGTAACGACGCCTACTGGGAATCCGAGGCGGCGTTGAACGTCTTCGAGTTCACAGTGTTGGAGCGGGTCGCCGGCCGGCACTACCAGGAGGCGGTGGCCGCCTACCTGCAGGCCCTGCGCCGGGAGGGCGACCTGCTCACCCGCCCGCACAAGGTGCTCGACCGGCGTCGCCGCAAGGCGTTGTCGCTGGCTTTCGGCGGGCTGGACAACGAGGAACTGCGCCTGTGGGCGTCGGTCGCCTACCGCAACGCCATCCTGATGCTGCTCGGCGACCTGAGGGCGTTCGCCGCACACCTACGCCGCCAGGCCGCCTGACGCGAAGGAAGGGCCCCTTGTTAACGCCTCGTGTATAGGAAGGGCCCCTTCCTAACGGTTCAGAGCACCTGGGCGAGGAACCGGCGCAGCCGGGGATGCTCGGCTCCCTCGAAGATCGCCTCCGGCGGGCCCGACTCCAGCACCACGCCCCGGTCCATGAAGGCCACGGTGTCGGCGACCTGCCGGGCGAAGCCCATCTCGTGGGTGACCACCACCATGGTCATACCCCCTGCGGACAGGTCGGCCATCACTTTGAGCACCCCCTTGACCAGCTCCGGGTCGAGCGCCGAGGTGGCCTCGTCGAAGAGCATCACCTCCGGCCGCAGGGCCAGCGCCCGGGCGATCGCCACCCGCTGCTGCTGACCGCCGGAGAGTTGTGCCGGCCGGGCGTCGGCCTTGCCGGCGAGCCCCACCAGCTCCAGCTGGGCCCGGGCGACGGCCTCCGCCTCGTCCTCCCCGAGCTTGCGCAGCCGGCGCAACGCCAGGGTGACGTTGCGCAGCACGGTCATGTGCGGGAAGAGGTTGAACTGCTGGAAGACCATGCCCACCCGCTGCCGCAGCGCGTCCGGGTCGTCGCGCAGCACGCTGCGCCCGTCCAGCAGCACGTCGCCGCGGTCCGGTTCGATCAGCCGGTTGATGGTGCGCAGCAGAGTGGACTTGCCCGACCCGGACGGCCCGATCACGCAGGCCGTCGCGCCGCGCGGCACGGCCAGGTCGACTCCGCGCAGCACCCGGTTCGGTCCGAAGGCGAGGTGCACGTCGCGTACGTCGAGGCTGACCGAAGTGGTCGTGCTGGCGGTCATCGCCGGTCCCCTTCCGTCGCGCCGGACAGCGCCGACTCGGTGTCGTCCTCGTCCTCGTCGGCCGGCGCGGTGGCCGGCCGGCCGTGGCGCAGCCGCCGGTCGATCCAGTTGACCGCGTGCGTCAGCGGAACGGTCAACGCCAGGTAGCAGAGCCCGGCCAGCAGCAGCGCGGACTCGTTCCCGGTGGTGGCCGCGTAGTCCTGCCCGATCCGGAACAGCTCCCGCTGGCTGGCCACCAGGCCGAGGAAGTAGACGAGGCTGGAGTCCTTGATCAGCGCGATGAGCTGATTCACCCAGGCCGGCAGCACCCGCCGGATGCCCTGCGGGACGATCACCAGCCGCATCGCCTCGCCCCAGGAGAAGCCGAGAGCCCGGGCACCCTCCAACTGCGCGGCCTCCACCGACTGGATGCCGGAGCGGAAGATCTCCCCGATGTACGCCGCCGCGATCAGCGACAGCGCCAGAATGCCCAACGGGTAGGGGTCGGGCCCCCAGACCTGCATGCCCAACGGCGCGAGCCCGACGCCGATCAGCAGGATCGTCGCCGCGGCCGGCAGCCCTCGGAACACGTCGGTGTAGACCCGTGCCGGCCAGCGCAGCCACCGGCTGCGGGAGATGCCGGCGACGGCCAGCAGCAGGCCCAGCACCGAGCCGAGCAGGGCGGCGGAGACCGCCAGGATCAGCGTGTTGGGCAACCCGACGGTCAGCATCTCGGGTAGCGCCTCGCGCATCGCGTCCCAGTCGAAGAAGGTCTCCCACAGGGTGCTCAACGGATCCATTGGTCGCCTCTCCTACCGCCCCGCTCGCTCGTCACCGGATGTCTCAGGACGCGGCCGACGCCGACGCCGACGCCGACGCCGACGCCGACGCCGACGCCGACGCCGACGCCGACGGCGCGGCCGGCACGGTCACCGTGCCGCTGCCCGGGTGGAAGTCCGCCGGTACCGGCCGACCCGGGTAGTACTGCGCCTGCAACCGGCTCCAGGTGCCGTCCGCGATCACCTCGTCGAGGCCCTTGTTCAGCGCCTCCCGCAGCTTGTCGCCGCCCTTGGCGACGGCGTACGCGGTCGGTGCCGGGCTGAGCTGCTTGGCCGCTACGGTGATCTTGCCGTTGCTGTCGGCCGCCGACTTCTCGCCGATCTCGGCCGGGGCGATCCACGCGTCGGCGGTGCCCGCCTTGAGCTGGTTGATCGCGCCGTTGTAGTCCGGAACCCGGACCGGGTTGAGCTGCTCGCCGGTGGCGTAGTCGTCCTGGACGGTGCCCTGCACCACCACGACCCGCTTGCCGGCGAGCTGGTCGAAGCCGGTGATCGGCGAGCCGGCCGGCACGTCCAGGCCGAAGTAGCCGAAGTCGTAGCCGTTGCCGAAATCGACAGTCTTCTTGCGCGCCTCGGTGATGGTGATCGAGGAGCTGCCGACGTCGAACTTGTGGTTGTTGACCTGCGAGAGCAGCGCGGAGAAGTCGGTGCCGACGAACTCGACAGTCAGGCCGAGCTTGCCCGCCACCGCGGTCAGCAGGTCGTTGTCGAAGCCGGTGAACTTGCCGTCCTTGAGGTACACGTTCGGCGGCGCGTCGGTCAGCGTGCCGGCGCGCAGCACGCCCGGCTGCGCCAGTCCGTACGGGTTGGCGGCGGCGTCGGACGAGGTGTCGTCGCCGCACGCGGTGAGCGCGGTGGCGGCCAGGATCGTGGCCGCGCCGAGGGCCGCGGCGCGGGTCAGGGCAGGAAGGAATCGCACAGGTGTCTCCGAAGGTTGCGCAGCGGCGGGCACAGACGTGCGCCGCCGACGGTGCGCCCGGTGGGCGTACCGCTGGGATGGGTTCGAAAAGGGGTGCGCTAGTACGCGGCGCGGCCGCGACAGGCGGCGCTGCACACCCGCATCATGTCCACGTGCCGCCGCCGGGTCAGTGCCGGTGGGGGCCAGCCGGTGCGGGAATCCGCGGCGTCGGCCGATGGTGTGGTGCTGAGGATGCGCATGGTTCTCCCGGGTCTGTGCTGACCTGGGTGCCAGGCCACGCTTGCACCGACGTCGTGCCGGTGCCTGGTCTTCACCCGGGGCACCCCACCGCGGAGGAGGGTTGCCGGCCAGCGAGCCGGGGCTTCGCGCTGGCGCTCATGACCTGCGCCGAGGCTAGCAGCCCGGGGAGGTGGATCGTCCAGTCGTTATGACCACGCTCACCGTCCGCGACGGGCGTCCGGTCGGCAGGTCAGCTGGCGTGCACGTGCGGACGCCGGCGCGGGTCGGGTTCCTGGCGGCGCAGGATCTCCCGGGTGACCGGGGCGATCTCGCCGTGACCGAACGCCAGGTAGCGCAGGAAGTTTCCGCCCGGTTTCCCCTCGGTCCACTCGAAGTAGATGTGTGGGCACCGCCCCGCCCGGTCGCGGATGTCCAGCAGCAGGGCGGCCACCGCGCTGGGCACCGAGGAACTGGCCAGGCTGAGCACCGGGTACCGGTCGTGCTCCACGCTGCCGCGGATCAGCAGCTCGGTCTCGAAGTCCGACGGGTCGGTGACCGTCACCTCGACGAAGATCACGGCGCTGTCGGCCGGGAAGTCGTTGTCCGCCACGGTCTGGGCGAGCTTGTCGCGGTACTCCGCGCGGTCCCGGGTGGCCGGCTCGTGCGCGATGAGGCGGATGCGACGCCCGCCGCACTCGTCGATGAGCCGGGTGGCCTCGGAGTCCAGCTCAACCCGGTCGACCCGGAGCTCGAAGGCCCGCACCAGCCGGGACAGCACCGACACCACGATGATCCCGCCGATGAAGCAGGCCGCGATCTTCACGCCGTCGGGACGTTCCACCACGTTCGCCGCCGTGGTGTAGAGAAAGACGATCGCGATGAC
Source organism: Micromonospora coriariae (assembly GCF_900091455.1). Classification (NCBI taxonomy): domain Bacteria; kingdom Bacillati; phylum Actinomycetota; class Actinomycetes; order Micromonosporales; family Micromonosporaceae; genus Micromonospora; species Micromonospora coriariae. Next base: position 722,121 of record NZ_LT607412.1, on the reverse strand, counting down.
CCCGAACGCGACAGTCCGGCCGCGCTGGCGCCGCCGCCGCGCCGCGAGGGTCACCGCCGTCGTCGCCGAGGTGATCAACACCAGGACACCTGTGGCGTACGCGCCGCCCTGCGCGTCCACGCTCGCCCCGAAGGCGACCGTGATCAGGAACGCCACCGCTGTGAAGACCAGCACCAGTGGCCGTACGGCCCGGGCCCAGGTCGGCGCCATGCCGTAGCGGGGCAGGTACCGGGGTACGAGGTTGAGCAGCCCGGCCATCGCCGAGGCCCCCGCGAACCAGAGGATGCCGATGGTGGACAGGTCGTAGACCGTGCCGAACACCTCACCGAGGTACTCGTGCGCCAGGTAGGACAGCGCCCGGCCGTTCGCCGGCCCGCCCGGCTGGAACGCCTCGGGCGGGATCAGGACGGTGGTGGTCACGCTGCTGGTGACCAGGAAGACACTCATGATCACAGCCGCGGTGGTGAGCAGTCGTCGCGCGCCGCGGATGCGGCCCAGCGGCTGGTCCTCAGAGTCCCGCCGATCCCCGCGGATGTGCGGCATCACCGCCACCCCGGTCTCGAAGCCGGACAGGCCCAGCGCCAACTTCGGGAACACCAGCAGCGAGAGCCCGATCACCAGCAGGGGATCGCCGTGGCTGGTGGTCAGTGCGCTGGTCCAGTCCGCGACCGCGCTCGGATGCGTCACCACCCGCCACAGACCGACGGCGATCACCACCGCGTTCAGGCTCAGGTAGACCGCGACCAGGACGACGGCGATCCCGATGGCCTCGCCGAACCCCTTGAGGAACACCGCGCCCAGCAGCGCCACCAACAGCAGCGTGAGCAGGACCTCGTGTCCCCTGAGCCCGGTCGGCCAGAACGGGTTCTCGTCGATGTGCGCGGTCGCGTCGGCCGCGGAGAGGGTGATGGTGATGATGAAGTCGGTGGCCGCGAAACCGAGCAGCACCAGCACGAACAGCTTGCCCGGCCAGTAGCTCAGCAGGCGTACCAGCATCGCTATGGAGCCCTCGCCGTGCGGGCTCTCCACCGCCACCCGCCGGTAGACCGGCAGCGCACCCAGCAGGGTCACCAGCACCAGCACCAGGGTCGCCACCGGGGAGAGCGCGCCGGCGGCCAGCGCGGCGATGCCCGGCTGGTAGCCGAGGGTCGAGAAGTAGTCGACGCCGGTCAGGCACATCACCTTCCACCATGAGTGGCGGCGATGTTCCGGCGGGCGCCCGTGCGGGCCGTGCCGCTGCACCGCCTGCTCCGAAGCGCCGTCGAACAGCCACGCCCGCAGCCGACCGGTTCGGCGGCCGGCGCGCCTGTCGACCTCCATCGGCGCTTCCCCCGTCATCCGCCCACGGTCATCGCGAGTATCCGCCAGCAGGCCCGGGCGGGTCCGCCAGTGCGGGGAACCCGCCCGCCCGGGCACCCTGGCGGACGGCGCGTCGTGGGTTTCGGGCCGGGGACATGGGGGAAGCAGCGCCTCCCGGCGTCCCGCCCCGAACAGTCCGACGGTTCGGGGCAGCCGCCGGGTGTGCGTCCGGGGAGGGAGCGGGTCATGGTCGGCGGCCGTCGGTTCCGCCCGGGCGGTGGCTTCGGCCGCCGGCTCGATGAGCACGAGGTCCGCGTCGGCCAGCCACCGCGGGTGAAGCCGCCCGCGCCGCCCACCGGCGGCCTGGTGGACAGCGCCGTCTACATCCGTGGGCACCGGTTCGCGTCACCTGACGGCCTCGCCGAGACGTACCGCTGCCTGCAGGAGCAGCGCGACGCGATGGCCTGGATCGGGTTGTACCGGCCCGACATCGACCAGATCACCTCGCTGGCCCGGGAGTTCCGGCTGCACGACCTGGCGGTGGAGGACGCGATCAACGCCCACCAACGGCCCAAGCTGGAACGGTACGGGCACACGCTCTTCGTGGTGCTGCGCGCCGCCCGGTACGACGACCTGCGGGAAGAGGTCGAGTTCTCCGAGCTGCACCTGTTCATCGGGCCCGGGTTCGTGGTCACCGTCCGGCACGGCGAGGCACCGGACCTGGCCGCGGTGCGGCGGCGACTGGAGGCCGACGCGCAGATGCTCGCCCAGGGCCCGGAGGTGATCCTGTACGCGATCCTCGACCAGGTGGTCGACGGTTACGCGCCGGTGGTGGCCGGGTTGGAGAACGACATCGACGAGATCGAGACCGAGGTCTTCGGCGGCGACCCGAACGCCAGCCGGCGCATCTACGGGCTCAGCCGCGAGGTCATCCAGTTCCAGCGGGCCGCCCGTCCGCTGCTCACCGTGCTCGACGCGCTCGCTGCCGGCGCCGGCGGTTACGGCACCGACGAGGAACTGCGCCGCTACCTGCGGGACGTGATTGACCACCTCACCCAGGTGGTGGAGCGGGTGGACGGCTTCCGGCATCTGCTGCAGAACATCCTCACCGTCAACGCCACCCTCGTCTCACAGCAGCAGAACGAGGAGATGCGCAGCCTCACCGCGGCCAGCTACGCGCAGAACGAGGAGCTGAAGAAGGTCTCCTCGTGGGCTGCGATCCTGTTCGCGCCCACGCTGATCGGCACTGTGTACGGAATGAACTTCGTGCACATGCCGGAGCTGAACTGGCGCTACGGCTACCTGTTCGCGCTCCTGCTGATGGCCGTGGTCTGCGGCAGCCTCTACCTGGTCTTCAAGCGGCGCGGCTGGCTGTGACCGGACCGGCGAGGGTCACTCGATGCCACGCAGGATGTGCCGCTCGTCCTCGCTGTCGTCGTCGCCGGCGCCGATCCGGCCGAGCAGCACGGCAGCGGCCCAGATGGTCAGCGGCGTGGCCGCTCCGGTCATGCCGCCGCCGGTCCGGTCGTCCCGGGTCTGGCTCCGCTCGGTACGCGGTGGCCTGCGCTGAGCCTGCATGGGCACTGCCTCTCCTCGTCGAAGCCGCCCCGGGCCGCGCGACGTACGCCCGCGCCTCCGGCCGGGCCATCCGCGTGCGGGCAGATCGCCACCGGTACAGCAGCCATCTCGCACCATCGCACGCCCGGGCTCGTCCGTACCCCTGGTTTTCGGTTTCCCGACTCTCGCCGTCCGGTGCGGTGGGGTCAGGGCAGCGGGTGGGCGATGCCGCGGGCGTGGTCGGTGAGCGCCGCGCCGACCACTGTCGCGGCCACCGGCAGCACCTCCAGGCAGCGGCGCACCGCGGCGGCCATCAGCACGTTCGGTACCCGCATGGAGAGGGTGCAGTGCGGCACCCAGCGTCCCGGCTGGTAGTGCTCGACCAGGGTGATGCCGGCAGCGGCCAGCCGGTCGTGCACCAGCCGGTGGTGCGCCAGCAACTCCGGGGTGACCGTCGGGCCGAGCCACAGCACCCGGCCGACGAACTGGCCGGCGTGCTGGAAGTCGAGCCGCAGCGGTGTGGCCACGATCGTGCCGCGCAGCGCCGCGGCGACCTGCTCGGGGTCGAAGCGGGGCGCCACCGCGAGCGAGACGTGCGGGCGGTGGCGCTGCTCCAGCAGCGAACGCATGCTCTGCACGCCCTCGGCCTCCAGCGCGTCCCAGAGCACCCGGATCCGCCGGGTGGCGTCCGGATCCAGATACAGCTCCAACGCGGCGACCACGTGATCACCGTAACGGCAGAGGTTTGTCCGACGACCCCGGCGGTACCTGATCGGAAACAAGACCAGGAGGCGTGACCCGTGGACGTGAGTGACCTGCTGACCGAGGCGTACGACCGCCTGCCCGACCTCGTTCGCGCGGCGGTCGACGGCCTCACCCCCGAGCAGCTGCACCGGGCGCCCGGTCCGGGCGCCAACACGATCGGCTGGCTGGTCTGGCACCTGACCCGCGTCCAGGACGATCACGTCGCCGACCTGCTCGACACCGACCAGGTCTGGGTGAGTGGGGACTGGGCGGGACGGTTCGGGCTCACCGCCGACCCGGACGACACCGGCTACGGCCATTCGCCCGCACAGGTCGCGGCGGTGCGGCCGGAGAGCGCGCAGGCGCTGATCGACTACTACGAGGCGGTCTCGGAACGGACCCGACTGTTCCTGGCCGGTCTGCGTCCGGCGGACCTGGACCGCGTGGTCGACGAGGCGTGGGATCCACCGGTCACCCTCGGCGTCCGGCTGGTCAGCGTCGCCGAGGACGACCTGCAACACGTCGGGCAGGCCAGCTACGTCCGCGGCCTGATCGGAGCCGACTGACCGCAAGGGCGTCCGCCGGGCTCCCGGCACGCGCCGGTGGTCACCCGGTACGGGTGAGCCGGCCTCACCCCGTAGCGGGGGATCCTGCGGGGAAGCGGAGGGAGGGGACGTGATGGGTACGACAGTGGGGGAACACCTGCGACAGCTGGACTCCGGCCGGCGTGGCGACCTGCCGGAGACGACCTCCGGGACACTCCGGCTGGACGCGCGCGAGGACGGCCACACCGAGCACTGGTACCTGACCGTCGCCGACCAGCACGTGCGGGTGACCAAGTCGAGCGACGAGGCGGACCTGGTCATCCGGGCCGCCCCGGAGGTCTTCGACCGGTTGGCGAGCGGGGAGACCCACGTGGCGATGGCGCTGCTGCGCAACGAGCTGACCGCGCGGGGAAACATGCAGCTGCTGATGCTGCTGCGGCGCATCTTTCCCGGGTCGGCCGGTGCCCGCCATCCGCGTGAGCTGGGTCGGGCCGCCATGGCCGGGCGGGAGGAGCGGCAGTGAGCCGGGGACTTGTGAACGTGATCGCGGGGAACGCCTTCGCGATCAGCGACGCGCAGGGCGACGTGGTGGATACCCCGGGCGCTCCGGTCGGGCTCTTCTCGTTCGACACCCGCTTCCTGTCGCGCTGGGTGCTGCGTATCGGCGGGGAAGAGCTGAACGTGCTCTCCCGCGACGACATGACGTACTTCGAGACCCGGTTCTTCCTGGTCCCGGGCGCGGCGAGTCACTACGTCGACGCCGACGTGTCGGTCATCCGGCACCGCTCGATCAACGACAGCTTCAATGAGCGCATCACGTTGCTCAACCACTCGGCGCAGCCGGCCGAGTTCACCGTGCGGATGGACATGGGCAACGACTTCGCCGACCTCGCCGACCTGGCCGAGGTTGCTCAGGGCCATGAGCTGCGACGACGGGACGTCGGCGTCGCCGCCGACTCCGCGCGCAACCAGCTCGTGCTGCGGTACGAGCGGGAGCGGTTCGCCCGGACAACCACCATCAGCAGTACGGCTCCCGCCGACGTGGACGAGCGGGGAATGACGTTCCAGATCCGGATCGAGCCCGAGGGGACGTGGGAGACCGACCTGCACGTCGCCATGAACATCCAGGGCGAGGGCGGCCGGGACCTGCGCAAGGACCTGGACGAACACCGGAAGCACGTACGCGTCGGGATGCGCGAGGATCTGGCGGCGTGGATGGACCGGGCCCCGCAGCTGGTGGCCGAACGGGACGGTCTGGAGGAGACCTACCGGGGCAGCCTGGCCGACCTGGCGGCGCTGCGCTACCTGCCGCTGGCGCACGACACGCGGGTGCCGGTCGGTGGCCTGCCGTGGGCGATGGGACTCTCCGGGCGGGACAGCATCTTCACCTGCCTGCAGACCATCGCGTTCACTCCCGAGCTGGCCTCCGCGACGCTGCGGTTGCTGGCGCTGTTGCAGGGCGGTCAGCTCGACGACGAGCACGACGAGGAGCCGGGCAAGATCCTCGCGCAGCTCCGCTACGGCGAGTCGGCCGCGTTCGCCGACCGGCCGGACGTGCTGTACTACGGCGCGGCGGACACCACCCCGCTGTTCGTCGTCCTGCTCGACGAGTACGAGCGCTGGTCCGGCGACGCGGACCTGGTCCGCGAGCTGCGCCACCCGGCCCGGATGGCACTGGACTGGATCGACGAGTACGGCGACCTGACCGGCGACGGGTACCTGCGCTACCAGCGTCGCAACGACCGGCACGGACTGATCAACCAGTGCTGGAAGAACTCCCCGGACGCGATCACCGACGCGTGCGGCCGGAAACCGGCGCTTCCCCGGGCCACCTGCGAGTTGCAGGGCTACGTGTACGACGCGAAACGGCGCGGCGCGCGGCTTGCCCGGGAGTTCTGGGGCGACCCCGGGTACGCCGACCGGCTGGAGCGGGAGGCGGCGGAGCTGAAGGACCGGTTCAACCGGGACTTCTGGTTGCCGGAACGGGAGTACTACGCGTTGGCGCTGGACCCGTACGGCGAGCCGACCGACGCGCTCTCCTCCAACATCGGGCATCTGCTGTGGAGCGGGATCGTCGCGGACGACCGCGCCGAGGCGGTCGCCGAGCACCTGCTCGGCCCGCAGCTGTTCAGCGGTTGGGGGGTGCGCACCTTCGCCGCCGGGCAGCGTCCGTACAACCCGGTGGGCTCACATTTGGGGGCGGTGTGGCCGTCGGACAACGCCGTGATCGCGGCGGGGCTGCGGCATTACCGCTTCGACGCGCACGCGGGCCGGATCGCGGCCGGCATCTTCGACATGGCGCAGACGCTCGGCGGGGCGGTGCCGGAGCTGATCGCCGGCTACGAGCGCAGTATCACGAAGTATCCCGTCCAGCTGCCGGCGGCGGGTCGCCCGCAGTCGTGGTCCTCGGGCGCGCTGCTGATGCTGCTGGGCACCCTGATGGGGCTGCGGCCCACCGGCGACAACCTTCTGGTCAACCCGGCCCTGCCAGCGGGCTTCGGCAGGGTCGAGCTGCTGGACATCCCGGGCCGTTGGGGTCTCACCGACGCGTACGCCGGAGACCGTTCCCCCATGTCCACCGGCCGTCGTCGACTTCGGTGAGTCAGCGAGGGTGCGTCAGGGCACGCGGTCGGCGGTGACGACTACTTCCTGATCACTGTGTGCGGTAGGTGTGGGTCGGGTGGCGGTACGCCGCGAGAGTGTGCGGTCGATGCCGACGAAGAGCAGGCCGAGCAGCCAGAACGCGACGGCGAAGGACAGCGCGCTGATCGCCACCCCGGCGTAGCCCAGCTCGCCCGCGTCCAGGAACGGGTACGGATAGCCGTGCACGACCAGCCCCCGCAGCAGGGCGAAGCCGAGGTAGGCCAGCGGAAACGCCAGCCACCAGGCCGCGTACCGCGGGCGCAGCCGGCCACGCTTGTCGAACAGCACCCAGTCGGCGACCGCCAGCAGCGGCACGACAGTGTGCAGCAGTTGGTTGCCGAGTGCCTCGCCGGCGGCCCGGTCCGGCTGGGCCATCGCGAACGGGCTGGCGGGGTTGGCGAGCACCAGGTGGTAGACCACGCCGGTGATGGTGATGTAGAGGGTGACCGCGCCGCGTAGCGCCGACGGGGGATCGGGCCGGTCCCGCCAGGCGTTGAGGCCGGCGTACAGCGCGAGAGCGCCGACCGCCACGTTGCTCTGGATTGTGAAGTACGGCAGCAGTCCGGTGACGGTGGCCGGGCCGAGCGCGGTGAGTGCGATTCCGGCCAGCACGCTGAGCACCACCGCCGGGCGCAGGACCGCCGCCGCGCGTCGCCGCCGCAGACTCATCGGGGCAAGTTATCAGTCCACGGGCGACGCCGCTCGGCTGGACGAGCCGCACGGGTCGGGGGAGCAGCCAGCGGGCGTCCCGGCCGGTCAGGTAGGTGGGCCGCCCGGCGGGGAGTGCCGGCCGTTGCCCGGTGCGGTGCGGTCCGGTCCGGCGGGGGTGGGCCGGTTGTCCAGGGGGCCGGGCGGTTCCTTGCGCCGACTCGGCGCGGTCTCTGGTCGCCCGTTGGCCTCCCGGTCCGGCGCCGGCTCGGCGGCCAGGACCCGCACGCAGTAGCCGGCCACCCGCTGCCGGTCACCGGCGGCGGCGACCAGCCCGGAGAAGACCGGGTTGTCGAGGGCGCGGCCGCGGTCGTCCGCGGCGACCGCCTGGTACACCCGGCACTGGCCCCGCATGTCAGGGGGCACCGAGGCGGGCGGCAGCGGTGCGCTCGTCACGGGTGCGTCCGATATGAGCTGCCCGCCACCCGTGGTCGGGGCGGGTGCGGCGGGTGGATCGGCGGGCGCCGGGGTGGCCGTGGGCGGACGCGGCCGGCGGGGCGCCGGGCCGTTGGTGGCGGCCAGCGCCACCCCGCCGCCAACGGCCAGGGCCAGGGCTGCCACGGCGGCCCTGGCACCGAACCAGGCGAGGCCGCGTGAACGGCCGGCGGTCGGTCGGGGACCGGCCGGTGTGACGTCTTCCCCGGCCTGCGGGGCGGGCTCGCGACCGAGGCGGCCGTGGCGCTCCCGGCGGAAGGCCAGCACGGCGACGTCCTCACCGGCGAGCTCCGCGGGGCGCGGTGCGGCGCGTGCCGCGGTCAGCAGCAGCACGACAGGTCGTGGCCCGGCCGATGGCTCGACGGACCCGCCGAGCAGCCGCTCGGCGGTCTCCTGGTCCATCCGGTCTGCGTTCATCTCGTGTCCCTCAGCGCCGGCCGCCTGCGCGGTGTCACATCCGTCCGCGCGGGGGCGGATGTGGAGTGACACGCGAGGTGGACGACGGGACCGCTGGCGAACGCCCCTGGCCGCTCAGCCCGCTCAGCCCATGGTCTTGGCGCCGTCGATCGCCTCGCGCAGGATGTCGGCGTGCCCGGCGTGCTGAGACGTCTCGGCGATCAGGTGCAGCAGCACCCGGCGGACCGTCCAGCTCGCCCCCGGCTCGAACCAGGGCGCCTGGGGCAGCGGATGCGCCGCGTCCAGGTCGAGGGTGGCGATCAGTTCGTCGGTCTGGTCGGCAACCTGCCGGAACCGCTCGACGAGCCCGGCCAGGGTGTCGCCCTGCGCCATCCGGAACTGGCCCGCCCAGTCGATCTCCTCGCGTTGCATCGCCTCCGCGCCGCCGACGGCGAAGAGCATCCACCGGTGTTCGGTGCCGGCCACGTGCTTGATGAGGCCGCCGAGGCAGAGCTCGCTGACCGTGCTGCAGGTGGCCGCCTGGTCGTCGGTCAACCCGTCGACGGTGTGCAGGAGGAAACCCCGGTGTCGGCGCAGTGTCTGCAGCAGGTCGGCCCGCTCTCCGGTGAGCTGCTCGGTGCTGGTCATGGTGCCGCCTCTCCGTCGATGTGTGCTGCGCGCCAGCGTAGGAGGCGGCACCGACAATCCCTGACCGACCCGAGGGCGGCGCGGGCCGCCAGCGGTTGCCGATCCGGGCGTGGGGCGGTCCACTGAATGACATGGGTGTGATTAGGGTGGGCACGTCGTCCTGGGCCGACCAGTCGCTGCTGCGCTCGGGGTGGTACCCGCGCTCGGCCAACACCCCAGCCGGTCGACTCGCCTACTACGCCGGGCGGTTCCCACTGGTCGAGGTGGACACCTCCTACTACGCGATCCCCTTGCCGGAGGTCACGCAGGGCTGGGTCGACGCCACACCGGCCGAGTTCACCTTCGACGTCAAGGCGTTCAGCCTCTTCACCGGTCACCCGACGCCGGTCGCCGCGCTGCCCCGCGACCTGCGCCCGGCCACCGGCCCGAGCCGGATCCGTCGTCGCGACCTGCCGGAGCGGGCCTACGACGAGTTGTGGTCCCGGTTCCGGGCCGCGCTGGACCCGATCGCGGCGGCCGGCAAGCTGGGTGTGGTGCTGCTGCAGTTCCCGCCGTGGCTGGTACGCGGTGCCGCCGCCGAACGCCGGATCGCCGAGCTGGCACGGCGATGCCGGCCGTGGCGGGTCGCCGTGGAACTGCGGCACGGATCCTGGTTCGACGAGACCGCGGCACCGGCCACGATGGCCCTGCTGCGCGCGCACGACCTCTCGCTGGTCTGCGTCGACATGCCGCAGGGCCACCCGTCGTCGGTGCCGCCGATCCTGACCACCACGGCGGAGCCGGCGATCGTCCGGTTCCACGGCCACAGCGACGCCTGGCGCGACGGCGACAAGCAGGACAAGTTCCGCTACGCGTACGCCGAGGAGGAGCTGCGGCACTGGGCCGGGCTGCTCGCCGAGCTGGCCCACCCGGCCGACGAGCTGCACGTGCTGTTCAACAACTGCTGCGCCGGTCAGGCACAGCGCGACGCCACCCGACTGGCGCAGCTGCTCACCGAGAACATTCTCGGAGCCGAGCCGGAGCGCCAGAGCGTCCCGGCCCGCGCCACGTCGACCGGCTGAAGGTCGGGCGTCGGCGCCCAGGTGCCCCGGGCCGGACGACGCCGGGTGGGTGCCGTCAGGAGCGCCGGCCCCGGGTCCGCAGCGCGTCCTCGGCCCGCTCGTCGATGTCCGCGTCGTCCGGGAAGGACCGGCGGCTGGGCGCCGGGTCCGGGGGCGCGCCCGGTCCGGCCGCGGTGGTACGGGTCGGTTCCACCGAGCCGAAACCGTGCCGGCCTGCCGAGCCGGACCGGCCCGCCGGGGCGCCGGCGCGGCGATCACCCCGCTGCCCCTCGGGCACCGCCGTCTCCTCGCTGCCCTCGTCCATCGGCGAGTGCTCATCCGCGCCCCAGGGCGGCTCGGCGTCGAAACCGTCCTCGGTCTTCCACGGCTCGACCGCCTCCGGCTCCAGCCGGTCGCCGCCGCCACTGCGTCCCTCGTGCGCCGTCATGGCCACCCCGCTCGTCGGGTCCGCCGCTACCGGCGGACGATTGCCCTTCCCAGGCCGTCAGGCTCGCCCGGTCGCGGCCGCGCGCCATGCCCGGTCGTAACTGCGGCGCAGAGCCGGCCGGCGCCCCGCCGTCGAGGTGCCGGCGGGACGCCGGCCAGCGCGGCGCTCAGCGCCCGGCCATCGCCATCTGCCGCTTGCCGGCGCCCATGCCGGCGATCTTGGCCATCCCCTTCGGGGCGCCCATCAGCATTCCGGCCCGGCCGAGCATCCCCCGGAACACCTGACCGGGTTTCTGCTGCTCACCCATGTACGCGGTGACCACCACCAGCGTCCCGGTCAGCGCCGGGATGGCCCACTGGAGCATCCTCATCTGCCGCTGCGAGGCGGCAACCCTGGCCGGGGTCTGGTGGTTCGGCTCGGTGGCGCCGTTCACCGGTGGGGCGCCCGCCTTCTCCAAGCGCATGCCGATCAACCGGCTGTAGCCGGTCACCGCGAGCGCGCCGATCGTCAGCGCCGTCTTGATGGTGCTGGCGCGGGCGACACCGGACTGGCTGGCCATCCGTGGGCTCTCCGTCACCAGTTCACCGACCGCCCCGGCCAGGTGGGCCCCGATGGCGGCCGCGTTGACCGGGGTCCACTTGGACCATCCGGCCGAGGCGACCGGGAGCCGCTGTGTGGAGTCACTGATCTTCGCAGCCGCGCCGTTGACGCCGAGCGCTCCCATGAGGGAGCCGCCGAACCAGGCCGCCAGACCCAGATCGTGCATCGAGCGCAGTGCGGTATGCCGTTCGGACATCTGATCCCCTTCCGCCGTGTCGGGCGCTGCGGCTTACCCGCCGCCCGGGCCGCTAACCCCGCCCCCGGCGGGCCGGTCCGCGCCGCAACCGGTACGACCAGGACATCCGGGCCCTGGATTGCCGCATCGTCGCCGGCAGGAGTCGTTCGGTCCGTGGTGGGTAGATCTCGACAGACGCTGAGGGAGAGGGGAACGGGATGTCGCAGCCGGAGGAGAGCCGGGAGAAGACCGCCAGTACCGACGCGGTGCTCATGCACCCGGACAACGACCCGCACAGGAACACCGCGGAGGTGCCGCCGCGCAAGGACCACGGTGAGGTCCGGGTGGAGCGCGACGGCGACCTGGTGCCGCTGGACCAGGAGGAGTGAGCGGGCCGGCCGGGCCACGCGGCGACCGGCCGGTACCGCTCAGCGGTGCGGCAGGTCGCCGGCGAAGCGGGCGACCCGCTGTGCCAGCGGGGTGCCCGCGCGGACCCAGGTGAAGTGGTCCAGCGCCGCGCCGGCCTGGGCCACTGTGTACCGCTCGCGGGTCAGCGGCGCCGCTGTGAGTTTCGCGCAGAGGTGGTCCATGGACTCGTGCGGTGTGTACTGGTCGTCGTCCACGCTGACCGCCAGCACCGGGGTTCGTACCGCGCGCACCGCCGCCTCGGTGTCCGTGCCGTCCAGCCGGGGGAAGCGGCCGGTCCGCGCGGTGTACGCCCAGTCTCTGATCACTCCGCGTGCCTGCCGGCCGCCGAAACTCCAGCCCGGCCAGACCCCGAGCAGCGCGGCGGTCGCGGCGATCCCCTGGGTGTACGGCAGCACGCCGAGGCCGCGCCGGCCGGGATAGCTTCGCCAGTAGGGGACGCCGACCGCGACCAGCGCCAGCCCGTCCACCGCGTCACCACCGTGCAGGGCGAGGTGCAGCAGCGCGGCCTGCCCGCCGAGCGAGTGCCCCAGCAGCAGCCGGGTACGCCCGTCCAGCCGCGGCTTGAGCGCGGCCAGCACGGTGCCGACGTCGCCGGCCAGCTCGCTGTAGCCGTGCCGGTCGGCGCGGCTCGGCGCGGGGGTGCTCGTCCCGGTGCCGCGCAGGTCGACCACGACCACCCCCAGCCCGGCGGCGCGCAGCGCGGCCGCGAACGGCCGGTAGTAGCGGGCGCGGACCCCCATCGCGGGCCAGATAACCACCATCGGCGCCCCCGCCGGTCCGGCCGGCTCGGGATACACCTGCACACCGAGCCGACCGCCGTCGACGTCGACGAATTCCTGCGAGTACTCCGTGTCCCCGTTCACGGGCCCAGCCTACGGGCCGACGTTACCGGCGGGTAGCCGCCGCTGGCCGCTCTCATCCGTGGCGGACGCGACGGAGGCCCCGCCGGGTGGCGGGGCCTCCGGTGACGATCCGGGTCAGGAAACCGAGATCGTCCCGTTGCTGGCCCGCACGCAGGCCACCGCGCGGGCGCTGGTGGCGGCGGCGCCGCTGAGGCACTGGCCGAGCACCTGGTGCCCAGTGGCGTTCGGGTGCCACGACTCCTGGCAGGTCTGGAAGTAACTGACGCAGGTGTTGGCGATTCGCTGGATCGCGATCTTGTCCTTGCCGGAGAGGCTGGTGACGAAGGTGCCGTTCGGGCTGTCCTGGAGCCGGATCGGGGTGGCCAGCGCGCCGGTCGGACTGTTCGACGACTCACAGAGCCGCGCGCCGTCGAAGGCCCGCTGCACGTTGAGGTAGACCAGGTCGGCGGCGGGGAACTCGGCGGCCAGGGTGTCCCGGGTGGACTTCACAATCGTGCCGAGACCCTGCGAGAAGCGGTGTCCGGGCATCAGGCTGGCCCGATGGATCGGGCAACCGGCCGCGTACCGCTCGGCTCCCAGGTCGCGGAACTTGTCCCGGGTGTCGTCCCGGCCGTCCTCGGTGTGGAACGTCGGGTTCAGGTCCATCGGCAGCGGGTTGGTGTAGTCCTGGAACACGATCCGGTGCTGCCCGTCCGCGTCCACCTGGTCGAGAGTGGTCAGCAGTTGTCGTACCGCGGCGGTGGTCTCCGCGGTCGCGGCGCTGAGCTGCGCGGCGGTGGCCAGGTCGGCGTCAGTGCACGGCTTCTGCTCCACCGGGCCGCCCAGGTACGCCCAGAACTCCCACCAACCCGTCCAGGCGTCGGCGATGAACCGGTTGGCGCACTTCTCCGCCACGCTGCCGAAGGTGAACGAGCTGTTGTTCGAACCCAGGCCGACCAGCACCAGGTCGATGTCCTGGGTCTGCGCGACGGCACGGAGCTGGTTGAGCTGCGAGGCCACGGTACGGCCGTTGGCTCGCGCCTGGGAGGCGTTGGCGATGTCGTGCGGCTGGCCGCCGGAGCAGGCCAGGTTGAACCGGTTCTGGATGCCCGGCAGGTTGGCCTGGTTCAACGAGGCGTTCGCCGAACGGTGGCAGAAGAACGCGTTGTTGTTCGGTGCCGTCCAGCCGGGGAAGCCCTGGGCGACACCGTTGACGTCGACGACCGGGGTGTAGGCCCCGGCGCCCTCGCCGCTGATGAAGCTGTCGCCGAGCGCCACCGCGGCGGTGGGCAGCGCGGCGGACGCGGGGGCGGGCAGCGCGACGGCGGTCGACAGCGCCGCCGTGACGATCGTGAGTGCCGCGGCGAGCGCGGTACGCCGGAACCTGGCCATGGGGCTCCCATCCATCGAAAGATGAAAGATTCTCTGAGAGCGCGATCAGATCACCCCCGTGCGACAGGCGTCAATGGCTCGTAACAGAATCGTTCGATGAAAGACACGCCCGGACGGGCCACCGCCGAGCTGTCGGGCTGGTGGCGCCGAGCTGACCTACCGGTCGGTCTGCCGGCGTCGCCTCAGCAACGCCGCGCCAGCGGCGTTCAGACCGACACCCCAGATCAGGAGAACGGTCAGCCACTGTGCCCACCGCAGGACACTCATGTCGCCCGAGAGCAGGTTGCGCACGCTGCCGTACGGGGTGAGCCAGGCCTGGGCGGGCAGGAGGGTGTCCACGGCGCCCAGCAGCGCGTACACGCCCAGCGGCAACACGATGGTGCCGAGGAACGCGACGACGGGCGAACGCAGCAGCAGGCCCAGCCCGGTGCCCACCAGCCCGGCGACGACCTGCGCCAACACGCTGCCGACCGCGACGGTCCCGGCGTGCCGCCACGGGTCGCCGGCGACGTCGGCCGGGGTCAGAGCGAGCGTCGTGGCGCAGATGAGCACCCCGACGACGCCGATGACGACGGCCGGCAGCCCCACCGCGAGCACCGTGGGGATGACCCGGACGGCATCGGGCGCCCGTCGCAGGTCGCCCACCAGCAGAATGCCGAAGAGCGGCGTTGCGACCGACATCAGGCTCTGGACCGTGTCCGAGAGACCGGCGAACGTGCGGTCCGCGGGGCCCATCGCGGCGATCAGGGCCACGGCGGCGAGCAGCCCCGCAAACAGGGTGCCCGCGAGCAGCCACGGCCGGGCCCGCGTACCGATGGCGCGCCGGACAGCGCCGCCAGTCGTCTCGTCCACCCCGACGGCCTCCTGACGACTGGTCGTACCCGGGTCCATGGACGCGCTCATCGGATCGGCCCGCTGTGGAATTCGGCGCGCCAGCGGCGTACCCCGCTCTGTTCCTGGATCTCCTCGACCCGGACCGGCGCGAGCCCGGCGCCGCCGAACGCGTCGATCTCGGCGCGGGTCAACGGCCACGGCGGCGCGGCCGCCAGCCGGCCCGTCGACTCAACCTCGTCCATGCCACCCCCGCCCCGCGCCCGTGCTCCAGCCGGCCACGATCGCCAGTCAGCGTAGTGGCTGGACGACCGCCGCGTGACCCCATGATCACCGACGGGCAACCAGGCCGGGCGCGGGCTGTTCGTTGGCTCACGTCCGGGGACTGAGGCACGGCGGGTCGCGTAGGTCCTCCGGGAGTTGTCCCAGCCTCGGGCTAGGCTCGCTGCGGCGCGCCACGCCGGCTCATGTCGCCGGTGACCGGCAGCACACCGCCGAGACCGGGGAGTACGACCAGTTGACCGCAGAGCCTGACACCCTGTACGGGGCCGATGACCTCACCCACCTTGAGGGGCTGGACGCTGTCCGCAAGCGGCCCGGCATGTACATCGGCTCCACCGACAGCCGTGGCGTGGGTCACCTCGTCAACGAGATCCTCGACAACTCCACCGACGAGGGTGTCGCCGGCCACGCCACCCACGTCGAGGTGACGCTGCACGCCGACGGCTCGGTGCAGGTCGACGACGACGGCCGGGGCATCCCCACCGACGTGCACGCCAAGTCCGGGATCTCCGGCGTCGAGCTGGTGCTCACCCGGTTGCACGCGGGCGGCAAGTTCGGCGGCTCCGGCTACAAGACCTCCGGCGGCCTGCACGGCGTCGGCGCGTCCGCGGTCAACGCGCTGTCCCGCCGGTTCGACGTGACCGTCCGCCGGGCCGGCAAGATCCACGCGATGTCCTTCCGGCACGGCGTGCCGGGGATCTTCGACGGCGACGGGCCGGACGCGCCGTTCACCGCCGGCCCCGGGCTCCAGGTGGTCGGCGCGATGAAGCGCAGGCAGTCCACCGGCACCTCGATCCGCTGGTGGCACGACGCCCGCTACTTCGAGACCGGCGCGGCACTCGACGTCGACACGGTCCGGATGAAGCTGCGCAACACCGCCTTCCTGGTCCCCGGTGTGCTCTACCTGCTGCGCGACCTGACCGGCGAGGCGCCCACCGAGGAGAAGTTCCACTACCCCAACGGGCTCAGCGACATGGTGGAGTTCCTCGCCCCGGCCGGCGACCGGCCGGTCTCGGGCACGCTGCTGGTCACCGGCGAGGGGACGTACCGGGAGAACGCCGCCGATGCCAACGGCGTCATGCAGTCCAACGTGCAGCGCCGCGCCGAGGTCGAGGTGGCGTTCCGCTGGGGCACCGGCTACGAGCGCACAGTCGAGTGCTTCACCAACACCATCCGCAACGCGCACGGCGGCACGCACCGCAAGGGCTTCGAGCGGGCCCTGGCGCGCACCCTCGCCGACGCCGTCCGCAACACGCGCGGGCTGCTCAAGGCCAAGGAGGAGCCACCCACCCTGGACGACGTCCTGGAGGGGATGACCGCCGTGGTGCACGTGCGCATCCCCGAGCCGCAGTTCACCTCGCAGACCAAGGACGAGCTCTCCACCACGGGCATCACCAAGGTGATCCACACGCTGGTCGAGGCGCACCTCAAGGCCTGGCTGGAGGACAAGCGCACCAAGGCCGAGGCGCGCACAGTGCTGCAGAAGGTCGTCGACGCGGCGCGGGTCCGGCTCACCCAGAAGCAGCAGAAGGACGCCGCCCGGCGCAAGACCGCCCTGGAGGGCGCGTCGATGCCGCCGAAGCTGGTCGACTGCCGTGCCACCGGCATCGACCGCAGCGAGCTCTTCATCGTCGAGGGCGACAGCGCCCTCGGGACGAGCCGGATGGCCCGCTCCTCGGAATACCAGGCGCTGCTGCCGATCCGCGGCAAGATCCTCAACGTGCAGAAGGCCAACCTCCAGCAGGTGTTGGACAACGCCGAGTGCGCGGCGATCGTCCAGGTGCTCGGCGCCGGCTCGGGGCGCACCTTCGACCTCTCCGCCCTGCGCTACGGCCGGGTGCTGATCATGGCCGACGCGGACGTGGACGGCGCGCACATCCGTACGCTGCTGATCACCCTCTTCGCCCGGTACATGCGCCCGCTGATCGAGGCCGGCCGGCTCTACGCCGCGATGCCACCCCTGCACAAGATCACCACCAAGGGTCGCAACCCGCAGACCACCTACACCTACACCCAGGCGGAGATGGAGGCGACGGTCCGCAAGCTGGAGAAGTCCGGCAAGCAGATCGTCACCCCGATCCCGCGGTTCAAGGGCCTCGGTGAGATGGACGCCGACGAGCTGTGGGACACCACGATGAACCCGGCCACCCGCGCCGTCCGCCGGATCACCCTCGACGACGTGGACGCCGCCGAGCGGATCCTCGAACTGCTGATGGGCGAGAAGGTCGAGCCGCGCCGCAACTGGCTCATCGACTCCGCCGACCGCGTCGACCGCGAGGCGATCGACGCATGAGCACGGGTACCGTCCGAGGGGAAAGCTGAGTCATGGCACGCCGCAAGGAAAACAAGGTCGACCTCTCCTCGTTCGACCAGGCCGGCGCGCGGGTCTTCGACAACCCGCTGGTCACCGAGGTCTCCGACTCCTACCTGGAGTACGCGTTCTCGGTCATCCACTCCCGCGCCCTGCCCGACGCCCGCGACGGCCTCAAGCCCGTGCACCGGCGCATCCTCTGGTCGATGTACGAGCAGGGCTACCGACCCGACCGTGGGCACGTGAAGTCCGCGCGGGTGGTCGGCGACGTCATGGGTAAGTACCACCCGCACGGCGACACTGCGATCTACGACGCGATGGTCCGCCTCGCGCAGGACTTCTCGCTCAACGTCCCGCTGATCGACGGGCACGGCAACTTCGGTTCCCCGGACGACGGGCCGGCGGCGGCGCGCTACACCGAGGCGCGGATGTCGCGCGAGGCGATGCTGCTCGTCGGTGAGCTGGGCGAGGACACCGTCGACGTCGAGCCCAACTACGACGGCTCGCTGACCCAGCCGACCGTGCTGCCGGCCGCCTTCCCCAACCTGCTGGTCAACGGCGCGTCCGGGATCGCGGTCGGGATGGCCACCAACATGATCCCGCACAACCTGGCCGAGGTGGTGTCC
Source organism: Micromonospora coriariae (assembly GCF_900091455.1). Taxonomy (NCBI): domain Bacteria; kingdom Bacillati; phylum Actinomycetota; class Actinomycetes; order Micromonosporales; family Micromonosporaceae; genus Micromonospora; species Micromonospora coriariae. The sequence goes on along the minus strand of NZ_LT607412.1, from coordinate 704,170 downwards.
GCCGCCCGCTGGCTGATCAACCACCCGGACGCCACCCTGGACAAGCTCATGGAGTTCGTCCCCGGCCCCGACCTGCCCACCGGCGGCGTGCTGCTCGGCTTGGACGAGGTGCGCCGGGCGTACGAGACCGGGCGCGGTGTGGTGCGGATGCGCGGCAAGGTGGAGATCGGCCCCCTCGAGGGCAGCCGCGGGCGCCAGGCGATCACCGTGGTCGAGCTGCCGTACGGCGTTGGCGCGGAGAAGGTCATCGCGGCGATCACCAACGAGGTCACCAAGACCAAGCGGCTGACCGGTATCGCCGACGTCAAGGACCTCACCGACCGGGAGAGCGGCACCCGGTTGGTCATCGAGTGCAAGGTCGGTGTCAACCCGCAGGCCCTGCTCGCCGACCTCTACCGGCTCACCCCGCTGGAGCAGTCGTTCGGTGTCAACAACCTGGTGCTGGTGGACGGGCAGCCCCGCACGCTTGGGTTGAAGGCGCTGCTGGAGGTGTTCCTGGCGCACCGGTACGAGGTGGTCACCCGGCGCAGCTCGTACCGCCGCCGCAAGCGTCAGGAGCGGCTGCACCTGGTCGACGGCCTGCTGATCGCGCTGCTGGACATCGACCGGGTGGTCCGGCTGATCCGGGGCAGTGACGACGCGCAGGCCGCGAAGGACGGGCTGATGAGTCAGTTCGGCCTCTCCGACATCCAGGCCACCTACATCCTGGACACTCCGCTGCGCCGCCTGACGAAGTACGACCGGATCGAGCTGGAGGCCGAGCAGGAGCGGCTGCGCACGGAGATCGCCGAGCTGTCCACGATCCTCGACGACGACAAGGTGCTCAAGAAGCTGGTCTCCGACGAGCTGGCGGCCGTGGTCAAGCAGTTCGGCACCGAACGGCGCACCACGCTGGTCGATGGTGACCTCAAGGAGGTGCTGGCCGCGTCGGCGCCGGCCGGGCCGCTGGAGGTCGCCGACGACCCGTGTCAGGTGATCCTGTCAGCGACCGGGTTGGTCGCCCGGACCGCGGCCGAGTCGGAGGAGAGCGCCGAGGGGCGTCGCCGCAACGGCCGGGTCAAGCACGACACTGTCCGCGCGATCGTGCACTCCACCGCCCGCGGTCGGGTGCTGCTGGTGACCAGCGCCGGCCGGGCCTTCAAGATCGACGTGCTGCCGTTGCCGGTGCTGCCCGAGCAGGCCGGCACGGTGTCGCTGCGGGGCGGCATGTCCGCCGCCGAGCTGGTGCCGCTGGAGGCGGGGGAGACGGTGGTCGGCCTGGCCCCGCTCGGCGGGCCGGCGGACGGTTCGCCGGGGCTGGCGCTCGGCACCCGGCAGGGCGTGGTGAAGATCTGCGCGCCGGAGTGGCCGGTGCGCTCCGACGAGTTCGAGGTGATCGGCCTGCGGGACGGTGACGAGGTGGTCGGGGCGACCTGGCTGACCGACGGCGCCGAGACGCTGACCTTCGTCACTTCGGAGGCGTCGCTGCTGCGCTTCGCCGCTGGGCTGGTCCGCCCGCAGGGCCTCAAGGGTGGCGGCATGGCCGGCATCAACCTGCCCGCCGGATCGCGGGTGGTCTACTTCGGTGCGGTGCGCACCGACGACCCGGGCCACGGAGAGCCGATGGTGGTCACGTCCACCGGGGCGACGGTCAAGGTGACGCCGTTCAAGGCGTATCCGGCGAAGGGTCGGGCGACCGGCGGTGTGCGCGCGCACCGTTTCCTCAAGGACGAGACGGATGTGGTCGTCGCCTGGGTGGGGCCGCGGCCGGTGGGCGCTACCGGCACGGGTGAACCGGTCGAGTTGCCCGCCGCCGACCCGCGCCGCGACGGCTCCGGCTTCGCCGTGATGCTCGGCCCGACGGTGGTCGGCCACCTGATCGAACGCGACTGACCCACCCACCCCCAATCCTCCGGGGCCCCACCCCACACCACCTCGGGTTGATCATGAAGTTATTGCCGCGACACGCCGGTGTCGACGGCAACAACTTCATGATCAACGGGGCGGGGGTGGGGCGGCTGGGTTACGTGGTGCTGGGGACTCGCTCACGCTCACGTTCCGGGCCGGGCTGCCGGACGATCGTCGGCGCCGGGTACGCCGGGCGGAGCGTGAGGAGACTGCCGACCAGCCCGGAGAAGAGCACGACCACGCCGAGCGCGATCGCGGTGGCCGACGGCAGCACCACTCGCAGCGTGTCGCCCGGGTTGAGGTCGCCGAAGCCGTCCAGTCCCCAGTAGGAGACCGCGCCGACGGTGCCCGCCGCGCCGGCGGCGAGCAGCAGCAGGCCGGTGGTGACGCTGGTCTCCAGCCGCAGGAGGCGGATCCAGCGGTCCGACGCGCGCTGGGGGACGAGCCGCTCCTGCCGGCCGTAGATTTCGGCCAGTCCGCCGAAGAGCATGAGCTGCACGCCGACGATCACCATCAGGCACGCGTACACCAGGGTGCTGACGTCGAGCTGGACCGGGCCCAGCGACAGCGGGCCCGGGGTGAGCGCGCCGGCGCCGACCAGCCCGAGCAGGGTGAGCGACGCGCCCGGCCGGACCAGGGTCTTGCGCGGGGCGAACACCAGCAGGAACCGCAGGTGCCGCCAGCCGTCCCGCCAGGTGCGCAGGTGTGGCGGCCGGGACCGCCCGTCCGGCGAGAGGGTGGTCGGCACCTCGACGATGTCGTAGCCGGCCAGCGCGGCCCGCACCACCAGCTCGGAGGCGAACTCCATGCCCGGCATGCAGAGCCCGAGCGCCCGGACCCGCTCGGCGTCGAAGCCGCGCATGCCGCAGTGGAAGTCCCGGACCTCGCGCAGGCCGAAGAGCGCCCGACCGAGCCAACTGAGCACCGGGTTGCCCAGGTACCGGTGCAGCGGCGGCATGGCGCCGGCCGCGATTCCGCCCCGGAACCGGTTGCCCATGACGACGTCGTGCCCGGCGCGCAGCGCCTCGATGAACGGCCCGAGGTCCGACAACGCGTACGAGTCGTCCGCGTCGGCCATGATGACGTACCGGCCGCGGGCCTGCTCGATTCCGTTGAGCAGGGCGCCGCCGTAGCCGCGGATCGGAGCGGACACCACGCGGGCGCCGGCCCGCTCGGCGATCTCCTGTGACCCGTCGGTGGAACCGTTGTCGGAGACCAGTACCTCCCCGACGACCCCGCACTCCTCGAGCGAGCGCAGTGCCTTGCGGACGCAGGTCTCCAGCGTCTCAGCCTCGTTGAGGCACGGCAGCAGTACCGTGACCTCGATCTCCCGTTCGTTCGTCATGATCCCCGTTGCTTTCGGACGAGATGGTGGGTGCGAGCCGTTCGGGCTCGTCGTCGGCCGGCGTGTGCCGGTCCGTCGAGACTGGTGTCGATCGCAGCCGCTGCCAGCCGACCGCGGCGGCGACCGGGAGGAACGCCAGCGCCGGCAGGCCGTAGCGGTGGTCGAACATGGAGGTGGCGACGGAGAAGACCATGATCCCGACGCCGATGCTGGCGTACAGGAGGGCGATCATGCTGAGCCGTAGCCGGCCCCGGCGCGGCCACACCGCGCCGACCAGCGCGATCAGGAGCATGGCGGCCATGGCCGGCGCCGGGGTCACGCCGTATCGGCCGTACTCGTGCAGGAAACGGCTCGCCGCGTTCGCCTCGACGTCCCTGGACGGCGCCGGAGTCGGCTGGTAGCCGGGGCTGGCGGTGCGCGGTACGCAGTTGAAGTCGGCGGCCCAGTCGCTCGGGGCCGGCTGCGGTCGCCACCAGTTGGCCAGGCACTGCTCCATCGGCTTGAGCCGGGTCGGCCAGAAGTAGCGCGCGCTGTCCGACGCGACCGCGGCCAGGTAGTCGCCCGGCTGCTGTTTGATCACCTCGTGGGCGAACTCGTCGAGGTCCTCGGGTCGTTCGGCCTGGAGGATCGGGCTCTTGATGTTCCAGATGTACCAGTCCGGCCGGTCGGGTCGTTGGTCCAGCGGCTGCACCGGGCAGAGCTTGCGCAGGCCGGGGCGCAGTTCCAGCCGGTCGCAGTCGGCGAAGTGCGCGGTTCGTCCATAGAGGAACCGGCCGCCTTCGAGGCCGAGTGCGCCCTTCACGGAGCCGATGCCGACGAAGGCGGCACCGAAGAGGGCGACGATGCCGAGCAGGAACGCGGTCGGCGCCCGCCAGCCCCGCCATGGCAGCAGCAGGAACAGCAGCAGCGCGCCGATGGCGACCACACCGGTGGGTCGGGTCGCCATGCCCAGCGCGACGGCCACGCCCGCGACCAGGCTCGCTGCCGTCCCGGGTCGTTCCCGCCGGACCAGCAGCAGCGCCGCGACCGCGAGGGCGGTGGTGAAGAGTGTTTCGGTGAGCAGGTACTGCTCCAGTGTGAACTGGGTGGCGTCGAGCAGCACCGGGGTCACCGCGAGGGTGGCCACCCACGGGCCGACGCCGATCCGGCGCAGCACCAGGTACGTCGCGACGGCGAGGGCGACGCCCGCGAGGTGCTGCACCGCCACGACCGAGATGAACGTGCCGCTCCACTCGAACGCCTTGAGCAGCCACGCGAACGGCCAGCGGGGTGGCATGGCCGGCCACTGTCGGGCCAGCCGCACGTACGTGCCGGAGTCGCCCTGGAACCACAGTGCGGGTTGGTAGGCGATCATCGTCACGATCCGCAGCGTGATGCCCGCGGCGACCACGACGGTGAGCCCGACGTGGCGACGCAGCAGGTCGACGAGGGTGCGAGTGGTGCGGACGGATCGGGCGATCAGGCGTCCAACGGGCACGGAGCGCTCCAGGAAACTGCGGAGAGTGATTGGCCGTCAAGCTAACACGGCTTTCCTTCGCCATGGGGGGACCGGCGCCGGCGCCAACAGCGGCGTGTCAATGCCGCAAACTGCCGTTCACCTATCTGAAAGGACCAAATCGGCCCCGGTCCTGCGGACCCCGGGCCGAATGGCTGGGGTCGAGCGGCCGAGTGGACGGTCTCGTCGACCCGCTCGGCCTGCCCGCGCGCGTCGCCGGTGCGCGGCTCAGGAGACGCCGGCGGGCCGGAACTGGACGCTGACCCGGGGGCCGACGGGCCGGGCGGTCTTCGGGATGGCGTGCTCCCAGGTGCGCTGGCAGGAGCCTCCCATCACCACCAGGTCGCCGTGCCCGAGTGGGAACCGCAGGCTCGCGCCCCCGCCGCGCGGGCGCAGCAGCAGCGGCCGCGGCGCGCCGAAGGAGACGATGGCGACCATCGTGTCGGTGTGCGCGGAGCGGCCGTGGGTGTCGCCGTGCCAGGCGACGCTGTCCCGCCCCGAGCGGTAGAGGCACATGCCGGCGGTGACGAACGGCTCGCCCAACTCGGGGGCGTAGTGGTGGGTGAGCGCGGTGCGTGCCTCGGTCAGCAGCGGGTGCGGCAGCGGCCGGTCCGGCCCGTACCAGGAGAGCAGGCGGGGGACCTCCACCTCGGTGTCGTACATCGTGCGCCGTTCGCCCCGCCAGGGCACGTCCCGCAGCAGGGTGTCGAAGACCGCGTCCGAGCCGGCGACCCAGCCGGGCAGGTGGTCCACCCAGGCGCCCCGGGAGAGCTGTCTCCGCAGCCGCCCGACCAGCGGGCCGAGCGACGGCTCCGCGGCGGCGAGATCCAGCATCGACGGCTGGTAGGCGAGCTCGGACACATGCCCACCCTACCCGCCGCGTTGGCACAGGTGTACGACCAGGGGAGTCTCTTCGCCCGTTGGTCACCTGGCGCACACGTCGGTGTCGCCGGACATCGTCGGTGCGGCCCCAGCGTGAGGCGGCTCCGCCCGGTCCGGGCGGACGGTGTGGCGAGGAGACGACCAGTGCCTAGCAGCCCCACCAGCCTCACGGTGGCGCCCGCCGGCTGGTGCTGGCCGTGGCGCTGCTGATCGGCGCGGTCTGCGCCGCGGCGCTGCTCTTCTCGTTCTGGCCGTGGGGCCTGCAGCCGGTGCGGGGCGTGCGCCGGCTCGAAGACCACCTCGTCACCATTGACGACGCGGATGGACGGCCTCGGAACCTCACGTGGCGCCCGAGCGTGGGCCGCCTGAACAGCGGTCCAGCACGGGGTTAACGCTTGAGGATGCGGCGCACCGGCTCGGGCAGGGCCCGCCGGACCCGGGCCCGCAGCCGCTGCTCTCCCAACGCCTCGATTTCGCGCCGCAGCTCACCGTTGCGGTCGTGCAGCCACTGCACCCGGGCCAGCAGCTCCTCCGTCGCCGTGGCGGCGGCCGGGCGTACGGCGGGCGGGAAGGTGGTGGCCCGGACCTGCGCGTCGAAGCGACCGGCGCTGTCGCCGTCGGCGAACGAGTTGCCGAGATCGTGCTTGGCCAGGAAGGACAGCATGGTGTTGTACCGGGCCTTGTGACCGTTGTTCAACGCCGTGTAGTCGGCCTCCTCGTACAGGTCGGCGGCATCGACGTCGGCCGGCACGTCCTTCATCACCCGGTGCGGGATGTCGAAGTAGCGGGCCAGTTCCAGGGTGCGCGAATCGTGCGCGAACAGGTACCCGGGCGTACCGGCGACCAGCGCCGTGATGGTGCCGTGGATGCGGGTGCCGAAGGCGAAGTCGAAGCCGGCGAGGTAGTCCATCCAGGTCCACGGGTCGAGGAACATCCGCACCTTGTCCTCGGTGAACAGCGGGTGCGTGCTGTGGATCGGGATGGTGCTGGTCTTCCCCCGGTCCTCCGGGGCGTCGCCGTAGAGCAGGGTGCCCAGGGTCTTCAGGTCCTGCGGGAGGTAGCGCAGGTTGGGGTAGCGCCGCTGGTGCGCGGCGATGATCTTCCCCATGGACTTCACGTACGGCGAGACGGTCAGGGCGACCCGGTCGTGCGGCTCCAGCACCGCCTTGCCCTTCTCCACCCCGAGGGTGTCGCCGTGCAGGAACATCGACGGGCAGCCGATCACGTCGACCGCCGAGAAGCCCAACGTACGCAGGTAGCCCTCGGTGATCTCGCCGCGCACGCCGATGCTGTGCGAGCGGTTGAGCACCGCCCGGACGAACCGGCTGACCACCTCGTCGATCGGGCGCAGGTACTCCCGGTCACCCGCGACGTTGGTCTGTACGCCCACCCCCAGCACCACCACCGGGATCTTCAACCGCTCGATGAACTTGGTCATCGCCTCGAGGCGGTGCGCGTAACTGCGGCGGAACGCGTTGGCCAGCGGAATGACGTAGACGTCGTACTGCTCGTTGATGCGGTCGACGTCGCGCAGGTCGATCTTGAAGCCGGTCGAGGTGATCTCGGCGGTGCTGGTACGCAGGATCTTGTGGGCGGCGTGGCTGAACACCAGGTTGCCGTTGTTCTCGCCGATCCAGTTGCCTTCGAACGCCTCCTCCGGGGAGTAGACGTCGAAGGGGCCCTTCTTCGCCCGCATCAGAATCCGTTGGTGCATGGGGGGTTCACCTCTCGTCTGCTGGCGCCCGGGCACAGCGCCGCCCAGGCTTCGACAGACTGGCGCGCCGTCACCTCCGGGTCCCGGAATATTAAGACACGGGTCGCCCGGAACAAACACAAGCGTCACCATCGCCGAGGTGACGGGTGTCGCCACCGCCGGTAGGGTGCCCGGTCGGGGCGGCGCCGGGACCGCGGCCCGCCGTTGGACGCGCTCGTGGGGCCGTCCGCCGAGGTCGACGGAGGAGACGTGCATGTTGGGGAGCCGGCCGTCCATCGCGAGCCCGGCGTGACCGTCCCCGCGCCCGCCGGTCGAGCCGCTCCGAGCGCTGACCTGGCGGACCGGCTGCCCTCGCTGACCGGGCTGCGGTGGATCGCCGCGTTGCTCGTGTTCGGCTTCCATGCCGGGACCATGCGGATCGTCGCCGAGCCCGACTACCGGGCAGTGGTCGACGCGCTGTTCACCCTGGGCCTGTCCGGCGTGCAGTTCTTCTTCATCCTCAGCGGTTTCGTGCTGGTCTGGTCGGCCCGGCCCGGTCAGCGTCGGCGTGACTTCTGGCGCCGGCGGGTCGTCAAGATCTACCCGAACCACCTGGTGCTCTGGGCAACCGCGCTGCTGGTCGCCCTCTGGTTCGCCGACCCGATCTCCCCGCTCGCCGCTGTGGAGAACCTGCTGCTGCTTCAGGCCTGGGACCCGAGGCCCGGCTGGTTCTACAGCGTCAACACGGTGAGCTGGTCGCTGTCCTGCGAGTTCTTCTTCTACCTCTGCCTGCCGTTGGCGCTGCCGCTGCTGCGCCGGGCCCGGCCGGCGCTGCTCTGGGCGCTGGTCGTCGCGGTGCCGCTGCTGATCCTCGCGCTCTGGCCGGCCCAGGCCCTGGTACCGGAGGCCAGCCGGTGGTGGTTCACCCAGATCTTCCCGCCGGTGCGGTCGCTGGAGTTCTGGATGGGCGCGGCGGCGGCCGAGCTGATGCGTCGGGGCAGTTGGCGGGGACCCGGGCTGGCCGGTGCCAGCGTGATCTTCGTGGTCACCTGGGTGGTCGCCGCGCAGTGGATCCGCGCCGAGCTGTGGACCACCCTGCTCGCGGTGGCGTACCTGCTGGTCATCACCGCTGCCGCGGACGCTGACGTGCGCGGCCGGCGCTCACCGTGGCGTTCGCGCCCGCTGGTGTGGCTGGGGGAGGTGTCGTTCTCCTTCTATCTGGTGCACGTCCTGGTGATGACCACAGTGCTGCGCTGGACCGGGGACTGGGGCGGCGGGTTCACCGGCTGGCGGGGTCCCGCGGTGGTGGTCGGCTTCCTGCTGGTGACGCTGCTCCTCGCCGGGCTGCTGCACCGATACGTGGAGACGCCGATGATGCGCCGGTGGGCGCGCCGCCGCCGTCCGCCGGTCGAGGCCGGGTCCGGCCGCGCCGAGACCGCCGACGCCGGGTCCGCTCCGGTCCTGCCGCGCCAGCGGCGCGGGGCGGCCGACACCGAGCGCCGATCGGCGTACGCCGACCGCTGAGCGGCCCGCCGCTCGACGTCCTCGACGAGCGTCCACGCTGGTCGGATCCGGCGGCGCGGCGGTTTCCGACACGCCCGGCGTCGATGCGCTCGGTCGGCACCGCGGGTAGCGTGGGGACGTGCCTCCCGTCGCGCTCACCTGTCCGCTGTGGTGGGTGGCGCGCTGGGCGACCCGGATACTGACCAGCCTCGCCGTGGTCGCCGCCCTGGCCGTCGGCTCGGGCGCGTCACCCGCGTCGGCCGCCCCGCCAGCCTCGGCGGTGTCCTCGGGCTCCTCGTCGTCCGGATGGGTCGCCCCCGCGGGCGCCGCCGAGTTGGCGACTCCGGTCGTCGTCGACCACACCGCTTCGCCGATCTCGCTGGACGCGCCCCCGGCGGCACCCGCAGTCGAGGCCGCCGTGCGGGCGGAGGCCGGTGCCTCCGCGGTCGGGACCGGTCCGCGTCGATCGCCGCGCACCGCCGATCCGGCCACCCGGGCGTCCCGGGCCCCGCCGCGGCTCTGAGCCACCGGGACGACGTCCCACCACGCCTGTCGATCACTTACTTCCGCACACCCGCCCGCCGGACCGTGGCCCGCCACGATGGTCCCGGCCCGGGTCGGCCGTGCGGCTTCCCACCGCAGCGATCTTCCCCCCCCCCCCCCCCCCCCCCCCGGAGGTGCCGATCATGGATACCGTCCTCTACCGGTTCCTGACCGAGGTTCCGCAGGCCGCCGCCATCTGGTCGGCACTGCTCCTGCTGGCCCTGACCGTGCTCACCGTGCTGATCGCCCGCCCCGAGCGGGACCGGCCGACCAACGAGGAGTCCCGTGCGCCCACGGCCCGGGAACTGGCCGCCGTCGAGGCGGCGGACCTGCGGCGGTACGCCGAGGAGGTGGCCGTCGCCGCGGCCGGCGCGGCGCAGACCGCCCGCCGACGCCGCGCCGACTGGCTGGCCGCGCAGGAGACGGCCGAGCGGGCCTGGGCCGGGTACGAGGAGGCGGACCGGGCCGCCCGCCGGTTCGCCGGCGCCGGTTCGCTGCCCACCCCGCGCACGCCGCGCTCCCCGACGGAGTACGCCGCCCGGGAGCGTTACCTGCACCGGGCGGCGATGGCGGCGCACTGGCGCGGTGACCTGTCGATGCGTCAGCTCACCGACGTTTTCGCACACCGCAACGGCTGGGATCCCCGGCGGCACCCGGTCGAGCAGGAGGTGCTGCTGAGCCGCGCTGTCCGGGACGGCAAGCTGGCCGAGCACCGGGCCGCCGCCGAGCGCGAACGGTCCACCTGGCGGGACGCGGAACTGGCCGCCGAGGCGGCCCGCACGCTCGCCGAGGAGGCGTACGCGGCGGCGGCCCGGTTGCGGCCGGTCCGGGTGCCGGTCCGGCCGGCAGCGACCGCGGCGGCGCGTCCGGCGACCGCGGCGCGTTGGCGCCCGGCCCGGGTGGGCTGACCGGAAATGCCCCGCAAGGGGCGTGAGCCCGCTCACACCGGCATCGGATCGGGCAGTCGGCACGATCCGGCGCAATGTTCGCGCAAATCCGGCGGCATTGTCGCCGGCCTGTCTGGTTGTCGACCGTAGGCGCCACCGTAACCGGTTGTCCCATCGAGTCACGTCAGTGGCAATACGCGCAGAAATCGGCGCTCAATTTCAGGTTTACGCAGGTGAACCTGGCTTGGCAGGGCTTGGGCCGGCCAGTAGTGTCGTCCCGTCCGGTGCGGTAACCGATCGCAAGAGGCGACGCCGCGCCGACCCGCTCAATCGTGATCAACGAACCGGGGAACCATCAGTAAGTCCGGGGTGAATCCGCGAGCCACGGCCCGCGGTAGGGCGATCTTCCCGCCCGAATCCGTCAGCTAACCCGGTAGGCGGTGTCGGAAGGAGTTCCATCCTCGTGCAGCACCTCTCCACCCCCCGGTTGTTCCCCCGCCTCCACGGCGCCGCGGTGCCCCCGCTCATCCGTCCGGTGAGCTGACCCCCCGGGTCACCGCCTCTCCCGCCCGGCCACGCCGGGCACACCCCTGAGCGGTTCACCACCCGCGGACCACGGTCCGCGCGATGGCGCCTGCCCGGATATCGGTCCGGCCCGGTGTGCCGCTCTCCCCCTGATCCGTGGAGGACCCCGTGAAGCACACCCTGAAGCGTCAGCTCCGTCGTCTGGCCACCGAGCGTCCCTACCAGATCGTCGCCGCCTCCGCCGCTGCCCTGGCGCTCGCGACCACCACCGGCGCCCTGATCGCCGGCGCCGACGACGCCCCGGCCAGCCAGCACACCGCGACCACTGTCGCCGAGATGCGCAGCGACACCGTCGCGTCCCGCGGCGAGGCCCGCGTCGCGTCCCCCTCGGCCAGCACCTCGCCGAGCACCGCCGCCCCGACGGCCAGCGCCGCCGCGTCGCCCGCCGCCAAGGCCAGCGGCAACCCGGACCTGACCCGTAAGCCGGCGCCGAAGCCGCCGGCGACCAAGGTGCTCGACTACGACTACCAGGCGCAGAACACGTACTACAACTGTGGACCGGCGGCCACCCGCAACGCGCTCAGCGCCACCGGTATCGACCGCACCCAGGACGAGCTCGCCGTCGAGCTGGGCACCACCGAGATGGGCACCAACTCGGCCCTGGACACCACCCGGGTGCTCAACGCCGAGGTGAAGGGCTCCCCGTACCGGACCCGGATGTTCGCCGGTGCGCCCAGCCCGGCCCAGATGGACCGGCTCCAGGCCGACGTGGTCGCGGCGATCACCGCCGGCCGGGGCGTGGTGGCCAACGTCGTCGGCGACGCCACCGACACCGATGGTGGCTGGCACTCCTACGGCGGCGGGCACTACATCGCCGTGGTGGGTTACAAGGACAACGGCCGGACCGTGCGGATCGCCGACTCGGCGAACGCCGCCGACCCGTCGTACTGGATCACCACGATCGACCTGGCGAACTGGATCGCCACTCGGGGTTACTCCGCCTGACCCGGGCGCAGCCGCCGCGGGCGCCGTCCCCCACGAGGGGCCGGCGCCCGCCGCGTTTTCCATGTTGCAGGTGAAGCCGTACCGCGCGAGGTGGTTCGTCCTCGTCCCGCCGACGAGGACTCTCGTACCCGTCGGCGAACCGTGGGAGACTGCGGCCGTGGTGGATGAATCTGGTGGTCACACCGGCCGCGGGCCGGTCCTGCTGCTGCTGCACGGGATGGGGGCGACCGGCGACGTCTGGCTGCCCTGGGCGCCGCTGCTGGAGCAGCACTGGCCGGGGCGGTGGCTGGCGCCGGACCTCGCCGGTCACGGCTGGTCGGCCCCGCTGCCGTCGTACTCCTTCGCCGGGTTCGCCGAGCGGATCGCCCACGGCCTCGCCCCCGACGACCGGATCGTCGTGCTCGGGCACTCACTGGGCGGGGTGGTGGGCCTGGCGCTGGCCGCCCGTGCCGCCGGACTGCCGGTGGACGCGGTGGTCGGGCTGGGCATCAAGGCTGTCTGGTCACCCGACGAGCTGACCCGCGCCGCCGAACTGGCCGTGCGCCCGATCAGCTGGTTCGCCAGCCGCAGCGAGGCGGCCCGTCGCTACCTGCGCGTCTCCGGGCTCGCCGGCCTGATCCCGCCCGACCACCCGGTGGTGGACGCCGGGCTGCGCCAGGTCGACGGGCGGTGGCGCCTCGCGATGGATCCGGCCGCGTTCGCCGTCGGCGATCTCGACCTCGCCGCGCTGGTGGCGGCGACCGACGTGCCGGTGGTGCTGGCCCGCGGCGAGCAGGACCCGATGGTCACCGACGCGCAGCTCAAGGAGTTCGGCGTACCGGTCGTCACGCTGCCCGGGCTCGGGCACAACGCGCACGTGGAGAACCCGGGGGCGGTGCTGGCGCTGCTGGACGCGTACCGCTGAGCCGTCCGGCGGCCCCTGGCCGGCTAGAGCGGCGCGGGCGCGGCGAGGGTCTTCGTCGGCGCCAGCTCCCGGCGGGCGGCGGTCAGGAACGCCTCGGCGTACGACTCGACGGGGAAGTCACCCAGGTAGTGACGGCGGGTGACCCAGCGCTTCTCGGCCGCCGGATCGGTGTCCAGCAGCGCGGTCAGCACCTCGTCCACATTCGACATGTCCCGGCGCAGCACGTAGCCCGCCCCGGCCAGCGGGAAGTTCTCCACGAAGTGCTCGCCCTCGTCGCCCATGTCGGTGACGGCGTACGGCTTGCCGGAGTAGAGGTAGTCCGAGATCACCCCGGACACGTCGGAGACCAGGGCGTCGGACCGGTTGACGCACTCGGTCAGGCTCAACTCCCGGGCCGCCGCGCCGACCACGTGCTGCCGCCCGGTGCGGGCCCGGTCGGCGAGCAGCAGCTCGGTCAACCGGCCGAGCTGCCGGGCCGAGGCCGGGTTGTGCGCGGTGTACGGGTGGGCCCGCAGGATCACCGTGGCGCCGCGCTCCAGCAACCGGTGCAGCAGGTCCTCGGCGACCGGCAGCGAACAGTAGTCGGCGTCGGCGTGGTGCCCCGTCCAGGTCGGGGTGTAGAGCACGGTCGGGAAGGCCAGGCCGCGGACGGGCTCCGGGCGTACCTCGATCGATTCGACCTGCGGGCGGCCCACCACCACGAACTTCTCCGCCGGGATCTGCACCCCGGCGCGGGCGTACCGGTCGATCGCCGCCGGGCCGGCCACGAAGATCCGGTCGAAGATGCCCGACACCGGGTTGGCGCTCGGCGCCTTGTCGCTGTCGCCGTGGTGCAGTTGCACGTGGGTGAGCTGGGTGAACCGGATGCAGTGGCTGTTCTTCGCCCCGTGGTTGACGTAGAACGCCGCTCGCAGGCTCGGCACCAGCGCCTCGTCCAACGCCCGGAGGGTGGGGCAGTAGACCACCGGTGCGGTGGTGGCCGCGGCGATCGGCGCCAAAAATTCGGGCTCGCGCAGCACGACCATGAACGGCCGGCCGATCCGCTCCAGGTACGGCAGCCACATGGTGACCTGGTACTCCGAGCCGGGAGGCGCGGAGAAGTAGAGCAGGAACTCCGGCTGGTGCCGGCGCAGCGCGCGCGCCACCGCCCCACCATGGCCGGCCGGCCGGAAGCGGCGCCGGGCCAGGTCCAGTGCGACCGCCCCGGCTCCGGCGCCGACCAACAGGCTGGCGACCAGCGCCACGGAGGCGGGCAGAGCCACCGCGGCGGCGAGCGTCACCGCGCCGAGCAGCCCGAGCAGGGCGGTGCCGAGCTGGTCGGCGATCAGCGGCGTCCAGGCCCGCACCGGCAGGTTGGCCACCCGGATCTCCAGGTTGCCGGCGGTCCGCAGCGGCCCCACCAGCAGCACCAGCCCCAGCAGGACCAGCGCGGTGGCGACCAGCGCCGAATCCAGCCCATCGTCCAGCCGCCGGGAGTATCCGACCAGGACGGCGGCGCCGATCAGCGTCGTCTCGGCGACGAGGTCAGCGCCGGGCCGGATCCGCTGCTCCGCGGCCGCCGCGACCAGCGCGGCGACGGCCAGCGCCAGCCCCCATCCGGTGGCGCCGGTCAGCGCCACCACGACGAAGGCCAGCACGGCCAGGCCGGTGCTCAGGCACCGGGCGGCCAGCTTTCGGACCAGATCACCACGCATGTCGCTCCGTTCGCTGCCGTCCCGGGTCCGTCGCCGTCAGGGTCAGCTCACGGAGGCCGCACCGGCCGGTGAACCGACCCGCCCCGGCCCCGACTGGGCCGGCACGCTCGCGGAGGGCCCGTCGCCGGGCGCCCTGCGTACGTCGATCACCTGGCCGGTCAGGTCGGAGATCAGCACGTCGAGCGAGGACTGGGCGACGGCCTCCGCGGCGAGCAGGGTGTGCTCCGGCTCCTCGCCGAAGGCCCGAGTCCGCATCGGGGTGGCGGTCCGCTCCGGGTTGATGCAGTTGACCCGTACGCCGACGTCGGCCCACTCGTCGGCCAGCGCCTGGGTGAGGTTGACCAGGGCGGCCTTGGTGGCGGAGTAGAGCGCGTAGCGGGCCCGCCCCCGGGTGTACGAGCTGGAGGTGTAGAGCAGCAGCTGGCCCTTGGTCTGCTGGAGGTACGGCAGGGACTGCCGGGCGATGGTCACCGGGCCGACGAAGTTGACCTGGAGCACCCGGTCCATCGTCTCCTCGTCCATCTCGGCGAGGGCGCCCCTCTCCAGGATCCCGGCGGTGACCACCACGTGGTCGATCCGGCCGGTGGCCTCGAAGGCGGTCTTCAGCGCGGCCTCGACGTCCTCGGCCCGCTCCACGTGCGTGCCGGTGGTGGAGCGGCTGAACGGGAAGACCTGGGCGCCGAGGCGCCGGGCCAGCTCGGTCAGCTCGTGGCCGATGCCGTAGCTGCCACCGAACACCACGATGGTGCGGCCGGTCAGCTCCTCGGTGTAGCTGCGATGGTCGGTCAGCCGGGGTGCCTGGGCGGCGGCGAGCTGGAAGAGCTTGTCCGCCAGGTGCACGTCGACCGGGTGGGTGACCTTGATGTTCTCGTCCGAGCCGTCGATCACCTTGATCGGGGTGCCCGGCAGGTAGCGCAGCACCACACCGCAGTCGTCGGTGGCGGCGAAGTCCGGGTCACCCTCGGCGATCCGGTACGCCTCGCGGATGGTGGGGGAGCGGAACGCCTGCGGGGTCTGCCCGCGGCGCAGCCGGGAGCGCACCGGGATGTCGGTGATGCAGTCGTTCTCGTCCACCTGGATGATCGTGTCGGCGGACGGGATGGCCACGTCCACGGCGTCGTAGGTCCAGAGCGCGTTGACGCACTCGCGCACGATCCGGCCGCTGAGCAGCGGGCGCACCGCGTCGTGGAAGAGGATGTTGCAGTCCGCCGGGCCGACCGCGTCCAGCGCTATCCGGGTGGTCGCGTTACGGGTCTCGCCGCCCTCGATCACCTTGGTGACCTTGCGCAGGCCGGCCTTCTCGACGATCTGCCGGGCGTCCTCGACGTGCCCGGTGGCCATCAGCACGATGATCTCGTCGATCTCGGGAGCGGCCTCGAAGACCGCCAGCGTGTGCTCGATGATCGGCTTACCGGCGATCTTCAGCAGCTGCTTCGGGATGCCGAGGCCCAGCCGGGTCCCGGTGCCGCCGGCCAGCACCACGGCCACCGTCCGTGAGGGCCGCCATGGTGCCGGGGTCTCCGGTGTGGCGTCCGGGCCAGTGGTCTGGTCCTGCGTCATTGCCGGATCCTCACTCTCAGCGATGTGTTTAACGGAAGGTTCCGCCCGAGCGGCGACGGAATGAACCTTAACGCGCGAACCGCGTCGCCCCCACGCGGGCGACGCGGGTTCATGGCGCCATGTCGATGCCGGAGGTTCGCCGGCACTCTACTTGCTGTTGGCGTACGCCTCGTATGCCCGGATCACGTCGTTGGTGGGCCCGTCCATCCGCAGGACGCCGGATTCCAGCCAGATGGTCCGTTCACAGGTGTCCCGTACCGAGGAGAGCTGGTGGCTGACCAGGAACACCGTGCCGGCGCCCTCACGCAGCTCCCGCACCCGCTGCTCGCTGCGCTTGCGGAAGCCCTTGTCGCCGGTGGCGAGCGCCTCGTCGATGAGCAGCACGTCGTGCTTCTTGGCGGCGGCGATGGAGAACCGCAGCCGGGCCGCCATGCCGGACGAGTACGTGCGCATCGGCAGGCTGGCGAAGTCGCCCCGCTCGTTGATCCCGGAGAAGTCGATGATCCCCGCGGCCTGCTGGGCCACGTCGTCGGGGTGCATCCCCATCGCCAGGCAACCGAGGGTGACGTTGCGCTCACCCGAGAGGTCGTTGAGCAGGGCCGCGTTCACGCCCAGCAGCGAGGGCTGCCCCTGGGTGTGGATCGCGCCCCGGTTGACCGGGAGCAGGCCGGCGATGGCCCGCAGCAGGGTCGACTTGCCGGAGCCGTTGCTGCCGATCAGCCCGATCGCCTCGCCCCGGTACGCGGTGAAGGAGATCCCCTTGACCGCGTGCACCTCCCGCACGTTCGGGGCGGACGTGCGCTTGACCAGCCGGCGCAGCGCGGCCACCGGCGTGGTGCCACCGGCGGCACCCTTGTGCACCCGGTAGATGATGTGCGCGTCGTCCACCACCACTGTGGGGATCCGTTCCGGCGCCAGCACGGGCAGGGCCACTGTCGCCTCGTCGGTGGCATGCATTTGATCAACCACGGCCGTACTCCTGTTCGCCGCGCCAGAAGTAGATGTAGCCACCGATCCCGCCCACCAGCGCCCAACCAGCGGCGACCAGCCAGAGCTGGGTCAGCGACTCGTTGAGCAGTGGCGGCTGATCGAGCAGCGCGTAGCGGGCCAGCTCGATGTAGACCAGCAGCGGATTGAACTGGACAAGTGTGGTCGCCCAGCCGGGCAGGCGCTCGAAGAGGCTGACGCTGTAGAGGACGCCGGAGCCGTACATCCAGGTGCGCATGATGAACGGCATGACCTGCTTCAGGTCGCTCGCCTTGGCGCCCATCCGGGCCACCAGCAGCACCACGCCGGCGTTGAACACCGCCTGCAGCAGCAGGGCCGGCACCAGCATCAGCCACTTCAGGGTGAGCGGCTCGCCGGTGACCAGCACGATGCCGATCAGCACCACCATCGAGGCGAGCAGCTGCTGGAACTGGGTCACCGTGGTGGACAGCGGCAGACTGGCGCGGGGGAAGTGCAGGGCCCGGATCAGCCCCAGGTTGCCGCTGATCGACTGGGTGCCGGCCAGCACCGCGCTCTGGGTGAAGTTGAAGATGAACAGGCCGGTGGTCAGGTAACCGATGAAGTTCGGGATGCTGTCGTTCTGCGCCAGCACCACCCCGAAGATCAGGTAGTAGACGGCGGCGTTGGTCAGCGGGGTGAGCACCTGCCAGAGCTGGCCCAGTCTGGCGTTGCTGTACGAGGCGACCAGCTTGGCGTTGGCGTACGCGGCGATGAAGTGCCGGTAGGCCCACAGTCGGCGGCTGTACTCGACGAGGGTGGGTCGCTCACCAGCGACCCGGAGCCCGTGCCGAGCGGCCAGCTGCGCCTGGGTCAGGCCCGTGTCAGGGTCGACCAGCGCGGTGGTGGCCATGAAAAGGGCGCTCCGATCTTTCGTGCCGACGGGTTGCTCGCGACGATGGAATCCTAGTGGGAGCTGTGCGCGGAGCGCCGCCTCGTCGCTGCGTGGACAGTAGTCCGAAACACGTCGGGACGCAACCGTACCGTCGTTGCGCTACTCTGGTCGTCGTGACCTGCGAGAAGAGTCCCTGGTGACGACCGAGAAGAGGCGGGCCCCGGCCGGCGCGGCGGTGCTTCGTGGTGAGATCACCACGGCCATCCGGCGCGCGCTGATGCAGGAGCTCGCCGCGGTCGGCTACGGCCGGCTCTCCATCGAGGCGGTGGCCCGGCGGGCAGGCGTCAGCAAGACAGCGGTCTACCGGCGGTGGAACTCCAAGCTCGACCTGGTGCTGGAAATGGTGGCCTCGGCCGCGCACGGCAAGCTGCCCGTGCTGGACACCGGCACCCTGCGCGGCGACCTCGCGCTGCTCTTCCAGGCGGTGGCGCACGCGCTGCGGCATCCGCTGGCCTCGCAGATCATCCCCGACCTGCTCGCTGAGGCCGCCCGAAACCCGACCATCGACCAGACCCTGCGTCAGGTGCTGCACGCCCGCCAGCAGGAGGTTGGCGGCCGTCTGGTCACCCGCGCCGTGCAGCGCGGCGAGCTGCCCGCCGACACCGACCCGGACGCCGCCGTCGATCTCATCATCGGCCCGCTCTACTGGCGGCTCGCCATCGCCCGCGCTCCGGTCACCGACAGCTACCTCGGCGCCCTGGTCGAGTCGGTGGCCGCCGGGCTCGGCGCCGAACCGGCCGTACCCCGGCACCGGAACGTCGTGGCCCCGTCGACGCGCGCCTGAACGCGCGGCGCTCTCAGCGCGGCCCGGCGCTCTCAGCGCGGCGCGTCGACCGGAAGTCGGGAGACGATGTGCCGGGCGATCTCCAGCGAGCTGGTCGCGGCGGGGGAGGGTGCGTTGAGCACGTGCACCTGCCGGTCGGCCTCGACGATCAGGAAGTCGTCCACCAGGCCGCCGTCGGGAAGGATCGCCTGCGCCCGCACGCCGGCGCCGGCCCGGACGATGTCCGCCGGGGTCAGCTCCGGCACCAGGCGGGCCAGGCTGTCCGCGAAGCGCTTCTTCGACAGCGACCGGGTCACCTCGGTCAGGCCGTAGCGGTAGTGCCGCCGACCCAGCGCCCAGAGACCGCGGTAGGAGAGCTCGTCCCAGATGTCACGGGCGTTGATCCGGCCCCAGGAGTAGCCCTCGCGGGCGGTGGCCAGCACCGCGTTCGGGCCGGCGTGCACGCTGCCGTCGATCATCTTGGTCAGGTGCACCCCGAGGAAGGGGAACTGCGGGTCCGGCACCGGGTAGATCAGTCCCCGCACCAACCCCTGCCGCTGCGGGACCAGCTCGTAGTACTCGCCGCGGAACGGCACGATCCGCACCGGCGTCGGCACGCCCGCCAGCCGGGAGATCCGGTCGGCGTGCAGGCCGGCGCAGTTGATCAGGACGTCCGCGGTCACCTCGCCGCGGTTGGTGGTGACGACCACACCCTCCGGACGGGTGGCCACCCCGGTGACCTCGGTGCCGGTGCGCAGGTCCGCCCCGCCCTCGGCGAGCAGTTCGGCCAGCTTGCGGCAGACCGCGCCGAAGTCGACGATGCCGGTCGAGGCGACGTGCAGTGCGCCCACGGCCGCCACGTGCGGCTCGTACTCGGCCGCCTCCGCACCATCGATCAGCCGCGCCGGCAGGCCGTTGGCAAGGGCGCGCTGGTGCAGGTCGTGCAACCGGGGCAGCTCCGCGCCGTCGGTGGCGACGATCAGCTTGCCGCAGATCTCGTGCGCCAGCCCGTGCTCGCGGCAGAACTCGACAATCGAGGCGCTGCCGGCCTTGCAGAGGGTGGCCTTCAGGCTGCCGGGCTTGTAGTAGACGCCGGCATGGATGACGCCCGAGTTGTGACCGGTCTGGTGGGCCGCCCAGCCGGCCTCCTTCTCCAGCACCGTGACCGAGTCGCCGGGCCGGTCGATCATCAGCCGGTGTGCCACCGCCAGCCCGACGATGCCGCCACCCACCACCACGAACCTGGTCATGTCATCTCTCCCGCCCGACGCCGCGACCGATGGTAACCAAGCCCACCCGCGCGCCCGACTGGCCCACCCCCCATGGGCTTGGCCTAGACTGCTCCGGGTCCATCCTCTCTGGGAGTCACATGTCTGAGGTCATCGCGCTCGGTCAGCCCACGGTCGGCGAGGCCGAACTCGCCGCCATCGCCGAGGTCTTCGCCTCCGGCTGGCTCGCTGGTTCCGGGCCCACCTGCCGTCGTTTCGAGGAGCGCTTCGCCGTCGTCGCCGGCACCCGGCACGCCCTCGCCACCAGCAACTGTGGTTCCGCCCTGCACCTCGCGCTGCTCACCCTCGGGGTCAAGCCCGGCGACGAGGTGATCGTCGGCGACTACACCTTCCCGGCCACCGGCCACTCCGTGATGTGGACCGGCGCCACGCCGGTCTTCGCCGACGTGCGCCCGGACACCTGGACCGTCGACCCGGCGGCCGTCGAGGCCGCGATCACGCCACGTACCGTCGGCATCATCGCCGTCGACGCGTTCGGGCAGCCGGCGGACTACGACGAGCTGCGCGCCATCGCCGACAAGCACGGGCTGTTCCTGGTCGAGGACGCCGCCTGCTCGGCGGGCGCCACCTACAAGGGCCGCCCGGCCGGCAGCCTGGCCGACATCGCCACCTTCAGCTTCCACGGCCGCAAGGGCATCACCGCCGGCGAGGGCGGGGCGTACGTCACCGACCGCGAGGACCTCGCGGCGCACGCCCGCAAGCTGCACACGTACGGCGTGGAGGGTGCGCTCACCCGCGCCGAGCTGTCGCACCTGCCGATCCCGACCTTCACCGAGCTGGGCTACAACTACCGGCTCTCCGACATCTCCGCGGCGATCATGCTCGCCCAGCTCGACCGGCTGCCGGACCTGCTGGCCGCCAAGCGTCGCACCGCCGCCCGCTACGGCGAGCTGCTCAAGGACCACGAGCTGATCACGACGCCCTACGAGGCGCCGGACCGCGAGCACCCCTGGCAGTCGTACGTCGTCACCCTGGCCCCCTCGGTCGACCGGGGCGCGGTCGCGCTGGAGCTGCGCCAGCGCGGAGTGCAGTGCACCTTCGGCACGTACGCCTCGCACGCCCAGCCGCTCTACGGCCAGACCACGCCCTGCCCGGTCTCGGCGGACCTGTTCGTCCGGCACCTGGCCATCCCGATGCACGCCAACCTCACCGACGACCAGGTCGAGACCGTCGCGGCCACGCTCATCGACGTCGTCAACTCCGCGGCCACCAGCCGCTGATCCCCCAGGAAGGACACGCTCCGCCATGTCGAAGCAGACCGTCTTCATCACCGGAGGCGCTGGTTTCATCGGCCTGCACGTGGTACCGATGCTGTTGGAGAAGGGCTACCGGGTCCGCATCTTCGACAACATGACCCGCGGCGACCGGGACCGTATCGCGGAGCTGGTGGCGACCGGCGACGTCGAGCTGATCGAGCAGGACGTCCGCTACGGCGGTGCCGTGCACGCGGCCATGAAGGGCTGCGACTACGCGATCCACCTCGCCGCGGTCTCGATCAACAAGAGCCAGGCCGACCCGCACGAGTCGATCGACATCAACATGGTCGGCAACCACAACGTCTTCGCCGCCGCCGCCGACCACGGCGTCAAGCGGTTGGTCTTCGCGTCGTCGGCCTCGGTCTACGGTGACCCGAAGAAGCTGCCGATGCACGAGGACGACCGGCTCGACCCGCTCACGCCGTACTGCATCTCGAAGCGGGCCGGTGAGGACCTGCTCGGCTTCTACCAGCGCAGCAAGGGCCTGAACTGGGTCGCCCTGCGGTTCTTCAACGTCTACGGCCCGGGCCAGAAGCCGACCGCCTACTACACCTCGGTGATCAACCACTTCGTGAAGCGGTTGAAGACCGGTCAGCCCCCGGTCATCGACGGCAAGGGCGAGCAGTCGATGGACTTCATCCACGTCCACGACATCGCCCGCTCCGTCGTCGCCGCGCTGGAGGCCGAGCAGGGCAATGTGGCGGTCAACATCGGCACCGGCATCGACACGTCGGTGGCCACCCTCGCCGAGATCCTGATCAAGGCGGTCGGCGTCGACGTCGAGCCGCAGTTCAGCCCTCGTGAGGTGCTGGTCAGCCGCCGGGCCGCGGACATCACCCGGGCCCGCGAGGTGCTCGGTTGGGAGCCGACCATCGCCGTCGAGGACGGGATGACCGACCTGATCAAGACCGAGGTGGCGTGACCCAGTTGTCGTCCGCCGGGAGTCCGTCATCGCACGGGCTCCCGGCGAATCCGTACAACCCGCACGCCTGGGTGATCGGCGAGCCGGTGATCGGCGCCGGGACATGGATCGGCGCCTTCACGGTCATCGACGGGTCCGGCGGGCTGACCATCGGCGCCGGGTGCGACATCAGCTGCGGAGCGCAGATCTACACCCACTCCACCGCCCGGCGTTGCGTATCGGGTCGTGCCTATGCTTCGGTGGACCGGGCGCCGGTGGTGATCGGCGACCGCGTCTTCATCGGGGCGAATGCGACAGTGATGATGGGCGTCACCATCGGTGACGGTGCGGTCGTCGGCGCGGGCGCCGTGGTCAGCAGAGACGTGCCACCGGGGGCGGTCGTGACGGGGGTCCCGGCTCGGGTGGTCTCCACAGTCGAGTTGGACGGCGGCGATGTCCGGTTCGTCCCCGTAGCGGAAAGCTAGGAGTCCCCCTCCCGTGCGTATCGCAGTCGTCAACAACTTCTTCCCGCCGCGCGCCGGCGGAAGCTCCCACCTGTCCGAGTCGCTCGCCCGCGGCTACGCCGCCGCCGGGCATGAGGTGCTGGTGCTCACCGCCGCCTACCAGGACGCTCCGGCGGTCGAGGAGCGCGACGGGCTGCGGATCGTCCGGCTGCCGGCGTTCATGCTGCCGGAGACCCGGCTGGCAGTCAGCTTCGACATCTCCTTCACCAGCCGGCCGAGCGTGCTGCGACGGGTCCGCACACTGCTCGACGACTTCCGGCCGGACGTCATCCACCAGCACGGGCAGTTCTTCGACCTGACCTGGGCGACAGCGCTCTACGCGCGTAAGCGCCGGGTGCCGGCGCTGCTCTCCATCCACACCCGGCTGGAGAACCCGCAGGCCCGGTACGCGAAGGTGTTCCGCGCTCTGGACGCGACAATGGTCAAGCCGTTCATGCGGCGCGCCAAGCCCCGGCTCGTGGTGATGGACGTGCTCATGCAGGAGTACATCGAGTCGCGCTATCGCGGCGCGCACTCCGGCCTGGTGCCGATCCCGGTCGGGGTGGATCCGGACTGGGTGGTCGGCGGCAACGGTCAGCGGGTCCGCGACCGTCACGAACTGGGCAACGCGCCGGTGATCCTCTCGGTGGGTCACGTCATCCCGCTGCGGGACCGCGTCGCGCTGGTCGAGGCGCTGCCCGAGGTGCTGGCCGCGGTGCCGGACGCGAAGCTGCTCATCTGCGGGCAGGTCTACTACCACCACTTCGCCGAGCGGGCCCGTGCGCTCGGCGTCGAGCACGCCATCATCGCCGCCGGCAAGGTGCCCAAGAGTGAGATCCCGGACTACCTCGCCGCCGCCACTGTGGAGTCGCACGAGCAGGGGCTGGGCCTCGGCACCGCGACGCTTGAGGCGATGGCCGCCGGGGTTCCGGTGGTGGCGCCGGCGCGGGCGGACAACTTCCCCGGTATCGCCCTCCGCGACGGCGACAACGTCCTGCTCTGCGAGCCGGGCGATGTCCAGGGCCTGGCCAAGCGGCTGGTCGCCGCGCTGACCGAGCCGGGTGTGGCGAAGCAGATCGGAGTCAACGGTCAGGCGTTGATCCGCGAGCGGTTCAGCCTGGAGCGGGTGCTGCACCGGCACCTGGAGGTGCTGACCGAGATGGCCGCCTCGCAGGGCCGCTGACCTGGCGTACGTCCAACCGCCGGTGCCCCCGACCATGAGGTCGGGGGCACCGGCGTTTCAAGTACCTGTGCAGGGGCCGTCCTTCGGCCGGGCGGCGCCGTCAGCCGGTGGTGACCGGTGCGTCCGCACCCGAGCGGGGCGCGGGTACCTGCTCGGCCCGGACCGCCGCGGCGGCCCCGTCGAGGGCCGGGCCGCCAGCGCTCTCCCCGGTCGCCTTCCGCAGCTGCCGCATCCCGGAGAGGGCGGCGATGCCGGCGGCGAGCAGGTCGGCCACGGTGAAGATCAGTCGGGAGGCGAGCGCGATCCCGGTCGCCGCGCCGATGCCGCCGGCGCCGGCGAGGAAGGGCGCCATGGTGGCGACCAGCACGGCCTCCCGGACGCCCAGCCCGGAGGGGGAGAGGAACGCGAACATCCCGACCGTCATCGCGATGGCGAACGACCCGATGCTGCGGAGCAGGCCGCCGACGCCCGGCGCGGCCTGTGCGTTGGCCAGCAGCCACAGGTGCACGCCGAAGAGGGTGTAGCCGAGGGCGCTCCACCCGACCACCCGGAGCACGCCGGGCAGGGTGAGCCGGTGCTGCAGCGGCGGACGACGCAGCACCTTGAGGACGAGCTGAATGAGCCGGGTCAACACGGCCGGAACGGCGCAGAGCAGCGCGATCGGGAAGAGAACGGCGACGATGTAGAGCGCCACCCGGACCGGCTCCGCGTACTCCGCGCCGGAGTCGGCGGTCGCGTCGAGCAGTGAGGGCAGGCTGAGCAGCCCCACACCGAGCGCGGCGACGACGCCGAGGCCCAGCGCCACGAGCGTGGCCAGGAAGGCCCGAGCCCGCGGCAGGCCGGCGCGCCGGCCCAGCTCCATCTGCAGGACGTAGGCCCAGACGCTGCCCGGGATGTACTTGCCGAGCTGACCGACCATGCAGATCCGCAGGGCGGCCGGCACGGACACCTGGTGCTCCAGGTCCGCCGCGGCGGCCCGCCAGGCCATCGAGTTGGCGAACATGCCGGCCAGCACCGCCAGCACGGCGAGCACCACGGAGGGCCACGCCAGGTCGAGCCAGGTCTGCCGCACCTGCGGCCACTGGCTGACGACGCTCCAGGTCATGCCGGCCGCGATCGCCCCGATCACCACCACCCGGACGGCCAGCGAAAGCCAGCGGGACTTCGCCGTGGCGGCCCCGGTGGCCGGGGTGGGTACCGTTTCGACCTGCGTCGCGGTTTCTGCCACGGCCGTCCTGTCCTTTGGTCGTCCTGACCCGTCGGGGTCGCGTGCACAATTCGCCGAGACTAGCGCAGTAGGCCGCGTACCACGAACCGAGGTTGACCGCGAGTCGGGACCGGGCCGGCGGTGGGAGGACTCGCGTCGCGGTGGTCCAGGTGTGCCGGGCATCTCCCTCGCTGCTACGGTCTGCACGCTGCCCCATACCTCAAGGAGAGCTGTTGTGATCCCGATTTCCGTCGTCAAGCTGGACGAGGAAGCCGAACGGTTGGCGGTCGAGGTGATCCGCTCGGGCGTCATCGCGCAGGGGCCGATGGTGGCCCGCCTGGAGCGCGAGTTCGCCGAGCTGGTCGGCGTCGAGCACGCGGTCGCCGTCAACAACGGCACCACCGCCCTCGTGGCCGCGCTCCAGGTGCTCGACCTGCAGCCCGGCGACGAGGTGATCACCAGCCCCTTCACCTTCGTCGCGACCCTCAACGCGATCCTCGAGGCGGGCGCCACCGCTCGGTTCGCCGACATTCGCGAGGATGACTTCTGCGTCGACCCGGCGGCGCTCGCCGACGCCATCGGCCCGCGCACCCGGGTGCTGATGCCGGTGCACCTGTACGGCCAGCCCGCCGACATGGACACCATCGCCCCGCTGGCCCAGAAGCACGGCCTGGGCCTGGTCGAGGACACCGCGCAGTCCCTGGGCGCGACCATCTCCGGCCGTGGCGCCGGCAGCTTCGGTCTCGGCACCTTCTCGCTGTACGCCACCAAGAACCTCACCACCGGTGAGGGCGGCATGATCACCACCAACGACGCGGCGCTCGCCGACCGGTTGCGCGTGCTGCGCAACCAGGGCATGCGGCAGCGCTACCAGTACGAGGTGGCCGGGCACAACTACCGCCTCACCGACCTGCAGGCCGCGCTGGGCATCCCGCAGATCGCCGCGTACGGCGGAAACGTCAAGCGCCGCAAGGACAACGCCGGCCGGCTCTCCGCTGGCCTGGCCGATGTCCCCGGCCTGCGCCT
This sequence comes from Micromonospora coriariae, assembly GCF_900091455.1. Lineage (NCBI taxonomy): Bacteria > Bacillati > Actinomycetota > Actinomycetes > Micromonosporales > Micromonosporaceae > Micromonospora > Micromonospora coriariae. The sequence continues at coordinate 678,219 of NZ_LT607412.1, read as the reverse complement.
GCCGACCGAGCTGCCCGGCCGGTCGCACGTCTGGCACCAGTACACGGTGCTGGTCACCGACGAGGCTCCGGTGAGCCGCGACGAGGTGATCGCCCGCCTGACCGAGAGCGGCGTGGGCTGCGGCATCTACTACCCCAAGACGGTCTACGACTACGACTGCTACCGCGACCACCCCCGAGTGATCGCGGACCCGGCGCCGGTGACCGACCGGGTGGTCCGCCAGTGCGTCTCCCTGCCGGTGCACCACCATCTCACCGACAGCGACCTCGACCAGGTCGTCGAGGCCGTCCGGAAGGCGGTCGGCGCGTGACCGCCAAACTGCGTTTCGCCCTGGTCGGCACCGGGGTCATGGGTTCGTTGCACGCCCGGGTGGTCGCCCAGTCGGACCGGGCCGAGCTGGCCCGGGTCATCGAGCCCCGGCGGTCGGTCGGCCAGCAGGTCGCCGAGCGGTACGGGGCCGACTGGTCCCCGGACGCCGACGACCTCTCCGACGTCGACGCGGTGGTGATCGCCGCTCCCACCGAGTTCCACCGCGGCCTCGCCGACCAGGTCCTGGCAGCCGACAAGCCGCTGCTGATCGAGAAGCCGGTCTGCGGCAGCCTCGCCGAGACCGAGGAGATCGTGGCGACCGCCGAGAAGCGCGGAGTGCCGCTGCTGTGCGGGCTGCTGGAGCGGTTCAACCCGGCGGTGCTGACGGCACTGGCCCTGGCCCACCGCCCGGTGCACCTGACCGCCACCCGGCACTCGCCGTACGCGCCGCGGATCCGCACCGGGGTCGCCTGGGATCTGCTCATCCACGACGTCGACCTGGCGATCCAGGCATTCGGCGGAGAGGAGCCGGCGACGGTACGCGGGACCTTCGGCCACTTCCACCCCGACTCGCTCACCGAGGCGGAGGACGTGGCGGAGACCGTGCTGTCGTTCGGCACCGGCGCCGTGGCCAACGTGTCGGCGAGCCGGATCGGGCAGCGCAAGGTGCGGACCCTGGTGATCAGCGAGGTCGACCGGCTGATCGAGGCCGACCTGATCCGTAAGGACGTGACCATCTATCGGCACGTCTCGCTGGACGCCGCCACCCCGGACGGGCGTGGCTACCGGCAGCAGAGCATCATCGAGGTGCCGGAGCTGATCACGAACCGCGAGCCGCTCGCCGCCCAGCTGGACCACTTCCTGGACATCGTCGCCGGCACCGCCGACGCCGACGTCGAGCGGCAGCGGATCCTGCCGGCGCACCGGGTGGTGGGTCGGCTCTTCGCCGACAACGGTCGCTGACGGACGGAAAAGGGCGGGGCGACCACTGTCGCCCCGCCCTTTCGTGTGCGGCCGGTCAGCCGTCGGACGCGCACGCCCGTCCCGCGTCGGTGACCTGGTAGATCTTGATCCGGCCGAAGCGCTGCACCAGCCTGACCTTGTCGCTGGCGTCCAGCAGAGCCTGCTTGTAGTTCTTCGTCGCGGCGGGAATGCCCCGCTTGCCGACGACGACGTACTCGACGCCGAACCGGCGAACTTCGCAACCGGCGGGGACCGCACCTTCGTTGCCCACGAGCCAGCTGAAAGCGGCCCAGCGGCGCACGTAGTCGTCGCCCGCTTCGCTGAGGCCGGGCAGCGGCGGGATGCCGAACAGCAGCGGGTTCTGGTAATCGGCGTACGCCCAGGACATGAACTCGCGGTGCCGGTCGTAGGCCACCGTCCTGCCGGGCGGGGTGTTCTCGCGGAGCCATTCATATGTCTGCACGTAGGAGTTGCCGAGCGGAGCCCTGTTGATCATGGCCGTCCGCAACGGCTTCCAGCTCGACGGCACGGCGCCCAATCCGATGAGCGCGAGCACCAGGACCGTCGCGGCCACCGCGGCCGGCACCGCCGATTCGCGCAGGCCACGGGCCTTGGCCACGAGCCGCGACAGGAGCCACTGGATCGCGATCCCGATGACGACCGCACCGACCACCGTCAGGATGCCGTAGACCGGGAAGATCATCGAACGGACCCGTTCGCGGACGCCGTACCAGAGGCCCGCCAGAGTGGCGGCGGCGGTCGACTCGGAACTGGTGGTCCAGATGCCGATGGCGGTGAAGAGGGCCCCGGCCACGAACCACGGCCGGGCCCAGCGCAGCCGCGGGATGATCAGGCAGAACGGCGAGACCAGCAGGCAGGCCATCGTGATGACCACTGCGACGCTGATCGGTGACATCGTGAAGACGAAGTCCTTGCTCGGCACCAGCGGGTAGCCGAAGAGCGCGTAGCGCTGGGGGTGGGTCACCCAGTACTCGAACGACTTGTCCCACATGTTCGGCAGGGCGGGCTCGTTGGAGGTCCGTTCGCCGTTCGCACCGAGCAGGGCACCCAGCAGTGGAAGCAGCGGCAGTAGCGCGGCGACGACCATGGTGCCGAGGGCGGTGGCGCCGTCACGCAGCTTGAACGGCGCGCGGAGCGCCAGCACCACGCCGATCGTGAGCACCCCGATGAACAGGACGTCGTAGGTGTGCGTCATGACCAGGCCGGCACCGGCGAGCCCGGCCAGCAGCCCCAAACGGATGGGGTGCGGGCCGCGCAGCGCGAGGGCCACCAGCAGCGCGATGGCACCGGCCATGGCCGGTGCGGTCTGCTCGTTGATCCGCCCGTTGATCACAGAGACCCACATCGGGCCGATGAAGGCGGGCGCGGTCGCGGCGCAGGCGGCGACGACCGGCCGGGCACCGAGCGCTCGAGCGGCGCCGTAGACACTGGCGACCAGGGCGAGCGGGCCGAGGATGATGGACCAGGCCGCCATCGCGGTGCTGATGTGCCCGCCCGTGATCTGTACGGCCTGAGCCCAGGAGATGTCGGCGGCCAACGGGTAGAACTTGCAGGAGACCACCACCTCGTTGACGCCGGATGTGCACGCCGACGTGACCATGACGCTGCCGGTGTCCAGGATGCGGCGGGTCAGGAAGCCGTGGTTCATGGCGTCCCAGCCGGGTGGGGCGACGAGCCGGCCGAGCATCAACCAGCCGAAGGCGATGGTGATCGCCGACGGGACGGCGACACCGGCCATGTCGACCCAGCGGGGACGGACCGAGGGGAGCGGGCGGAAGCGGGCACGCAGACTCGGCCGACCACCCTCCTCGTCCGCGGTGCTCAGCCCCCGCCAGAACAGGCGGGACACGACGACCGCGGCGCCGGCCAGCACCAGTTCCGCGACGAGCACCGCCAGGGCGCTCCGGGGCAGGCCCAGCGTCGGCAACCACGCCATTCCGACAGTGACCAGACCGAGGGTGGTTGCCGGGGCGGCGGCCCACACGGCCCACCGGTAGCGCCCCGGGGGTAGGGCGAAGCCGAGCACCGCCCCGGGCACAAGGGCCACGACGAGGGCGATCAGGGTTGTGAACACGCAGATCCTTCCTTGGGGACGGTAATTCTCCGCGGCTACCGCCGTCATCGATTGCTGCGTGGGCGGCCGTCGCTTGGGCCAGGCGGCCGGCCCAGTATAGGAAGCGGCGACCGACGAGGTTTTCCCGAGACCGGACGCAATCCGCGGCGCTCAGGACGTTCTCAGGTGGAGCCGATTCGCGCCGACCCGCAGGGGTGGCGATCCGGACCCCGGAGGACTTTTCGCCTGACACTGCGGCACCCGAGCGATACCGGCGCGTTCCTTCGCGTTAAGGTCACACCAGCGCGGTGGCGGGTGGCCGCGTGAGCGCCGGTTGCCGTCGCGGGTCAGGATCGGCGGGCGGGCAGGTGGGCAGCCTTGGCCGACCGGTCGTCCGTTGGTGGCTCGGCGAGGGGCTTGCCGGCGACGCCCGGCACGCCCACGATCGCAGCAGAAACGGGGATCCATGCCGTCGCGGCGCCAGTGGTGGCCCGTGTAGCCAGTCGTCGATCTCTTAGGGAGCTAGTCCTTGTTCGGTAAGTTGATGGGACCGGCGGGAGTCGCCGCCCGCGGCGCGCTGCTGCTGCTGGCCTACGTGGTGATGCTCGCCGCCGGTGCGCTCGGCTGGGCCGCCGCCTTCACGGTAGCCGGGTTGGCGGCCGTCGGCGGCGAGTACGCGCTGGCCCGCTGGTCGCCCGCCACGCACACCCTTCTTGAGAAAGTCGGCCTGCGCGGGGACTATCGCCAGCTCACCAGGGACCTCGCGATCGTCCTGCTGGTGGTGGCCGCGGTACGCCCCAGCGCGGGGCAGCTCAGCCTGATCCTGCTGCTGCCGGCCACGGTCTGGCTGATCTCGGTCTTCGCCGGCGCCCTCGCCACCATGATCGACCGGCGCAACCCGACCTCGGCGCTGGTACGCAACATCGACCTCGGGCCGATGCGCTCGGCGCCCCGTCCGCCGGAGTGGGCGGCCTGGCTGGCCGGAGACCGGCTGGCCCTTGTCAACGTGGTGCTGGCGCCGGCCGCCGTGGCCGCGGCCGTGCTCGACAGCGTCGCGCCGGTGCTGGTCGCGGGAGTGGTGGCGGTGCTCGCCGCCGCGGTCGTCGGCGGGATCGTCGCGCTGACCTGGCTGCGCGGCCGGGGGTCCGGGCAGAGCCCGCTGCTGCCCGCCGTCCAGCGCTGGCTCGACACCCACCGGCCCGAGGTGGCGCTCTACTTCGCCGGCCCGGCCAAGGACGTCTACCAGGCGAACATGTGGCTCGCTCCGACCGAGGCGCTGGAGCAGCGCGCGGTGGTGCTGATGCGTAGCCGGGAGGCGTTCACCGAGCTCGCCGACACCCGACTGCCGGTGATCTGTGTGCCGGCCGGGGTGGACTTCATGAACCTCGAGCTGGGCAGCGTACGCACGGCGCTCTACGCGGCGAACGTCGGCGCGAACATCCACATGCTCCGCGAGCCGGGCATGAAGCACGTCTTCGTCGGGCACGGCGACAGCGACAAGGCGGCCAGCGTCAACCCCTACAGCAAGGTGTACGACGAGGTCTGGGTCGCCGGTCTCGCCGGTCGCGAGCGGTACGCCCGGGCGGGGGTGGGCGTGCTCGACACCGACATCGTGGAGATCGGGCGCCCGCAGCTCGCTGGCGTGCACACCTTCGGCGCGGAGTCGGTCGATCGGCCCTTCACCGTGCTCTACGCCCCGACGTGGGAAGGCTGGCTGGACGACGACCCGTACCACACCTCGCTCGTGCTGATGGGGGAGCGGATCATCCAGGGTCTGCTGGCGACGAGGCCCGAGGTTCGCGTCATCTACAAGCCGCACCCGCTGACCGGCTCCCGCTCCAAGGACGCCAAGGCAGTGCACGAGCGGTTGGTGGAACTCATCCGGGACGCCGGCGGTGACGCCGACGCGACCTCGCTGGACGGCACCCGGCACCTCGTGGTCACCGGCCGGACGCCGGCGCTGTTCGACTGTTTCAACCAGACTGACCTGCTGATCAGCGACGTCTCCAGTGTGGTCTCGGACTTCGTGCAGAGCGAACGGCCGTACGTGGTGGCCAACCCGGGCGGCCTGCCGGAGGACGAGTTCCGGCGGGAGTACCCGACCGCGCGGGCGGCGTACCTGCTCTGCCGGGACTGCGGCGAGCTGGAGAAGATCGTCGCCGTGACCCGGGCCGACGACGACCCGATGGTCGAGGCCCGGCGTGAGCTGAAGACCTACCTGCTCGGCCCGGCCGAGGCGAACCCGATGGACCGGTTCCAGGAGGAGATCGCCCGGCTCTGCCGCTGAAACGGCGCGACCGACAGGAACGGCGGTGGACGGGTTCCGTCCACCGCCGTTCGTCGTCGGCTCAGCCCTGCCGCTGCGGCGGGTTGTCCACGTCCCGGGAGATGACCTCGCCGCGGTCGTCGACCCAGCCCTTGGGCCGGGCCGGGTTGCCGGCGACGAGCTGGTACGGCGCGACGTCCTTGGTCACCACCGAGCCGGCCGCGATCATCGCGTACTCACCGACCTCGATTCCGCAGACCAGGGTCGCGTTCGCGCCGATCGAGGCGCCCCGGCGCACCATCGTCGGGGTGATCTTCCAGTCCGGATTCTGCGCGCGCGGCCGGAAGTCGTTTGTGAAGACGGCGCACGGGCCGACGAAGACCTCGTCCTCCAGGGTCACCCCCTGGTAGACGGAGACGTTGTTCTGAATCTTCACCAGGTTTCCGACCGTGACGCCGGCGTCGACGTACACATTGCGGCCGATGACACAGCCGGCACCCACCTCCGCCGACGACCGGATGTGGGCCAGGTGCCAGACCTTGGTGCCGTCGCCGACCCGCGCCCCCTCCTCCACATCGGCGGTGGGGTGGACGAAGACCGAGGGGGACGGGGAACTGCTGTCAGTCATCCTTCAACTCGCATGGGTCGCAGGGCGCGCCGGGCGCCGTCGGTGACCCGCGTCGGCATGCGCCGGGACGGCCGTCGGCCGCGCGGATCGGGGCTGCCACGCCCGCCCAGGCACGGAGCGTGGGGCCGGGGCGCACGGGACTCGGCGTAGCATAGCGACCGCTCAGGCCAGCAGCGCCGCCACCGCGTCGGCGGCCGGCTGATCAGCCGGAAGCGTCTGCGTCGACACCACCGCCGCCACCGGCAGCGGGCCGTACAGGTGGGGAAAGAGCTGCCCGCCCCGCGAGGGCTCCCAACGCAGCCCGTCGCCCAGGCGTTCCGGGTCCACGGTCAGCAGGGTGAGCCCGGTGGCGCCGGTGAAGTGTCGCCGGGCCGTCTCCACCACCTGGTCGGCGGCGGAGAGATGGATGAAACCGTCCTGCCGGTCCACCGCCGAGCCAACCAGGTGGCCGACCGCCCGGGCGTCGTCCCACTCGACAGTCGGCAGCAACTTGTAGATCACTGTGGCAGCCTACGCGGGCCGGCAGGCGTTTCGGCCGTACCGCCGCCGACGCCGGTCGCGGCCCGGCATGCTCAGGTGGAGCAGGCGGCGGGAGGGTGAGATGGAGAGCTACGACGAGGACTGGACCGATACCCAGCGCGCGCTGTACGACGAGTGCTACCGGGCCGGCGGCGAGTGGGCCGAGGACCCGGACACCCCGTCCGATGACGTACAGCACGTGATCAACCTGGCCGAGGCGGACGACGACGCCTTCACCGACGCCGAGATCGACTACCCGCCCCTGGTCGACGCGGTGACCCAGGCCACCGGGGTCAACGTCACAAGCGTGCCGGCCCGCCACGACGACCCGGGTTTCCGAGGCTTCGTCGACGGCGTCCGGGACGGCGTCGACGACGACGTCTTCGGCCTCTAGGGCCGTCCCGGGGAGGCGGCCCTCCCGCTCGCGGCAGCCTTCTGCCACCATTCGCAGGACGGTACTGCGATGGACGGGGGCACGGGTGCGGATCCTGCTGGTGGAGGACGACCGCCGGGTGGCCGCCGCGCTCTCCTCCGCCCTCACCCGCCGCGGGTACCAGGTTGAGCACGCCGCCACCGTCGCCGCCGCGCTCGCCGCCGCCCCGTGCGACCTGGTGCTGCTCGACCTGACCCTGCCCGACGGGGACGGCACCGACCTCTGCCGGGAACTGCGCCGGCGCAGCAGCCAACTCGGCATCATCGCGGTGACCGCCCGGGGGGAGGAACGCGACCGGGTGCTCGGCCTTCGTCTCGGCGCCGACGACTACGTCGTCAAGCCGTTCTCGATGGTGGAGTTGCAGGCCCGCATCGAGGCGGTGTTGCGCCGGGCCGCGAACGCCACTCCGGAGCGGCACCTGATCGAGGCCGGCGGGGTGCGCATCGACGTCGCCGCCCGGACGGTGACGGTCAACGGCCGGGAGGTCACGCTGACCCGCAAGGAATTCGACGTGCTGCTCTCGCTGGCCCGTCAGCCCGGGGTGGCGGTGCCACGCGACCGCATCCTGCTCGACGCCTGGGGCACCACCTGGACCGACCGGCACACCGTCGAGGTGCACGTCGGGTCGCTGCGCGGCAAGCTGGGCGACGCCCGCCTGGTCGAGACAGTACGCGGGGTCGGTTACCGGCTGCGCGATGCGTGAGGGGCCGCCGTGCGCCGTCGACTGGTGATCAGCTATCTGCTGCTCATGGTGCTCGTCCTCATCGCGTTGGAGACCCCGCTGGCCGCCACCCTGGCCAGCCGCGAGACCGAACGGGTACGCGCCGACCGGCTCGCCGACGCCACCCGGTTCGCCTCGCTGGCCGGGCCGGTGCTGCGCGGCGGCGGGCCGGGCCCGCTGGAGGCGGAGCTGCGCAGCTACGACGAGCTGTACGCGATCGGCGCGGCGGTCGTCGACCGGGAACGGGGCACCGTGGTCGCCTCGGCGAGTTGGCGGCCGGCCACGGGGACCCGAACGGCGCTGGACATCGCGCTGTCCGGGCAGCAGACCAGCGCCCCCGATTCCATCCTGCCGTGGACGGCCGACGCGGTGGTGGTGGCGGTGCCGATCAACGACGGCGGCGAGGTGCTCGGTGCGGTGGTGATCGTGACCCCGGCCGACCCGATCCGCCGGACCGTCACCGCCTGGTGGCTGCTGCTCGCCCTGGCCGGGCTGCTCGCCGTGCTGGCCTGCGTGCTCACCGCGTTCGGCCTGGCCGGCTGGGTGCTGCGCCCGGTCACCGAGCTGGACGCGGTCACCCACGAGATCGCCGAGGGCGACCGGAGGGCCCGGGTGCTGCACCGGCTCGGCCCGCCGGAGCTACGCCGGCTCGCAGCAAGCTTCAACCACATGGCCGACGTGGTCTCCGACGTGATGGACCGGCAGCGGGCGTTCGTCGCGCACGCCAGCCACCAGCTGCGCAATCCGCTCACCGCGCTGCGGCTGCGGGTGGAGGAGCTGGGCCCCAGCCTGACCGACCCGGACGGGCGCTTCGAGCATCGGCTGGCCCTGGAGGAGACCGACCGGCTGGCCCTGCTCCTCGACGCGCTGCTCACCCTGGCCCGCGCCGAACGCGAGGAGAACGAGCGGGTCACCGTGGACGCCGCCGCGGTGGCCGCGTCCCGGGTGGCCGCCTGGGCGCCGCTGGCCCGGCACCGGTCGGTCGCGCTGCGGCTCGTCACGACCGACGCTCCGGCGTACGCCCGGACCGTCCCGACCGCCGTCGACCAGGCGCTCGACGCGCTGATCGACAACGCGGTGAAGTTCAGCGCCGCCGGCGGAGCGGTGACGGTGACCGTGGCCGGCCGCGACCACGGGGTGGCCCTGGAGGTGCGCGACACCGGTCCGGGTATGACCGAGAGCCAGCTCGGCCAGGCCACCGAACGGTTCTGGCGGGCACCGGACGCGCAGAACGTGGACGGTGCCGGGCTCGGCCTGACCATCGCCGCGGTGCTGGTGGACGCCTCCGACGGGCGGCTCACCATGCGCCGGGGAGAGCCGTGTGGCCTGGTCGCCGACCTGTGGTTCCCGGCGCCTCAGCCGGGTCCCGTAACGGAGCCCCCGGACGAGGAACCGGCCGTCGACCTACGCTCCACCCTCACCCGGTGACGGGCCGGGCCTCAGGGCTTGGCCGCCCGGTACCAGTCGGCGGCCCCCGGGTGTAGCGGCAGCGGCGCCGTGGCGATCGCCGAGCGGGGGCTCATCCGCCCCGCCGCCGGATGCGCGGCGCCCAGCTCGGCCCGCCGCTCCATCAGCAGCCGGGTCACGTCCCGGACCAACCGCTCCGGGAGGCCGGCCTGGACTATCAGGTAGTTCGGGTTGGCCACAGTGGTCACCGGGTCCACGCCGTACACCGAGCGGGGAATGTCCCGGGAGACGTAGACCTCGCTGTAGCGGGCGCGCAGCGCCTCCGTCCACTCGCCGAGGTCCACGATCCGGGTGGCGCTGCGCCCGGCCAGCTCCTTGATGCCCTGCACCGGCAGCCCGCCCGAGAAGAAGAACGCGTCGATCCGCCCGGCGCGCAACGCGGTCACCGAGTCGTCCAGCCCGAGCCGCTCCTGACGCACCCCGTCACCGAGCTGGGCGACCTCCAGCAGCCGCATCGCGGTGATCTCGGTGCCCGATCCGGGCGCGCCGACGGAGACCCGCCGCCCGCGCAGGTCGGCGACCGTGCGGACCGGCCCACCGCCGGTCGTCACCAGGTGCAGTTGGTCGTCGTAGACCCGGGCGACGGCGTCGACAAGCGGGCTGTCCGTCGTGGTGGTGGGCAGCACGTCGGCCTGGGTGAAGCCCAGCTCGGCCTCGCCGGAGCCGATCAGCCGGACATTCTCCGCCGAGGCGGCGGTGACGACCACGCTGGCCCGCACGCCGGGCAACTCCCGGTTGAGGATGGCCGCCAGGGACTGCCCGAAGGCGTAGTAGACGGCGGTGGGGCTGCCCGTGGCGATGCGGATCAGCAGCGGCTCGGCCGGGGCCTCCCGGCAGCTGGCGGCCCCGGTCAGGGTCGCGGCCAGCAGCAGCGTCAACAGCACCGCCGTCCCCTGACGGCGGTGACCGGGCCGGCTGGGCGAGGTACCACTCACGCGGTGCACTGTGCGCCGTCGGACCGGTGCGCGCAAGCCCGTTCGACAGGCCGGGATCCCGGCCGGGCCCGGGTCAGCAGGCGGGGCGGCGCTCCGGTTGCGGTGCAACGGTGCCGGCCGGCTCCGTGGCGGTGGTACGGGCCGGCTCCATGGCCGCGCTGCGCAGGATCCGTTCCCGATCCGGTCCATCGGCGACGCTGACCAGGAAGCAGCCGGTGCCGGGACGCAGCAGGGCCGGCACGTCGAGTACGGCCGCGCCACGGATCAGCACCGCGGCCAGCTCCCGATCGGTGAGCCGAACGCCGAGGATGTGCCGCCGGACGTGCCGCCCGCCGGCCAGCAGCGCCGAACGCCAGGCCGCCGCGGCGAGCCGGGACACCCACCGCCGGCGTGCCGGTGAGGCGCCGGGCAGCGGACCGCCGAGCAGCTCCCGACGACCCTGCCACCAACCGGCGTCGAGCATCCGGACGTACGCCCCATGGTGTTCCCGGGGCACCCAGAGCCGGTGCAGCTCGTAGCGGCGGCGCAGGCCGCCGACGGCCACCTCGTGGGTCACCGGGATGTCCAGCCGGGCGAGCAACTGCCGCATCCGCTCGGCGGCGTCCTCCCGGTTGAACTCCACGCCCGGCGAGGCCGACCGCAGCGCCGCCGCCGACCGGGTGGCGGTCGGCCGTGGCGTGCAACGCAGCAGGCAGGCGGCCTCGAACGCGTCGCCCAGGGTCAGCCAGTCCAGCGGGGGTGGCGTCGCCGGGGAACGGGGCCGGTCGAGCAGGGCGGGTTCACGGACCAACGGAGGAGCTCCCTTGTCGGAGTCTGGGTTCCCCTACCGTCGCCCCTGAGCCGCCGCTGCGGAACCGGTCCCGCCCAGCCTTGAGGAAATCTTGCGGGTGCCGCCCCGCGCCCTACAGGTCGGTGACCACCAGATCCACCTGCCGGGCCCGGCCGGGGGCGGCCGCCTGCTCCACGACGGTGTGCTTCAGCTCGCGCAGCGCGCCGATCAGCTCCGCGACGGTACGCGGCCGGACCCCGGCGACCAGCAGGTCACGGACCAACCGCCCCTTGGTCGCCTTGTTGAAGTGGCTCACCACCGAGCGGACCGGCACGCCGTCGACCTCCCGCTCGTGCAGCACCCGCACGGTCACCGTCCGCTCGGCCAGCTCCCCGCGCGGCGTCCAGGTGGCCGCGTACGCCCCGGAGCGCAGGTCGAGCACCGGCCCGGAGCCCGCCGCGGCCGACAGCACAGGCGACAGCACCGGCCGCCAGTACGCCGACAGCGCCCCCACACCGGGCAGGCGGGCGCCGATCGGGCAGCGGTACGGCGGGATCCGGTCGGCGAGCCGCACCGCACCCCACAGACCGGAGCTGATCAGGATCGACCGGCGGGCCGTCCGCTGCGCCGCCGCCGGCAACGAGGCCAGGTCCAGCGCCTCGTAGAGCACCCCGGTGTAGACCTGCGCGGCCGGCGCGGTGGCCGCCACCCGCAGCCGGGCATTGCGGCGCAGCTCGCCGCGCTGGCCCTCGCTGAGCCCGAGCGCGGCAAGCGCCGCCGCCTCGTCCGGCCCGGCGCTCAACGCCACGAGCGCGTCGAGCACCCGCTCCCGGGCGGGGTTCAGCTCCGGCAACGCGACCCGGTCCGGGGACCAACGTCGACCGGTACCGGCGTCGGCCTTCCCCTCCGAGGGCGGCAGCAGGATGAGCATCGGATCTCCTCGACGGGCGGACGGCGGCGGCCCGGCCAGCGTACGACCCGCGGCTACCGCCAGGGCCGGACCGGGGTGTCGGGGTGGTACACGCGATAGCCGCCGACCTCGCGAACCGGCGCCGCGTCGGGCCGGTCGGCGAGCAGCCGGCGCAGCCGCCGGTCCATCGGCGAGCCGGCCTCCACCACGTAGCCCGGTCGCTCGGCCCGGCCGACCTGTCGCCAGTACGGCAGGTAGCGGTTCTGCCCGGGGGACAGGTCGCCGTCGAGCACACCGCAGATCACCGTCTCGTCAGTGTTGAAGATCAGCCGATTGCAGGTCCAGTAGTCCCCGTACACCTCGTGGGGGCCGTTGGCGCGCAGCGCGCCAGCCAGCTCCCGGGCGTGGCGCTCCTCGGTTCGCGACGCCCCGACGCCGGTGGTCGCGAAGAGCACGGTGATCACCAGCGTGGTCGCGGTCAACGCGGCCAGCACGGCGGTGGCCAGCGCGCCGGTGAGCCGGCCGAGCGCGCCGACCGTGCCCCGCCAGCAGGCGACGGCGGCCACCCAGAGCGGCCAGAGCACCGCCGGCAGCGACAGTTGCAGCACCGACAGGTACCGGGCGTTGTCCAGGGGGCTGGTCGCGGCGAGCGGGGTGCGCACGTACGACAGCAGGGTCAACGCGGCGCCGACGACAAGCGCGAGCTGCACCACGGGCCGGGCCCGCTCCCCGCGGGACGCCCCGGCGGCCCGGCGGTACGCGAGTACCGCGAGCACCGCGGCGACCACCAGCAGCACCGGATAGAGCAGCCCGAACCACTGCTGCCAGCGACCGCAGCCGTCCACCGGGCAGAGCCCGTGCGCCAGCGGCACCCCCTCCAGCAGGCCGCCCCGGATCCGCTCGGACCACGGCGGCAACGGGCCAGCCTTGGTGCTGACCTCCCGGAACACCGAGAGCGAGTCGGCACCGGGAGGCGCCCGCAGGTTGTCATAGATCATCGGCGCCACCCCGACCACGAATCCCGCCACCAGCAGCAGACCGGACCAGCCGACGAGCTCCCGCCGTACCGCCCACACCAGGGCCAGTCCGGCCACCGCCAGGTACGGCAGGATCAGCCAGTCCGACCAGGCGGCCAGCCCGACGAGCAGGCCGAACAGGCCGACGGCGAGCCGTCGGTGGTGCACCGTGCCGGCCGCCAGCCCCACGGTGATCAGCAGCATCAGCAGCACCGCCGGCTTCACCTCGGGCCGTCCGCCGACGACGGTGAGCTGGTCACGCACCACCCGCTCCGGTCCGAGGGCCAGCAGGCCGACGACGAAGGCGGCGAACCACGGCGCGCAGAGCCGACGGGTCAGCCGGTGGATCAGGTAGAGGAAGACGGCGTACAGCGCGAGCATCGGCAGCCGCAGCACCGGCCAGCTCGGCCCGGTCAGCGCGACCAGCGGCGCGGCGAGATAGGACTCCAGCATTCCCATGTAGTGCTGGCCGTAGAGGAAGACCGGTCGTTCGCGGCCCTGCGCGATGTGCAGCGCGGCGAGACCGAACGTGGCCTCGTCGCTGTTCGACACCGGCACGGTGTACAGCGTCAGGACCAGCCGATACCCGACGCCGGCCAGCCCGAGCAACAGCGCGACGAGCGCCGGCCGGTCGAGTCGTGGACGCCATCGCCCACGGTGCTGCTCTGGATCTGGATTCGACACGACCACGCCCCCGTCGTCGTCCCGACCGGAGTGTTTCACGGACGGCGGGCCGGCCGCTGTGGTTCGCGGGAGGCGGCGTCGCTCGCATGGCCGTGGCCGTCCACCTGTGGCAGGGTTGGCGGGTGCCACCCACTCCCGCCGGCCAGCTGGCCGTTCCGAACCTGCACCGGGCCGCGCGGATCGAGGACGCCGTGCACCAGCTCGTGGAGCGTCGGCTGCGGCGCACCGGCTGGCGAGTCAACATCATCGCGTACACCGGCTACGGCTCACCGGGCTGGGTGCGGGTGATGTGCCGGGTGCTGCTGGGTCGTCCAGACACCCGTCAGCGGGGCCGGCTGGACAAGGTCCGCGGGTGGCGCAGTTTCACCACCCTGCCCGCGAAGCACGTCACGGTGACCATCGAGGCCGGTGGGGTGCGCTGCGAGGCGCGGGCCGACCGCAGCGGCTTCGTCGACACGCTGGTCGAGGCCGATCTGCCGCCCGGGTGGGGCTCGGTCCGGCTCAGCGTGCCGGACGCCGAGCCGGTCGACGCGCCGGTGCGCATCCTCGACCCGGAGGTTCGGTTCGGCATCCTCTCCGACATCGACGACACGGTGATGGTGACCGCGCTGCCCCGGCCGCTGCTGGCCGCGTGGAACACGTTCGTGCTCGACGAGCACGCCCGGGCCGCCGTGCCCGGCATGGCGGTGCTCTACGAGCGGCTGGTCACCGCGCACCCCGGCGCGCCGGTCTTCTACCTCTCCACCGGCGCGTGGAACGTGGCGCCGACGCTGACCCGGTTCCTGTCCCGGCATCTCTACCCGGCCGGGCCGTTGCTGCTCACCGACTGGGGTCCGACCGCGGACCGCTGGTTCCGTAGCGGCCGGGAGCACAAGCGGGTCACCCTGGCCCGGCTGGCGCGGGAGTTTCCCGAGGTGCGCTGGCTGCTGGTCGGCGACGACGGCCAGCATGACCAGGAGATCTACCGGGAGTTCGCCGCCGCCCACCCGGAGAACGTCGCCGGGGTGGCGATCCGCCGGCTCTCCCCGACCCAGTCGGTGCTGGCCGGTAGCCTGCCCGCGCCGGCGGGTCGCCCGTCGTCGGGGCCGGTGGGGCAGAAGTGGCTCTCCGCGCCGGATGGCGCCGGCCTGTGGCAACTGCTGCGCGACGCCGGCCTGGTCTGACCCCCTACTCCTGGCGGAGCCAGACGACGCCGAGCGGGGGGATCTGCAGGGCCGCGGAGGCGACCATGCCGTGCCAGGGCACGTCCTCGGCGTGCACAGCGCCCAGGTTGCCCACCCCGGAGCCGCCGTAGTGGCGGGCGTCGGTGTTGAGCACCTCGGCCCAGGTGCCGCCGGCCGGTAGCCCGATCCGGTAGTCGTGCAGCGGCTGGGCGGAGAAGTTCGCCAGGCAGACCAGCGTCGAGCCGTCCGGGGCGATCCGGACGAACGACACTGTGTTGTTGGCGACGTCGTCGCCGGCGATCCAACGGAAGCCGGCCGGTTCGGTGTCCTGCGCCCAGAGCGCCGGGGTGTCGCGGTAGATCCGGTTGAGGTCGCCGACCAGGCGCTGCACTCCGGCCCGGGCCGGGTCGTGCAGCAGGTACCAGTCGAGGCCGCGCTCCTCGCTCCACTCCCGGTCGTCGGCCAGCTCCGAGCCCATGAAGAGCAGCTGCTTGCCCGGGTGCGCCCACATGTACGCCAGCAGCGCCCGGACGTTGGCCAGCCGCTGCCAGGTGTCGCCGGGCATCTTGCCGGCGAGTGAGCCCTTGCCGTGCACCACCTCGTCGTGGCTGATCGGCAGCACGTAGTTCTCGCTCCAGGCGTACGCCAGGGAGAAGGTGAGCTGATGGTGGTGGTGCTGGCGGTAGATCGGGTCCTTCGAGGTGTAGAGCAGGGTGTCGTGCATCCAGCCCATGTTCCACTTGAATCCGAAGCCCAGCCCGCCCTCCGCGGTGGATCGGGTCACCCCGGGCCAGGCGGTGGACTCCTCGGCGATCATCACCACGCCGGCGTGGTGCTTGTAGACGGTCGCGTTCACCTCCTGCATGAACGCGAGGGCCTCCAGGTTCTCCCGGCCGCCGTACTGGTTGGGGGCCCACTCGCCGTCCTTGCGGGAGTAGTCCAGGTAGAGCATCGAGGCGACGGCGTCCACCCGGAGCCCGTCGACGTGGAACTGGTCGCACCAGTAGAGCGCGTTGGCGACCAGGAAGTTGCGTACCTCGCGCCGGCCGAAGTCGAAGACGTACGTGCCCCAGTCGGGGTGTTCGCCGCGCCGCGGGTCGGGGTGCTCGTAGAGCGGGGTGCCGTCGAAGCGCGCGAGGGCCCACTCGTCCTTGGGGAAGTGCGCGGGCACCCAGTCCAGGATCACGCCGACGCCGGCGGCGTGCAGCTGGTCGACGAGGTGCCGGAACTCGTCCGGGTCGCCGAACCGGGAGGTCGGCGCGTAGTAGCCGGTCACCTGGTAGCCCCAGGAACCGCCGAACGGGTGCTCCATCACCGGCAGGAACTCCACGTGGGTGAAGCCCAGCTCGGTGACGTACGCGGTGAGCTGCTCGGCCAGCTCGCGGTAGCCCAGCCCGGGCCGCCACGAGCCGAGGTGCACCTCGTAGACGCTCATCGGCTCCTGGTGCGGCCGCCGCTCGGCCCGCCGGGCCAGCCAGTCGGCGTCGGACCACCGGTACGTCGAGTGGTGCACCACCGAGGCGGTGGCGGGCGGCACCTCGGCGTACGCGGCGAGGGGGTCGGCCTTGTCCCGCCACTGCCCATCGGCGCCGAGGACCCGGTACTTGTAGCGGGACCCCACCCGGGCGTTGGGGACGAACAGCTCCCACACCCCGCTGGAGCCGAGCGAGCGCATCGGCCAGCCGTCGTCCGGCGACCAGCCGGTGAAGTCGCCGACCACCCGCACGCCGTGGGCGTTGGGCGCCCAGACGGTGAACGCCACCCCCTCGTCGAAGACCCGGGCGCCGAGCGCCTCCCACAGCCGCTCGTGCCGGCCCTCACCGATGAGGTGCAGGTCCAGCTCCCCGAGGGTGGGTGGGTAGCGGTACGGGTCGTCGTGGGTCGCCCCGTCGACCTCCACCCGGTAGTCGAGGACCTCGCCGGGCAGCACCGTCTCGAACACGCCCGCGTCGTGCACCCGCTTCATCGGGTGCCGGTCACCGTCGACCAGGACCGCGGCGTCGCCCGCGCCCCGGCGCAGCGTGCGGATGGTGGTCCGCCCGTCGGCGGGGTGCGCGCCGAGCAGCGCGTGCGGGTCGTGCGTCACGCCGGTGATCAGCTGGTCCATCGAGGATCCTTCGGGGCGGGAGCGGTCGGCGCGGTGCCGCCGGAGAGGTCGGCGGGAACGTCCGCGACCGTGAGGGTGGCCGGGACCGTGGCGACGGGCGCCGGCGCGCCGGGCGGGGTGGGTCGGCGCACGGTCAGCACGTGCGCCGGTTGCAGGTACGGGTCGAGCCGGACCGCGTTGCGCTGTCCCCAGTCGTAGCTGGTGCCGGTGAGCTCGTCGTGCACGGTGAACCGCTCGTGCCAGTCGAAGCCGAGCGCCGGCATGTCCAGCGTGGTGTTGCCCCACTGCACGGCACGCGGGTCGAACGAGCAGATCACGATGACCGTGTTGCCGGTCTCCGGGTCGTGTTTGGACCAGCAGAGCAGCGCCGGGTTGTCGATCTCGTGGAAGCGCAGGTTGCGTAGCTGGTGCAGGGCCGGGTTGTTCCGGCGTACCCGGTTGAGGGTGGCGATGAACGGGGCCAGCGAGCGGCCCTGCGCCTCGGCGCCGGCCCAGTCCCGGGGGCGCAGCTCGTACTTCTCGTTGTCCAGGTACTCCTCGGCGCCGGGGCGGGCCACGTGCTCGAACAGCTCGAAGCCGGCGTACATGCCCCAGGACGGGGAGAGCAGCGCGGCCAGCACCGCCCGGATCTTGAACATCGGCGGGCCGCCGTGCTGCAACGACTCGTGCAGGATGTCCGGGGTGTTCGGCCAGAAGTTGGGCCGCATGTAGTCGGCCGCCGCGAGCAGCTCCTGGCAGTACTCCCGCATCTCGGCCGCCGTCGTGCGCCAGGTGAAGTAGGTGTACGACTGGGTGAAGCCGATCTTGCCAAGGCCGTGCATGATGGCCGGCCGGGTGAACGCCTCGGCCAGGAACAGCACGTCCGGGTCGACCGCCTTGACCTCGGCGATCAGCCAGTGCCAGAAGTCGAAGGGCTTGGTGTGCGGGTTGTCCACCCGGAAGATCCGGACGCCCTCGCCGACCCAGTGCAGCACCACCCGCAGCACCTCGGTCCGGATGCCCTCGGGATCGTTGTCGAAGTTGACCGGGTAGATGTCCTGGTACTTCTTCGGCGGGTTCTCCGCGTACGCGATGCTGCCGTCGGCCCGGGTGGTGA
Source organism: Micromonospora coriariae (assembly GCF_900091455.1). Taxonomy (NCBI): domain Bacteria; kingdom Bacillati; phylum Actinomycetota; class Actinomycetes; order Micromonosporales; family Micromonosporaceae; genus Micromonospora; species Micromonospora coriariae. The sequence goes on along the minus strand of NZ_LT607412.1, from coordinate 660,159 downwards.
ACCACTCCGGGTGCTCGGTGACCCACGGGTGGTCCGGCGCGCACTGCAACGCCAGGTCCATCGCCACCTCCAGGCCCTGCGCCGCCGCGGCGTCGAGAAAGGCCCGGAAGTCTGCCGGCGTACCCAGATCGGGGTGGATGGCGTCGTGGCCGCCCTCGGCGGCGCCGATCGCCCACGGCGAGCCCACGTCGTCGGGCCCAGCGGTGAGCGCGTTGTTGCGGCCCTTGCGGTTGACCCGGCCGATCGGGTGGATCGGCGGCAGGTAGAGCACGTCGAAGCCCATCGCGGCGACACCGGGCAGCCGCTCGGTGGCGGTGGCGAAGGTGCCGGACCGACCGTTCGTCGCCCCTTCCGAGCGGGGGAAGAACTCGTACCAGGCGGAGTAGAGGGCCCGCTTGCGGTCAACCCAGAGAGAGTACGTCTCACCGGCGGTGACCAGCTCGCGCACCGGGTGGGCCCAGAGCAGGTCGGCCAGGGCCAGCGCCGGGTCGACCCGCTGCGGCAGGGTCAGGTCGGTGTCGACCAGCGCGGTGAGCGCCGCGGCGACCCGGGCCCGGTCGGCGGTCGGCACCAGGGCCCGGGCGGCGGCGAGCACCCGCTCGCCCTCGGCCAGGTCGTTGGCCAGGTCCTCCGGCCCCTGCCCGGCGGCGATCTTCTTGGTCACCGCGTTCTGCCAGGTCAGGTACGGGTCCTGGAACGCCTCGACATGAAAGGTCCAGGAGCCGACGGCGTCCGGACGGAGGACGGCATGCCAGCGGTCCTGGCCGGGCTCACCGGGGCGCATCCGGGTGAACGGCCTGGTGGTGCCGTCCGGGCCGGACCACACCACGTTGCAGCCGAGCGCGTCGTGCCCCTCCCGGTAGGCGCGCGCCGACACCGGAACGGGCTCGTCGACCACCGCCTTGGCCGGGTACCGCCCGCACGAGACGACGGGGGAGACGTCTTCGATCGGGAACCGTCCAGTCACCCCGCCAACCTACTGCGCGAGATCCGTTCGCGCGCGGCCAAGCACACCAGGTGCCGCTCCCGTATCGAGGCGACCCGGATGCGGCGGTTTCCGGATGCGGCGGTTTCCTGAAACCCGTGTCGATCTAGGCCGGGCGAGAGGCCGCAACGACGTCAGGCGGGCGGCTTCGGGGCCACGAACGAGCCCTTGCCCTGGTGCACCTCGATCCAACCCCGCTCATCCAAGATCCACAGAGCCCGCTTGATCGGGTTGTCCGACGAGTTGTACTGGCGGGCGAGTTCAGCGATGGTCGGCAACTTGTCGCCGGGCTTAAGAACTCCTAACTCTTTGAGCGTTGGAGTCGGCGCCAGCAGATGATGGCGCAGGCGAGGGTGAGGAAGGCTTCGTGGATGTCGTCGCGGATCTCCCAGCGGATGCGCAGGCGGCGGAACCAGTGCAGCAGGGCGATGGTCTGCTCGACGACCCATCGTCGGGTGCCGAGGCCAGAGCCGTGGTCGACGCCGCGTCGGGCGATGACCGGGGTGATGCCCTTGGCCCGCAGATCGCGGCGGTAGCAGTCGTAGTCGTAGCCGCGGTCTGCATAGATCCGCTTCGGTCTTTGTCGGGGTCGACCTCGAATGCCTCGCAGGGGCGGGATCTTCTCGACCAGGGGCATCAGTTGGGTGACGTCGTGGCGGTTGCCGCCGGTCAGGCTGACAGCGAGGGGGATGCCACCCGCATCGGTGATGACGTGGTGTTTCGAGCCTGGCTTGCGGCGGTCGACCGGGCTCGGGCCGGTTTTGGGCCGCCCTTGAGCGCCCGGACGTGGGAGCCGTCGATCACCGCCCGCGACATGTCCAGTTGATCGGCGGCCCGTAGTTTGCCCAGGAGGACCTCATGCAGCCGTTGCCACACGCCGGCGTCGTTCCAGTCCCGCAGCCTGCGCCAACAGGTCATCCCCGACCCGAAGCCGAGCTCCTGGGGCAGGTACTCCCACGGGATCGCCGTGTAGAGCACGAACAAGATCCCGCACAACACCTTGCGGTCGTCGAGGGGCTTGCGTCCGGGGAACCGGTGCCGGCGTGGTGGACGGGGCGGCAGCAGCGGCTCGATCTCAGCCCACAGGTCGTCCGAGACGATCCACGGCGGCTGGTCACCTCTCCTCACGGCCGAGCACTCTAGTCGACCATCCGATAAGGACGGACGGCCCCTAGGTCATTCTGTTAGGAGCTCTAAGGGTGCCGCTTCGGATTGACGTCGTGATGTCATCGACGACCTGCTCGTAGACAGGCTTGCGGGGCATGGTGGGACCACCTCTCGTCAGCCTGTACAGAGTCTCACCACGCGCGACACAGTCTGGACCCTGTGTTGACTCTGGCTACTTAGGGTCCTAAGTTGGATGGTGTAGGAGGTCCTCTCGTCAGCAGCGGAGTGCCTCATCGCAGGCGGGGTGGTTTCCCGTGTCATCCCGCCCCTGACCCGCATCCCCCATCACCGATCACTCCCAGCACCCACTACCTCCATCACTCACCATTTCGTCGCGCCGCGAGGAGGCACAGGTGGACGAGCGTTTGCCGGACGGGCCGCTGCCGCCCGCGTACCCCGTTGCCGGGGCGCGGCCTCCGCAGCCGGATGGGGATCGGGTGCCCGGTCCGCCCTCGCCGACGCGGGCGCCGCTCACCCGGCGGCAGTACACCTACGGCATCGCGATCGCGGTGGTCGTACTCGTGCTGCTCGTGGTTGGGGTCCTGCGGTGAGCGCGACGGGCCGGCGGTGAACGAGCTGCCGGTGGGTCGCCGGGTCGCGCAGTGGCGGGTACGCAGGAACATGACGCAGCAGCAGTTCGCCGACCGGCTCGGTAAGTCGAAGAGTTGGGTGGACAAGGTCGAGCGTGGGGTACGCCGGTTGGAGCGGGTGTCCAACCTCCGGGAGGTCGCCGAGACGTTGCGCATCGATGTGGAGGTCCTGCTGGCGGCCCGGCCCGTGCGGCCGACTCCGGTCGCCGCGGGGGTGGACGGGATCCGGACGGCGCTGGCCCGGTACGACCTGTCGGGCGCGGACCGGCCGCCGCTGGTCGAGGAGTTGCGGGCCCGGCTGGAGCATGCCGAGCAGAGTTATCGGCATGCCCGGTACCCGGCGTTGCTGGCACTGCTGCCCGGCCTGCTCGACGCCGCCCGCGAAGCGCACGCCGCTCGCCCGGGCGCGACGGACGCGCTGCTCGTGTCGGTGTACGCGCTCATCGCGCTGGTGCTGGTCAAGGTCGACCAGGGGGAGTTGGCCTGGCTGGCCGCCGACCGTGGGATGACCGTCGCCCTGGCGAACCGCGATCCGCAGGTGGCCGCCGTCGCTACCGTGTCCCTGAGTCAGGCCCTGCGGTCCCGTGGTCGACGGCGGTCCGCCCTGGACGCCGCGCTCGTCGCCGCTGACCGCATCGGTGCGCATGATTGCTCCGGGGCCAGCGTGGCGCTGCGCGGGACGCTGTTCCTTCAGGCAGCCCTCGCCGCCGCAGGCGGGGGAGACGAACGCCTCGCCCGCCAGTCATGCGACCAGGCCGCGAAGATCGCGCGAGACCTCGGCGCGGACGGCACCGCTGCCCGTGCGGCTGTCGCTGCCGTTGCCGCTGACCCTGGCTCTGGCGGTGCAGGCCCTGGCGGTGCGGGCTGTAGGGGTGCGGGCTGTGGGGGTGCGGTCTCGGGCGGTGCGGTCATTGGTGTCGGGGGTTTCGGCCGGGCGGCGGTTGAGGCGGCCTGGGTGGTTGCCGACGCGGCCCTCGGCGACGTCACCACGGCGACGGCCCGGCATGAGCGGCTGGTGGCCGGCGACGAGTGGCGGTGGCTGCCGCCCGAGCACCGGGCCGCGTACCTCCTTGATGTGGCCCGCGCGTATGCCCTGGCCGGCGACATGCGCCGCGCGGGCCAGACGGTCCTCGACGCGGAACGCACCGCCCGCAGTGAGGTGCACGACCGGCCTGCGGTACGGAAACTGGTCGCGGTCGTGTGGCGGTCCGCCGACGCGCCGTCCGGCCTGGCCCAGCTCGCTGCCACCCTCCACGCCACGTGACGCACCTCCGTCCCACGTGTCAGGCTGCCCCGCATTGTCTGCGCCGCGTTTGGGCAGCCCGGCAGGGACCGGAGCCGAGCGCCCACAAAGGTGGCAGGTCGACACCACACACACTCCAGCGGCGGACAGCGGACAGCGGACAGCGGTCACGGACCGGCGGACACCGACCGGCCGGGCAGCGGGCAACCCGTCGTTGGCTATCTGCGTCGGTGGTAGTGGTTGCGGCGGGGGAGTTGGTCGGGGTCGAGCCAGGCGGGTGGCACGAATTCGGGGTGGCCGTCGCCGCCGAGCCGGACGGCCCAGTCGCCGTGGTGCAGGTGTCGGTGGTGGTGGCCGCAGAGCAGCACCGCGTTGTCGAGGCTGGTGTCGCCGCTGTCGGCCCAGTGCCGGATGTGGTGGCCCTCGCACCAGCGCGGTGGGCGGTCGCAGCCGGGAAACGCGCAGCCCCGGTCGCGCAGCACCAGGGCGCGTCGCAGCGGACCGCTGATGAGGCGGCGTTGCCTACCCACGTCGAGGACCTGGCCGGTGCTGCCGAGCGCGGCGGGCAGGATGCTCGCGTCGCAGGCCAAGCGGCGCACGGCCTCGGGCGTGAGGTGCGGGCCGATGTCGAGAACGCCGGTGCCCAACTGGCGGGTCAACTCGTCGTAGCTGGTGGTGACGACGACCTGGGCGAGGTCGCCACCGTTCCCGGGTAGCTCACCGGTACGAAGGGCGAGCCGGCACACGTCGGCCAGAGCGTCGTGGCGGCGTTGCCCGGGGGTGCGGGCGTCGTCGAGGCCAGTGGGCGAGGTGAGCGGGTCGATGGCGGCACGCAGCGCGGCGGCGGTTTCGGTGTCGAGGATGCCGCTGAGGCGTAGTCGGCCGTCGGTCTGCTCGTTGATGGTGAGGTGTCGGTCCCGGACGGCGCGCGACTCCTGCGCCCGCAGCGCCGCCTCGGCGGCGGCGTCGGCGAGGTCTGGGGCGACGTGGTCGAGGATCCGGGTGCCGAGCTTGCGGAGCAGGGCGGCGTCGAACTGCGCCGCCCATTCGACGAGGACGCCGACAGCCTTGTCGGCGGCCTCCGTGCCGGCGGTGGCGTGGACGATCTCGACCGTATCGGCGATGACCCGGACCTGCTCCACGTCGACCGCTCCGCCGGCCAGCGCGTCCCGCACGCCGGGGCGGGGCGGCGTCGAGGCTCGCGGCCAGCTCGACCAGGCGGCGGGCGGCGCCGACGCCGAGGCGTAGCCGGTCCCGTAGCCACACGGCTGTGGAGGACGCGCCCTGCGCGGTCGCGGTGCCGCGGCCGTCCAGCTCGCGTACGAGGGTCACCTTGACTGCCGCCACGCGCTGCTCCAGGCGATGCGTCGCCTCCAGCGCCGCCACAAGATCGCGCTCGCTGGCAGCCCAGACGGGCATGTCGAAGCAGGCCACCACTGCGGCCTCAGCCTGCTCCAACGCATCGATCACGATTGGAGACTAGAACACCTGTACGACACTTTCCGGCCTCGTCGTGCGGTCCGGTCGAAGCGGATCACCGAGCCGACTGTGACGTAGCCTGCCGCCATGGTCGAACGGGTGAAAGTCGCGGTCGTTGGTGTCGGTAACAACACGTCGGCACTTGTGCAGGGGCTTGCTCTGTACCGCCAGAGCGGCAGCCTGGTCGGAATCCGCAGGCCGATGATCGACGGGCTCGGGGTGGGCGACATCGACGTCGTGGCGGCATTCGCCACATCCGAGGAGAAGATCGGTCGGGACCTTACCGAGGCGATCTTCCTGGCGCCCAACAACTTTCCCCGGCTGAACTGCGACCTGCCCGGAGCAGGTGTGCCCGTCACGAAGGGCCTTGTCGACGCGACCGAGGTGGCGCGGGTGGTGGCGGCGCTGGCGGGGGCGGAGGTGCTGCTCTACTCGGCACCGAGTGGCCGGCCAACGACCGCCCAGGCGTATGCCGAGGCAGCTCGCACAGCGGGTGTCGCCTTCATCAACACCACCTCCGACCCGGTAGCCCGCGATCCGCAGCTGCTGGACAGCTTCGAAGCGGCCAATCTTCCGTTGCTCGGCGACGACCTCGCGAGCCAGTTCGGCACCTCGGTGCTGCACGACGCGCTGCTGCGGCTACTCGCGGACCGGGGCCTCACCCTGGTCAGTTCCTACCAGGTCAATCTGGGCGGCACCGAAGACTTCCGCAACCTGGTCGAGAACCCCAATACCAAGAAGCAGTCCAAGCTCAACGCCCTGTCGGCGGCTGACACGGTCGAGGTGGCCCCGCTCGGATACCTGCCGCATCTCGCGTCGCAGAAGGTGGCTCACCTCAACCTTGAGGCGCAGGGTTGGGGCGAGACCGCGGTGAGCCTCGACGTGAAGCTGAAGGTGCACGATCCCAGTGGTGCCGCCGGGGTCAACATCGACCTGATCCGCATCGCAGCCAGCGCGCTACGCAACGGCCGTGGTGGTCATTCCGCCGAGGCGGCGTCGTTGCTCAAGTCGCCGCCGGGGACGGCGATCTGAGGCCGGCGGTGATCAGGGCTCGCCCCCTCAGGCCGCGCCTACGGAGCGGTAGACATCCAGGGTCTGCCGGGCGATGGCATCCCAGGAGAAGTGCTGCACCGCGCGCTGCCGGCCGGCAAGGCCGAACCGCTCGGTACGCGCCGGGTCGCTCAGCAAGGTGTTGATCGCGGCCGCCAGGTCGGCCACGAAGCGGTCCGGGTCCAGCGGGGTCCCGGAACCGTCGGTGGCCTGCTCGATCGGCACCAGCAGACCCGTCTCGTCGTCGGCGACGACCTCGGGGATGCCGCCGGTCGCGGTCGCCACCACAGCCGTCTCGCAGGCCATCGCCTCCAGATTGACGATGCCCATCGGCTCGTACACCGACGGGCAGGCGAAGACGGTGGCGTGGGTGAGCACCTGGATCACCTCGGGCTTGGGCAGCATCTCGGCCACCCACACCACGCCGGAGCGGTTGGCCCGCAGCTCGGCGACCAGCTCCTGGACCTCGGCGGCGATCTCGGCGGTGTCCGGCGCTCCGGCGAGCAGCACGAGCTGGGTGTCCGCCGGCAACTCCCGGGCGGCCCGCAGCAGGTAGGGCAGCCCCTTCTGCCGGGTGATCCTGCCTACGTAGACCACGCTGGGTCGGGCCGGGTCGATGCCGAGCCGGTCCAGCACGTCGGTGCCCTGATCCGGGGCGTACTGAATGGTGTCGATGCCGTTGTAGACCACCCGGACCCGGGACGGGTCGATCTGCGGGTACGCGGTGAGCACGTCGTTACGCATCCCCCCGCTGACCGCGATCACGGCGTCGGCGGCCTCCATCGCGGTGCGCTCGATCCAGGAGGAGAGCGCGTAGCCGCCACCGAGCTGCTCGGCCTTCCACGGCCGCAGCGGTTCCAGGCTGTGCGCGGTCACCACGTGCGGCACCCCGTGCAGCAGCTTCGCGGTGTGCCCGGCCAGGTTCGCGTACCAGGTGTGGCTGTGCACCACGTCACTGCCGGCCGCGCCGGCGGCCATCTCCAGATCGACGCCCATCGTGCGCAGCGCGGCGTTCGCGCCGGTCAGGCCGGGCGGTTCGGTGTACGCGGTGACCCCCGGCTCGGTACGCGGCAGACCGAAGCAGTGCACCCGTACGTCGGCCAGGCCGCGCAACTCCCGGGCCAGGTACTCGACGTGCACTCCGGCGCCGCCGTAGACCTCCGGCGGGTACTCCCGGGTCAGCAGGTCGACGCGCAGCGGGGTGGGTTCCGTCATGACCCCGCACCCTAGTGCAGAAGACTCCCCGTACGAGTGGTGAAGTGCGGCGAGGGTGGATAGCGTCGTGGCATGGCTGCCAAGGTGCTCGCGATCGTCCTGGCGGGTGGGGAGGGCAAGCGCCTGATGCCACTCACCACGGACCGGGCCAAGCCGGCCGTCCCGTTCGGCGGGATGTACCGCATGGTCGACTTCGTCCTCTCCAACCTGGCCAACGCCGGCTATCTCAAGATCGTCGTGCTGACCCAGTACAAGTCCCACTCCCTCGACCGGCACATCACCAAGACCTGGCGGATGTCCACGCTGCTCGGCAACTACGTCACGCCCGTTCCGGCGCAGCAGCGTCGCGGCCCCTGGTGGTTCGCCGGCTCCGCCGACGCCATCTACCAGAGCTTCAACCTGATCAACGACGAGCAGCCCGACTACGTGATCGTCTTCGGCGCCGACCACATCTACCGGATGGACCCGCGGCAGATGGTGGAGGACCACATCGCCTCCGGCGCCGCGGTGACCGTCGCCGGCATCCGCCAGCCGCTGTCGATGGCCGACCAGTTCGGCGTCATCGAGGTCGGCGAGGACGGCCGGCGCATCCGGGCGTTCCGGGAGAAGCCCACCGACGCGGTCGGCCTGCCCGACGCACCGGACGAGATCTACGCCTCGATGGGCAACTACGTCTTCACCACGCGCGCGCTCTGCGAGGCCGTCGAGCGCGACGCGGAGGACAAGACCAGCAAGCACGACATGGGCGGCAGCATCATCCCGATGCTCGTCGAGCGGGGCGAGGCGAACGTCTACGACTTCCGGGACAACGAGGTGCCGGGCAGCACCGACCGGGACCGGGGCTACTGGCGGGACGTCGGGACGCTCGACTCGTTCTACGACGCGCACATGGATCTGATCAACGTGCACCCGGTGTTCAACATGTACAACTTCGACTGGCCGATCTACACGGAGCAGCCGCCGTGGCCGCCGGCGAAGTTCGTACACCAGTGGGGGGAGCGGGTCGGCCGCGCGGTCGGCTCGATGGTCTCCCCGGGCGTGGTGATCTCCGGCTCGCTGGTGGAAAACTCGATCGTCTCGCCGAAGGTGCGGGTGCACTCCTGGGCGCACGTCGAGGGTTCGGTGCTGATGGAGGGTGTGGAGATCGGCCGGCACGCGGTGATCCGGCGGGCCATCCTGGACAAGAACGTGTTCGTCCCGGAGGGCGCCGAGATCGGCGTCGACCTGGAGAAGGACCGGCAGCGTTACACCGTCTCGGACAACGGCATCGTGGTGATCGGCAAGGGCCAGAGAGTCGAGCTGTGACCCGGGCCCGCCCGTCGTTGATCCCAGCACCGAGGAGGTAGACCCCCGTGACCCATCCCCGTGCCGGCCAGCCGGCCCAGCCCGCCGACCTGGTCGACGTGCCGCGCCTGGTGACCGCCTACTACGCCGAGCATCCGGACCCAGCGGACCCGGCGCAGCAGGTCTCCTTCGGCACCTCCGGCCACCGGGGCTCCAGCCTGCGCAACGCCTTCAACTCCGACCACATCCTGGCGGTCACCCAGGCTCTCTGCGACTACCGGCGGGAGCAGGGCCTGGACGGCCCACTCTTCCTCGCCCGGGACACCCACGCGCTCTCCGCGCCGGCCGCCGTGGACGCCCTGGAGGTGCTCGCCGCCAACGGGGTCACCGTGCTGGTGGACAGCCGCGACGGCTACACACCCACCCCGGCGCTGTCGCACGCGATCCTCACCCACAACCGGGGGCGCACCAGCGGGCTCGCCGACGGCATCGTCATCACCCCCTCGCACAACCCGCCCGACGACGGTGGCTTCAAGTACAACCCCACAAACGGCGGGCCGGCCGACACCGACGTCACCCGCTGGATCCAGGACCGGGCCAACGCGATCCTCGCCGCCGGGCTCAAGGAGGTCCGCCGGATCACCTACGCGCGGGCCCGGGCCGCCGACACCACCGGGGAGTACGACTTCCTCGCCAGCTACGTCGACGACCTGCCCACGGCGATCGACATCGACGCCATCCGCGACGCCGGGGTACGCATCGGCGCGGATCCGCTCGGCGGGGCGAGCGTGGCGTACTGGGGCGAGATCGCCGAGCGGCACCGACTGGACCTGACCGTGATCAACCCGACGGTCGACCCGACCTGGCGGTTCATGACGCTGGACGGCGACGGCAAGATCCGGATGGACTGCTCATCGCCGAACGCTATGGCGTCGCTGATCGCCGCCCGCGCCGACTACCAGATCTCCACCGGCAACGACGCCGACGCCGACCGGCACGGCATCGTCACCCCGGACGCCGGCCTGATGAACCCCAACCACTACCTGGCGGTGGCGATCAACCACCTGTTCCGCACCCGCGGCGACTGGGGCCCGGCCGCCGCGGTGGGCAAGACCCTGGTCTCCTCGTCGATGATCGACCGTGTCGCCGCCGACCTGGGCCGGCCGCTGCTGGAGGTGCCGGTCGGCTTCAAATGGTTCGTGCCCGGGCTGCTGGACGGTGCGGTCGGCTTCGGCGGCGAGGAGAGCGCCGGCGCGTCGTTCCTACGCCGCGACGGCTCCACCTGGACCACCGACAAGGACGGCCTCCTGCTCTGCCTGCTCGCCGCCGAGATCCTGGCCAGCACCGGGCGCAGCCCGAGCGAGCACTGGGCAGAGCTGGCCGAGCGGTTCGGCGCGCCCGCGTACGCCCGGATCGACGCCCCGGCCACCCGGGAGCAGAAGGCCGTGCTCGGCAAGCTCACCCCCGAGCAGGTCACCGCCACCGAGCTGGCCGGCGAGCGGATCACCGCGACGTTGACCAACGCACCCGGCAACGGCGCCGCGATCGGCGGCCTCAAGGTCAGTACGAAGTCCGGCTGGTTCGCCGCCCGGCCCTCCGGCACCGAGGACGTCTACAAGATCTACGCCGAGTCCTTCCAGGGCCCCGAGCACCTGTCCCGCATCCAACAGGAAGCCAAGGCCCTGGTCGACGAAGTCCTCAGCCAAACCTGATCACACCCCCCGGCCGGCCCGGTCCCTGGTGCCCCCTCCGCGTTGATCATGAGGTTGTTGCCACGACACGCCGCGTCGGGCGGCAATAACTTCATGGTCAACTGCGGGCAGGCGGGGGAGCGGCCCGGGGCCGGTCCTGGGCTGGGGTCGGTCAGCAGGGTGGCGGCAGCTCCCGCTGGCGCCGCCGCAGCTCATCGGGGAGGAGCTCGCTGAGCTGCTCGGGCAGGAACGGCAGGTCGAGCAGGGTCATCTTCAACTGGTTGCGTTCCTGATAGCGCAACGGGTCGAAGCGGACCACCAGGCCGGCGTTGCGGCGGTAGCTGATGTCCACGGCACCCTCGGTCGCCGCGTCCCGGAACACCAACCCGTCCATCTCCACCACGACGGACGACGAGTTGGGCTCCAGCTCCAGCCGGATCTTCTCGTCCGGTGAGAGCACCACCGCCCGGGAGATGCCCGCCATCGGCGCCGACGGCGTCACCACCACCACGTCCGCCGCCGGGGAGATCAGCGGGCCGCCCGCCGCGTAGCTGTACGCCGTGGAGCCGGTCGGCGTGCTGACCACCACCGCATCGGCGCGGTAGTAGCCGTACTGCTGGCCGTCCACCGCGAGAGTGGCGGTGACGAACCCGGACCCCGGCTGGCGGACCAGCGCGATGTCGTTGAACGCCACCACGTCGTCACCGCACACGTCGCAGGCCAGACAGGCGTGCGACTCGATTGTGAAGTCCTTGGACAGCAGCCGGCTCAGCGCCTCGGGCAGCGCCGGCGGCTCGACCTCGACGAGGAACCCCAAGCGGCCCAGATGTACGCCGAGCACCGGCTTCGGGTCGAGGACCGCGGAACGCAGCGCACCCAGCATCGTGCCGTCACCGCCGATGCTGATCAACGCGTCGGCGCGGACAGCCACCTCGTCCTCCGGAACGGGCTCGACGCTGGCCGGTACGCGGTGCTTGTCCTCCGCGCGCACCATCAGCGACTTGTGGTGGCGCGTCGCCCACCGTTCGATGATCCCGACCACCTCGGTGACATCCCGGGTGGGGTGCAGTACGAGACCCAGACCCGACACCCGTACAGCTCACCACATCAGGGGCGGCCGCGCCGGGCGTACACCGAACGTGCGTGCGGTGTACGTCGACCAGGTCCCGCAGGGCACCGCGCCGCGGCCGGCGGGAACGGCTCCGGTAGGTCTCGCTGCTCGGCTCCGGCGACAAGCCCTGGTTGTCCTACCCCCACCCGCTTGTAGCTGCGGTTGCGGTTGAAGTCGACGACGCCGTCATGCGGCTGATCTGCCCGTCGCCGTTGTTGTCGCGCAGGTTCTTACGACGAATCAGCCGGTTGCCTCGGGGTAGGGCTGTAGTCCTAGCCCTCTGGGTTGGCCACCGGCAGAAACAACAGCTCGGTGGCGTCCAGCCTGCCGGGCGGCCGTCCGGCAACGTCCGGGCGTTCCTGGTGACTTCGACCGCGATGAGGCGGCCATCGCCGAGATCTCTATCGGCGCCCCCGGATGCCGGCCCGGGGGCGGGGCCCGATCTTGGGGGACGGTTGTGCCGTATGGGGGTTTCTCTCCTCACGCTGACGCAACGACCGGCGCGATCACCTCGTTGAACGATGCGTCGCGCGGGCCGGCCTGAGTCTTTCCGACTGACCCCGGTGCTCTGGACCGGGTCTGCTGCGGCGCTGGGCGTCGGCGTGGTTGGTGCCGCGGGTTGGACCCGCCGGGTGGAGCGAGCTGAGGAGCGAAATGTCTGTCCAGGTTATTCATATCACCGGTGCCCGGCCGAACTTTCCCAAGGCCGCACCGGTCATCCGAGCGCTCGATGGATGCCACGTACGACAGCAACTGGTGCACACCGGGCAACACTACGACGAGCGGATGTCCGAGGTCTTCTTTCGCCAGTTGGGGCTGCCCGAACCCGAATTGAACCTGGCGGTGGGCTCCGGCAGCCACGCCTTCCAGACGGGCGAAATCATGAACCGGCTGGAGCGCCTGTTCCAGACTGCCCGCCCGGGCCTCGTGGTGGTGTACGGCGATGTGAACTCCACCGTGGCGGCAGCGCTCGTCGCTGCCAAGCTAGGTATCCCTATCGCGCATGTGGAAGCTGGCTTGCGTAGCTTCAACCGATCAATGCCGGAGGAAGTCAATAGGCTGGTCACTGATCGGCTCTCGGACCTGCTGTTTGCGACCAGTCCGGATGCACTGGTGAACCTGGGCAACGAAGGGATCAACGCGGACAGGGTCTTCTTCACCGGAAATCCGATGATCGACACGCTGATGGCGAATCTGCACCGTTTCGACGTCGCGGCCGCCCGTGCACAGCTGTCACTGCCGGAGCGGTATGTGGTCGCCACGCTGCACAGACCGTCGAATGTGGACAATCCAGGCGATGCCGCCGAGTTGGTCAAGGCGCTGCATGCGGTTGCCGATCAGACGCACATCGTCCTGCCCCTGCACCCGCGGGGACGGAACAGCCTCGCCGATGCCGGCCTCTTTCTCCATCCGAATCTGCGGGTGGCCGATCCGTTGGGCTACGTCGAGTTCCTCAGCCTGGTGCGCGGTGCCAAGGCTGTTCTGACGGACTCGGGCGGCGTCCAGGAGGAGACAACCATGCTGGGCATACCATGCCTCACCCTTCGGGACGAGACCGAGCGTCCGGTGACGGTCACCCAGGGGACGAATCGTCTGGTGACGAGGGAGAACCTGGCGGAGGAGGTCCGCGGGGTGCTGGCGGCAGGGCATCGCGCTGCCGGCTGGCCCACGCCGCCGCTGTGGGACGGACGGGCGGGCGCCCGAATCGCCGAGGTGATAGAGCGGTTCGTCGGGACGCACTAGGTGCCTTCACCCAGCAATGAGACGCCCGTCAGGCGTCTGTTTTGTCCAACAAACGCGTTTTTTGCGTGTCCTTGGCGGGCTGGGGTCGTTGGACGGGCGATGGATGGCGTGCTGAGCGGAGGGTCGATGCATGTAGTGATCATGGCTGGTGGTGCGGGGGTGCGACTGCGGCCATACACGTCGACACTTCCGAAGCCACTTGTGCCGATCGGCGAGAGCTACGCCATCCTTGAGATCATCCTGCACCAGTTGGCGGCGTGCGGATTTGCGCAGGTGACGTTGGCCATCAACCATCTCGGTTCCCTGATCCGTGCGTTCGTCGGGGACGGCTCCCGGTTCAACCTCAAGGTGGAGTACATTGAAGAGCGCGAGCCGCTCTCCACTATTGGGCCCCTGTTCGGTATTCGGGACAGGCTGCCGGAGCACTTCCTAGTGATGAACGGCGACATCCTCACAAACCTGGATTACGCCGGTCTGCTCACCCATCACCAGCGATCTGGCGCGCCGCTGACGGTCGCTACATTCCGCCGAACGGTCAAGATCGACTTCGGTGTATTGGAAGCAGAAGGCGACAAGATTATCTCCTTCTCCGAGAAGCCGGTCCTTCAGTACCGGGTCAGCATGGGGGTCTACGGGCTTTCCAAGAGTGCGATCGCGTCCTACCCGCCCGGACGGCCCTTCGGGTTCGACCAGCTTGTGCTGGACCTGCTGGGGAAGGGCGACCCGCCGGCAGGCTACGAATTCGACGGTTACTGGCTTGATATCGGCCGCCCCGAGGACTACGACGAAGCCAACCGGTCCTTTGCGCAGGTGCAGGACATGCTGCTGCCCGTCGGCACGACGCCAGTGGCATGACAAGTGTGCTGATTTTCGGTGCCTCCGGTTTCCTCGGGACCCAGGTGCGGAGGGCAATCGAGGCCGATGCGGACGTCGTCTGTCCTTCTAGGACCGACTGCGATCTCACGACCTGCACGCTCGGAGAGCTACGCGAGCTGGTCGGCTCCGTACGCCCGGCCGCAGTGGTTTGCTGTGCGGGCGCGACCTCCGGTACCGCTACGGAGCTGCTTCTCGGCAACGCCATCGTGGCGGCAAAATTAGTGGACGCGGTGGCCGCGACGGCACCCCGCGCCCGGCTGGTCCGGCTCGGGTCGGCCGCCGAGTATGGGCCGATACCGTTCGGTGCGTCGGTCGACGAGGACGCTACGACGAAGCCGGTTAGCGACTACGGCATCAGTCAGGCGACGGCCACCCGGCTGATCGAGGTGGCGGCGGCCGCCGGTCGGGTGGACTCGGTCGTGCTGCGCGTGTTCAACCCGATCGGTCCGGGTCTTCCACCGACGACGCTGCTCGGGAGGGCGGCGGCGCTGCTCGCCCGGCTCGCCCCCGACGATTCCTTGCGGACCGGGCCGCTCGACGCGTATCGCGACTTCGTCGACGTTCGGGACGTGGCGGCGGCGGTACGAGCTGCGGTCACGATCAAGGCACCCCGAGCTCGCATCCTGAACATCGCCAGCGGGCGGGCCGTATCGGTGCGAGACGTGCTACGTCAGCTGATCGAAACGTCCGGCCTGCAGGTGCAGATTGTGGAGGACCAGCCCCCGTCACCGCGGACGGCGTCGGTTGACTGGGTCCGCGCCGATATCAGCCGCGCAGCCTCCGTGCTCGACTGGACCCCCGCACACGCGCTGAGTGACTCGATTCGAGCCGTCTGGAGCGCCGCGGCGCTCGACCTGGCGGGACTCTCTCCAAGTCGCCCCGGCCGTACCAGCGGTATGCAAGCCCCAGTGCCAGGCATGCAGAAAGAGGAGCAGTTGACATGAGGACGGTTTCTGCCGGTGACACGGTGGTGGTGACGGGCGCCGGAGGATTCATCGGCTCGCACCTGGTGGAAGCTCTCGTGGCAGAAGGGCAGCATGTGCGTGCCCTCGTCCACTACAACGGGGCGGGGACGCACGGGTGGCTGGACATGCTCAGCCCAGACCAGTTGGCGAACGTCGAGGTCCTTGCAGGAGACGTCCGCGATCGCGGCATGACTCAGCGTCTAGTGGACGGGGCTAAAGTCGTCTACCACCTAGCTGCGCTTGGTGGGATCCCGTACTCGTACCTGGCACCCCAGTCATACGTGGACACCAACATCACCGGCACGCTCAACGTGCTGGAGAGCGCACGGGTGGCCGGAGTCGACCGGGTGGTGGTGACTTCCACCAGCGAGGTGTATGGCACGGCCACCACGGTGCCGATGACCGAGGACCACCGTCTGCGTGGCCAGTCACCGTACGCAGCCACGAAGATTGCTGCGGACAAGTTGGCGGAGAGCTACCACCTCAGCTTCGGGCTGCCGGTGGTCACCCTCCGGCCGTTCAACACCTTCGGGCCCCGGCAGTCGACCCGGGCCGTGATCCCGACGATCATCAGTCAGTTGGCGAAGGGACGCGGCGGGGTGGAGCTCGGTGCGTTGACCACAACCCGCGATCTGCTCTACGTGGCGGACACCGTAGCCGCCTTCATCGCCGTCGGAACTGCTGTCGACTCTGCGGTGGTGGGCCGGGTGTTTCAGGCAGCCACGGGGTGCGAGACAGCCATCGGCGATCTGGTCCGACGGATCGGGGCGATGTTCGGCAACCACCCGGAGGTGGTGGTGACTGAGGCCCGGCTGCGGCCTGCGGGATCCGAGGTTGAGCGGCTGGTGGGTGACAGCACGCTGCTCCGGGAGCATACGGGTTGGCAGCCCACCGCCACCCTCGACGACGGGCTCAAGGCGACGGTCGAGTGGTTCCTCGAGCCCGGAAACCTCGCCCGGTACCGGCCGGACCGCGCCGTCTGAGCGCGTCCGCCTGACTATTCACACCCACCTGGACGGCGTCCGCTGCCGCCGCCCGACTACGAGTGTTGGCAGCCGACCGGAGGAACGACGTGATGATGACGCGTGGCGACACCTGGTCGCCGGTGATCGGTAGTGCCGTCCGTGCAAGTCGGACGACGGAGTCGGGGGTGATGTCGAAGCAGCGTGGCGGGATCTGGTCTACCGCGATCAGAGCTGCTGTCATCGTGTTTTTGCTGAACTTCGACCAGTTCCCGCGCACGGTTGGCCGGGCCTTCCTCATCACCGGGGCCGTCCTCGCGGTGCTGGTGGTGCTTCACGATCTGTTCCGACCGGCCTCGCGCGCGCGGGTCGTCGTCTTCTGGGTGCTCCTGATGTTCGGGGTCCTTGCCCTGCCGGGGATTCTGCGAAGGCCGGAGACCGAGTACGGGCAGCAGAAGTTCTTCCTCCTGTTGACGTTGACCCTGCTCGCCACCATCTCCGTGGCGATCATTCGAGGCCGACGGGATGTCGAGATGTTCGCCGCCATTTTCCTCGGCTGCGGCGTGGTGTTGGCGCTGGCGGCGCTGGTCGGCGAACCGCAGGGTGACCGGTCGGGCGGCTTCGGCTCCAATCCCATCTGGCTGGCCCGGGCGATCGGGGGTGCAATGGTGGCCCTGGCATGGCTGTACTTCCGCAGTCGACTCTCGGGGTGGTGGGCGGCTGGGATCGGACTTCTCCTCATCTTGGGTCTGTTCGCCACGGGCTCGCGGGGCCCGCTGGTGGCGACCGCTGCCGCCGTTCTCACTTTGGTGCTCGCCGGTCTGCGACAGAAGGGCAGGCGGCGGCGGCGCGAGTGGGTCGGCGTGGGGCTTATGTCCAGCGTGGTCGCTGCCGTCTGGGCACTACCGTCGCTACTGCCACCGCGGATGTACGCACTCATCGTCGACCCATCCGAGGAACTGTTCGACAGCGCCCGAGCGGACATGCGTCAGCGCACGCTGTCCGTTATCGCCGAGAACCCGGGCGGAGTTGGGTACGGCAACTGGAACAGCCACACCTGGATGATCGAGCACACCTATCCGCACAACCTGTGGCTGGAGCTGACCGCCGAGGGCGGCTGGCTGGTCGGCGGGCTGTTTATGCTGGCGGTCGCGGTCGTGGCAATCGGGCTCTGGCGGTCGGCCGGGACTGACCCGGTGGCCGGATTCGTCCTCGCGACTCTGACCTTCAACGTGCTCGCGGTCTCGACGTCCGGCGACATCAACGCGAGTCGGCCGCTGTTCTGTTCGCTGGCTCTCGGTCTACTCGTGCTTATCGGTGCGACGCGGGACGAGGGTGCGGGCAGGCACCGGATGCTGGGGGACGCATACCGGCACGGGCCACCGAGCTGGCAGGGCGTCGACGGGCGCTGGCGGGCGCCAGACCGGCATCTGGCGTCCACCCGCCGGGGCGTGCCGCCGGTGTCCGGACGACGGGAACCGAGCCGACCGAGGGTGGGGCACGGGCGAGCGGGGGAGTGCGCGCGCCGTTGAGCACGCTGCGCATCCGGCGCATGTCGGGGAGCCGGCGAGGCTTGGTTGCCATCATTGCGGGCTCGGCCGGCGGTCAGGTATTAGCGATGGCAGCCGCGCCGCTGCTGGCCCGGATCTACCGACCCGCTGACTTCGGCCTCCTGACCGTGGTCGCCGCTCTGACGCTGACGATCGGGACGGTGTCGGTCCTCCGCTACGATCTGGCCATCCCGCTGCCCGAACGGGAACGCGACGCCCACACGCTGGTCGCGCTCGGCCTCACCGCAGCCTGCGCAACGGTGCTGGCAGGCGCCGTCGCGGTGCTGACGTTCAGGGATGATGTCGCCCGGATCTTCGGGCAGCCCGAGCTGGAAACGTGGTTGTGGGTCGTCCCGCCGGCAGCGGCGGCAACGGGCGTTGTGCTGCTGCTCAATCAACTCGCCATCCGGCACCGCCGTTATGGATCAATCGGCCGGCGCAACTTTTTCCAGTCGGCGACCACGACGGCAATGCAGCTCACCCTGGGCGGCGCTGCGCTGCGCCCCGGCGGCCTGGTGCTGGGGCTTGGGCTGGGCCAGGCCATGGCCGCGCTTGTCCTTATGCGCGGTGCGGGCCTCTCCGATGGGCAGGCGCGGGCGGGTCGTGAGCGGCGCCACCTGCGGGACGTCGCCCGTCGATACCGTGGGTTTCCACTACTGCTGGCGCCGTCGGGGCTGCTCAACGTCCTCGGCACCCAGCTCCCGGTATTGCTCGTCGCCTACTGGTACGGCGGCTCCGTCGCCGGCTGGCTTGGGTTGACCCAACGCGTGATCGCGATTCCAGCCGCTCTGGTCGCGTCGGCGGTCGCTCAGGTCTACCTGGCGGAGGTCTCCCGCGCGGTGCGTCAGCAACCCGGTCGTTGCCGGCCCATCTTCGTTACCGCTAGTCGTAAGCTCGCACTCTTCGCCGGGCTTACCGCAGTGGTGCTCTCGGTCGCCGCGCCCGCCGCGTTCTCCGTCGTGTTCGGGTCGGAGTGGGAGCGTAGCGGGACGTACGCACAGGCTCTGGCGCTCTACGTGGCAGGCCAACTCATGGCGTCACCGCTGTCCCAGACTCTGGTTGTCTTCGAGCAACAGGGCCGCCAACTGGCCTGGGATGTGGGTCGTGTCGTACTCGTCGCCGGGGCGGTCAGTGCGGTTGCCGCAGCTGGTGCGTCATCGCTGGTTGCGGTCTGGGCCCTCAGCGTATCCGGGTTCGTGGCCTACATCGCGTCATGGCTGATGGCGTTGCGGGCCGTCACGTCTGCCGGGCGGCGGGCCGAGGCAGTCGGCGTTGCCGAAACCCCGTTGGTGCCGCAGGGCTGACCGGTGCCGACTCTTCCGACGCCCTGCACGTCTCTGCCGATGGAGGCGTCGTTGCCCCAGGTGTCCAGTGCAGAAAGGAGCAAGGCGATGCCGAATGTTGATCGACAATGGTGCCGATGGCTCTGCGGAGGACGTCGATGAGCCGTCGGACGCCCGCTCCGTGGGACGACGCGGACCGGACCCGCGCCGGCGACCGGGCTCCCGACGGGACGCCCCGGATGCTGCTCGTCTCCTACCACTTTCCCCCGGCCGAGACGGTGGGGGCTCGGCGGCCAGCCGCTCTCGTCGCCTTCGCCACCGAGCAGGGCTGGGACGTTCAGGTGCTCACCGCCACTGCCGCGGGGTCGGGTGACGCGCCCGCCGTGATCCCCGAGGATCTGGTGGTGCGGGTCGCGCCCGCCCCGAAGCTTCCGCGGCTCAATCTTTCACCGTCGGGTGCCCCACACTCCGCGACCGGCCGGCCAGGGTCGCGCATCCGGCTGGCGGCAGTCCGGCGCGCGGCCAACCGCCGGCTCTGGCGTCTCGGCATGGAGATGCTCGTGCCGGACCCGCAACTTAACTGGATTCGACCGGCAATCCGGGAGTACCTGCGGGTGCGCGGTGACTGGCGGCCGGACGTCATCGTCACCTCGGGCCCACCCTTCTCAGGGTTCGTCGTGGCGGCCAAGCTGGCTCGCCGGCTCGGTGTGCCCTGGGTTGCCGACTACCGCGACCTTTGGTCGATCGGCAACGAGTACTGGGCGCGGTCCAGGTTGCGTCTCGCCGTGGACCGTTGGATCGAGCGGCGGTTGCTCCGATCGGTCGCCGCGTGTGTGACCGTTTCTGAGCCGATGGCCGAAACCTTGCGGACCACATTCGGATGCGCGACCTACACGATCATGAATGGCATCGACCGTCGCCCGCTCCCTCCGCCAACCACCACCGCGCCGGTCATCAGCGAGGAACGTGCGGCCGTAGGCGAGTCCGCACCCATGTTGACGCTGGCGCACACCGGCTACATCTATCCGGGGAAGCGAGAGCCTGGCCCGTTGCTTGACGCAATCGCGTTGCTCGGGTCGGATGCCGCACATGTCCATGTCGTGTTCGCCGGCGAGGAAAACGGGGTGGTGCGCGCTGGCGTGGAGCGTGCCGGTGTGCAGGACTCGGTCACCCTCCTCGGTCACGTCTCCGCTGAAAAGTCCTGGCGCATCCAGGCTGAGGCGGACGTACTCGTCCTGTTGATGTGGAACGATCCGCGGGACGCGGGGACGATGAGCGGCAAGATGTTCGACTACCTCCAAGCCCGGCGGCCGATTCTGCTGCTCGGTTATGAGGCGGGGCTGGCAGCGAAGTTGGTGCGCGAGCGCCGCGCCGGCGTTGTCCACAACGACAAGCATGCGATCGCGGCTCAGCTTCGCGAGTGGCTGGCCGTCAAGGAGCGGAGCGGCCGGATCCCAGCGGTGCCCGCCGCGGCACTGGACGGTCTCTATCGGGAGGACCAACTTACCGAATACATGCAGATCCTGCGCGATGTCACCTTACGAGCCGCGACCGGTCTGGGATTTCGGGTCCACAGTTTACGCCGCTAGACGAGTAAGTCCTAACGACCCTCGGGGGTGGAGATGGTCGAAAGGGTGTTGAGGATCGGTTTGTGACGACCGGCCTCAACACCCTTTCTGACCGCACTTACGTGAAGATCGATGACTGGCTCGGGCGGCAGCGTAGGCCGGGGCGGCCACCCAGGCTGTCCGACGCGGAACTGCTCACCCTGGCCGTGGCTCAGGCCCTGCTCGGCATGCGGTCCGAAGCCCGCTGGCTGCGGTTTGTCCCCGGGCATCTACCCGTGGCGTTAGGTACCTGCCCGGGCAGTCCGGCTACAACAAGCGGTTGCGGGCGGCGTTGCCGTTGCTCAAGCGAGCGATCCGCGTGGTCGCGGCGGACACCGACCTGTGGACCGACGGCACCTGGGTGGTCGACTCGATGGCTGTCCTTGACCACGACCCCGAGCTCATCGCCGAGCGTCCAGGCCTGCTGATCGTCGCGGACAAGGGATACGTGTCCGCGGAGCTGGACCGGTGGTTGGCAGAGCGTGGGGTGCGATTGCTCAGACCGTCGTACCGCAACCGGTCCCACGCCCGGACGAGCACTTGCTCAAACCTGTTCGGCAGCTCATCGAGTCCGTCAACGACACGTTGAAGGGCCAACTCGACCTCGAACTGCAGGGCGGACGCAGCATCGAAGGCGTCTCGGCACGAGTCGCGCAACGCCTCCTTGCGATGATCGCCGCGATCTGGCACAACCGGACCACCGGCCAACCCCTGACCAGGTCCCTGATCGCCTACGACCACTGACCGACTTCGGACTTACTCGTCTAGGCCGCGACTGGAGTCTCCGCGCCCAACCGGGCGGGCGCGGGGACGCGCGTCGTGCTGCGTAACCCGGCCTGAGTCAACGCCCGATCACGAGCGTGGAGCGCTGGCGCAGCGGCTTACGGGCAGCCTCCGCCACCGCGCCGTAGTAGGCGAGCCGCCGGGCACCGAGGGTCTCGGTGGAGAACTGCCGGGCTCGAGCCAGATTGTTGGCAGAGGCGCTCGCCAGCCGTTCCGGGTCGGCCAGCAACCGGGTGATGGCGGTGGCCAGGGCCGCAGGATCATCGGGCGGAACGAGGTTGGCCGAGGGGAGCAACTCGGGGATGCCACCTACGGTTGAGCCGATGGCCGGTAGAGCCCGAGCCATGGCCTCGATGAGTGCCCGTGGCAGCCCTTCGGTCCGCGACGGCATCACGAACAGGTCGGCGCCGTCGAGCTGTTCGCGCACCGCCTCGACGGTCGGCAGCACACCCGTGAAGGTCACCCGGTCTGCAACGCCGAGCCGTGCGGCGAGTTGTTCGAGGTCGGGGCGGTACGCGCCGACCCCGACGTGCACCAGCCGGAGCTGCGGGGAAAGGGCCCTCGACCGGGCGATCGCCTCGATCAAAGTGTCGATGCCCTTGTAGAGCTGTTCAAGTGAGCCGATCGAAATTAGCTTGGCTTCCTGCAGCAACGGCCGAACGCCCCGTGCTCGTGGGACGTACGCCGCCGGCGGCAGGTCGACGCTGGAAATGCCAGTTGTGGGAGTGCTGGGCAGGCTGGGGTATCGCCGCTGCAGATGCCGTTCCGTCTCATACGCTACAGCGACTGCCGAGCGACACTGCTGGCGCAACCGTCGTGTGGCCGACGCTCGCAGCACCGGCCGAAGTGGATGGCGGACCACGCCCGGGGCGAGCACGTCGTACGGATCGCCGATGACTTCCAAGGCGTACGGAAGCCTGGCACGTTCTCGCGCCGCAGCCAACAGAGAGCCGATAGGGGAGGGCACTCGGAGGATCACCGCATCGTCGGCGTCCGCCGATGCGGTGACAGCACGTGCCACCACGTGCCGGCGGAGCAGGTACTGGCGGGGGCCGACGTAGTACGGCAACGGCCAGACCTCGACGCCGTCTCCGTCCACCCGTGCGGCCCCTTCGGGAACGTCCACTACGTCAAGCGTCCGGCCGACCACCCGGACGCGCTGGAACACGGTGAGGTAGCGCCGCCAGATCGAGTTGTCCGGTCCCGCCTGGACCCAGACACGACCGTTGGGGGTGCGGCTGAACCGAGATTCGGTGCTCACCACGACCCTCATCGGCGCACCACCAGCGCGGCGACCTGTTCGCAGACATCAGTGACCTGCTCGGCTGTCTTACGGTTGTCGAACTGGTCGACCATACGTTGCCGAGCGGCCGAGCCGCGGCTTGCCAACGTGCCCGCAGTGAATTCGGCGTATGCGTCATTCAGGGCCGCTGCCAGCGCGGGCGGGTCGTCGCGGGGCACGACCCAGCCGGACCGGGCGTCGACCGTCTCGGGGAGCCCCCCGGCGTCACTGACGATGCTCGGTACGGCCATCGCCCCGGCCTCGACCGCTGCCCCGTGGCTCTCGCTCAGCGACGGGCTGACGCTGACATCCGCTGCCAGGTAGCAGGGCCGGACATCGGGCACGCTCGTCAGCCAGGTGATGCTGGCGTCCTCGTTGACTCCGAACCGATCGATGAGGCTATGCCGGTACGTTTCCCCAGCCTGGGTCCAGCCGCCGCCGACCAGCAGCAGGTGAAAGCTTTCGTGCTTTTCGCGCTTTTCGCGGAACAGTCGCCACGCATCGAGCAGCACGTCGTGACCCTTGATGCCGCGTCCCCGGTGGACCAGCCGCTTCGGCGGATAGGCATACGCGACCATGATGGCCAGGAACGCATCCGGAGCGACGCCCAACGCGGCCCGGGCCGCGACGCGCTGCTCCGGTGGGCTTTCTGTCGGATCGAACCTGCTGGTATCCACCCCGTAGGTCGCCACCGGAAGTCGGTGCGGGGGGCATCCCAGCGCTTCGTATCGCGCCGCGGCGTTGGCGCAGCCGTTGACGATGACGTCGTCCAACCGCCACATCAGGCGCTCCGCGGTCCTAATCAATGGCGAGTCCAGGTACAGCGGGCCGGCAACGCTGTGTACCCGGCGGACGGGTAGCCCGACCGTTGCCAGCCGCGCCGCGTACGCTGAGGCGATCAGGTGATACTGCACGATATCCGGCCGCAGGCGGCGGATCAGGCGGCGCAGGCGTGCGAGCCCGGCCAGCGTCGATGGTGCCGGCCGTAGTGGGAACGGGCACTCGAAAACCTCGAACCCCCGTTCACGCAGCTCGGTGGTGAGCCGGCCGGGGCCTGGGGGAAGCACCAGGATGACCTCGTGTCCGCGCCCCCGCATCGCCTCTACCTGCGGCAGGATCCAAGCCCCGCCGCTGTTTGTTTTGATCAGAACGACGATCCGGAGCCGGGGGCTCGCCAGCGGGCCTTGCGTGTGAATCTGTTTCTCGTGGGTCGAAGTCACCGTGCGGAATCTCCCTTCAGCACACGTTCAACGACTACGTGGGCGGTGATCCGGGCGCCCCGACGCCCACACCACCGCCCACGGGTCAGTGCGGTAGCGGCGCTTCGCGGGTGGCGGCGTGGGTCGGGTTGACCGGATGGGCGCAGAGTTGGGCGAGTTTCGCGACAATCTTGTCCGGGTCGTCATACGGGTCGAGGCCGCTGACCTCCAGCGAATCCAGGACGGGCACTGAAACGT
The DNA here is from genome assembly GCF_900091455.1 of Micromonospora coriariae. Lineage (NCBI taxonomy): Bacteria > Bacillati > Actinomycetota > Actinomycetes > Micromonosporales > Micromonosporaceae > Micromonospora > Micromonospora coriariae. Next base: position 635,836 of record NZ_LT607412.1, on the reverse strand, counting down.
GCGAGATCAGCGGGTGGAACGGCCTGGTGTCTGTTTCGCCGGCACCCAGCAAATCCTCGTGCAGCTTTTCGCCCGGCCGTAGACCGGTGTAGACGATCGGCACCGTACTCGCGGCCTGGTCGGCCATTTGCCGGGCCAGGTTGGCGATCCGGACCGGCTCACCCATGTCAAGCACCAATGCTTCCCCGTCGCGACCGATCTCGGCGGCCTGAAGCACAAGGTGCACGGCTTCCTCGACAGTCATCAGGTAGCGCGTCACGTCCGGATGCGTCACGGTCAGCGGGTTGCCCGCCTCGATCTGCCGCTGAAAGGCAGTCACGACCGATCCGCGGCTACTTAAGACGTTTCCGAACCGGACGCTGAGGAAGGTTCCCGGAAACCGTGAGGCCGCGTGCGCGGTCAGCATCTCGGTGATTCGCTTGGAGTACCCGAGCACGCTGATCGGATCGGCGGCCTTGTCCGTGGAGATGTTCACGAACCTAGCTACATCCTGGCAGGCGTCGAGCACGGACAGGGTGCCCCAGACATTGGTCTTGACCGCCTCTCCGGGGTGCCGCTGAAGCAGGGGCAGGTGCTTGAGCGCCGCAGCGTGAAAGATGATCTCCGGACGGCGTTCTCGGATGATCCGTCGGATGCCCTCGTCGTCCCGTAGATCGGCGAGGATCAGCTCAGGACCGTCTAGCAGGGCCCGTCCGGCGAGCGACATCTGGAGGCTGTGCAGGGCGGACTCGTCCCGGTCCAGCATCATCAGCTCGCCCGGGTCCGCCTTCATCACCTGGCGGCAGAGTTCGGAGCCGATCGAGCCGCCGGCGCCGGTGACCAGGATCCGTCGGCCGGTCAGGGTGTTTGTGCTCAGTGGCAAATCGCCGACCACCTGGCGGCGCCCGAGCAGGTCGCTGATCCGCACGTCGCGGACGTCGGTGACGGTGATCCGGTGGTCGACCAGGTCCCGCACCGGAGGCAGCACCTTGAACGCCGCCCCGGTCTGGAGGGTTGCTTCTCGTATCTGCCGAATCAATGCGGCGTCGGCATTGGCGACAGAGAAGATGACCGTGCTGGCGTTGGTGCGTCGTACCGCTTTGCCAACGTCGCGCCGCCCACCGAGCACGCGTACCCCGCCGATGCGCAGGTCGCGCTTGTCGGGGTCGTCGTCGAGAGCGCCGACCGGCAGGTACCGGCCGCGTGGGTCGCTGAGCATCGCGCGGAGCAGGCCCTGCCCGGCGTCACCCATCCCGAAGAGCAGGACCGGCGTCGCCGACCTGTGATCAGGACGCATGGCAAGATCGCGCCGGTGCCGGTACGCGAACCGGGCTGCCAGCATGAACAATAGGGCGAGAGCGCCGCCGACCAGTGGGGTGCTAGCCGGCACGGGCCGGTCATCGGACGGCAGCAGCCCGAGCAGCAGGATGCCGGCCGTCGTGATCGTTGTTCCGGCGACGCCTTGGACCTCCTGCAGGCTGCCCAGCGGATGACGTCCGGAGTAGAGCCGCCGGAGCGCGGCCACGGCGACGTGCACCAGTGCGGCGAGCGTGGCGACGACGGCGGCTCGCGCGAACAGGTTCGGCGGTGGTTGGAACTCGTAGCGGGTCCATGCGGCCGCGAGAAAGCCGCAGAGCCAAGCGGTGGCATCGGTAGCGAGGAACGCGACAGTGCGGCGGCGGGCTCGGGATCGGCGTGTTGGCTCGTCCACCCGTGGCGGGCTGTCCGTGTCCAGCGGCATGTGGGCTCCTTGATCCATTTCCGACCATTCCGCCCGAGGGGGCAGGAAGTTGTCCGCTTTAGCTTGAGGCATGCTATTTGCGCTGTTTGGGTGAATACATCAGTTTTCAGACGAAGAGTCAGGATTCTTTGTCGGCGATGCCAGCTCAGCGGGCCGGGACGCCCTTGACAACTGCGCGGGCGGGTACGTCGCGGACGACGCAGGCGCCTGCCCCCACGATGCTGTCCCGTCCGACGGTCAGGCCCTGCAGCACTGCGGCGGTGGTGCCGATCAGCACCCCCTCGTCGAGGTGGCAGTCACCGGAAACCGCGGCGAGGGGGTTGACCGAGACGTAGTCGGCGAGCACGCAGTCGTGCCCGACAGTGGTGTTCTGGTTGAGGTGCACGTGACGACCGATGGTCACGTTTGTGGTGACCCGAGCGCCCGCGAAGGCGACGAACCCGGGCCCGTGAACGGTGTCCGGACCGATCGTGGCCGCCGGATGGATGAGGCTCGCCGCGGGTGTGCCGTAGTGGTCGATGCGCTCCCCGACAGCCCTGCGCACCTGGGGGTCCCCAATCCCGATGACGTGGTGGGTGTCCGCTGGTGCGTCCTGTAGCCAGGCGAGACCGCCGAGGAAGGGGACCTCCAGTCGCTGTACCCGCTTCAGGTTCTCCTCTGAGGGCCGATCGTCGATGAAGCCGAGCAGGCGCCAGCATGGTTGCCCGGGTTGGTCCGCCAGTGCGCGGGCGACGATGAGCATCTCGCGGCCGTGGCCGCCGCAACCGACAACCACAAGTGGAATGGTCACGCGAACGCCACCTCAGCCGTGGCGGAAAGGAATTCGTCGATAGCCGCGAGCACGAATTCGACCTGAGGTTCTGTCAGCCCGCTGCCGCTGGGCAGAGTGAGTCCTTGAGCGAAAAGCGTGTCGGCCGCACCCGTGAGCACACTCTCGGCTTCGGCATACACCGGCTGTCGGTGCATCGGTTTCCACACCGGCCGGGTCTCGATGTCGCGGGCGGCCAGGTGGGCGGCGAGGTCCGTCGCTTCCCAGCCCGAGCGCGCCGCATCCACGCGCAGGCAGGTCAACCAGCAGTTGGAGCCGGTGTCCTCTCCGCCGATCAACTCGACGCCCGGCACCGGGGTGAAGCGCTTGGTGTAACGGTCCCGCAGAGCACGGCGCCGAGTGATCATTCCGTCGAGCCTCATCAACTGAGCCCGGCCGAGCGCGGCCAGCAGGTTGCTCAGTCGGTAGTTGTATCCAATTTCGTGGTGCTCGTAGTGCAGCGTTGGCTCTCGCGCCTGGGTAGCGAGGTGGCGGGCGTGCGCGAGCAGGGCGAGATCGTCGGAGACGAGCATCCCGCCCCCCGATGTCGTCATGATCTTGTTGCCGTTGAACGAGATCGCTCCGACGTGTCCAAACGAGCCCGCGGGCCGCCCGTTGTGGTGGGCGCCGAGACTCTCTGCGGCGTCTTCCACGACCGGTACGTCTGCCTCCGCACAAAATGGCAACAAGGTTGTGTAGTCGACACAGCTGCCGAACATGTCCACCGGTATGACCGCGGCTATCCGCTCGCCTCGGGCCCTGAGCTTTCCCAGCGTCTCGGTGAGCAGCCCGACATCAACGTTGCCGGTGAGCGGGTCGCAGTCAACGAAGACCGGCCGGGCACCTGTGTAGCGAACCGCGTTCGCGGTGGCCACGAAAGTCAGTGTCGGTACCAGGACCACGTCGCCCGGACCGGCCCCGAGGCCGAGCAGGGCCAGGTGCAGCGCGGCAGTGCCGGAGGTGACGGCCACCGCGCCCTGGGTGCCGACCCGATGAGCCACCTCCCGCTCAAACGCCTCAAGGTCGGGACCGACTGGCGCGACCCACCCCGACCGCAGCGCGGCCACCAGATACGACTCCTCCAGGGGGCCGACGTCGGGTGCTGACAGGTGGATCGTCCGGCTCATCGCGGCACCTCCGACATGGGGCGAAGTGCTGGCTTCTGCTCCTGTCGGCCGGATCCCGACCAATGGCCGGTCCCGCGAAATTCCGGCGCGGTGACCGACCCCGCCGCGTTGATGCCTTCGCGGCGCAGCACGGTGCGCACTGTCGCGACCAGGATCGACAGGTCGAGGCGGAAGTTGCGTGTGTCGACGTACTGCACGTCGAGGTCCAGCTTCTCCTCCCAGCTCAGGCTGTTGCGCCCGCGCACCTGAGCCAGGCCGGTGACACCGGGCCGTACCTCGTGCCGCCGGGCTTGGCTTGCGGAGTAGCGACCGAGGTACTCCGGCAGCAGCGGGCGCGGGCCCACCAGGCTCATGTCGCCGCGCAGAACGTTCCAGAGCGTGGGCAGCTCGTCCAGGCTGGTGGCACGTAGCCAACGCCCCAGCGGGGTGAGTCGGTCGCCGTCGCTGACCAGGCTGCGGCCGTGATTGGGCGGCCGCATCGTCCGGAACTTGACCACCTCGAAGGGTCGGCCGTGAAGGCCGGCGCGGCACTGGCGGAACAGCACCGGGCGGCCGAGGCCCACCATGACGAGGACCGCCACCACCACCAGCAGCGGCGTGAGCAGCACCAGCAGCACGGCCGCGAGGGTCGCGTCGAAGATGCGCTTGACCGGGTCAGGGCGAGGCAGCAGCAGAGGTTTTTCCGGGGCGTTCACGAGACCACCAGGCACCGGCACCGATCCGACCTCCGAGAGAAAGCGACGTAAAACTACTCACGTGTTTTATCAGTACAAGACGGTCAAGCAGCCTCGAATCCAGACACTCAGGCTGCTTCCTCCCGATCAACCCGGAAACATCGCGCATGGACACGGCCTGCTCAGGGCTCTCGTGCGGTCCGTGTCATCACAGGTCGAGCGGTAGAGTCGCGACCGCCCGGTGGGGCGGAAATTCAACCCGGTCGGGCGAGGGAGGATAGTGCTGCACCTGAGGGTGATCGCTCCGGCGGACAGGTCGACGCAGGTCGTCGACCTGCTCGCGGCGGAGGCGGGGGTGACCCACCTGGCCGTGCTGCCTGGCGCGGCCCGGCAGCCGCAGGGCGACCTCATCCTCTGCGACGTGGTGCGGGAAAGCGCCGACCGGGTGCTCCAAGGCTTGCGGCGAATCGGCGTGGACACGAGCGGCGGCATCGCCGCTGACGACGTCGAGCTGACGATCTCCACCGCGGCCGACCGAGCGGCGGAGAAAGCGCCGGGCAGCGGTGCTGACGCGGTTGTCTGGGACGAGATCGCGGCGAAGACCGGCGAGCAGACCGAACTGTCCGGTACCTACCTTGCGCTGCTCACCATCGCCACCATGATCGCCGGTATCGGTGTGCTGCTGGACCAGCCGATCCTCATCGTCGGGGCGATGGTGGTCGGGCCGGAGTTCGGCCCCCTCGCCGCGCTCTGCGTCGCGCTGCTGCGCCGCCGGCTCGCGGTGATCATCCGGTCGGTGCAAGCCCTCACCGTCGGTTTCCTGGTGGCAATGGTCGCGACCGTGTTGAGCACCTGGGCACTGAACGCCGCCGGTCTGGTCAGCCGGGAGATGCTGCTCGTGGACCGCCCGCTCACCGACTTCATCTGGCGGCCGGACGCGCTGTCCTGGGTGGTCGGCCTGCTCGCCGGGGTGGCCGGCATGCTCTCGTTGACGTCGAAGAAGTCAGGCAGCCTGGTTGGGGTGCTGATCTCCGTGACCACGGTGCCGGCCGCGGCGAACGTGTCGGTCGCCAGCGCCTACGGGGTGTGGGACGAGGCGGCCGGGTCAGCCCTCCAGCTGGTGATCAACCTCTGCGCGATCGTCCTGGCCGGGCTGCTCACCCTCGCGGTGCAGCAGCTGTGGTGGTGGAACCTGGCCCGTCAGCCCCGTCGTCCAGCAGCCGGTTGAGCAACGTTCGCAACGGGATCGACTCGCCGTCGCGGCCACCCGCTCCGACAATCAACGGCGCCGGGCTGGGTTGCGGATCGACCCCGAACAGCCGCGCCCGCAGGCCGCCCGGCACCGTCAGCAGGTGGAACCGGCCGGCCACGTCCACCGCCCGGGTTTCGGCCCGGTCGACGTACCACCCGGTCAGCCGGGTCCGGTAGCGCCCGCGCCCGTCGTAGCCCCGGGCGACCAGCCGGGTGGTCGGCAGCCCTCGCCGGGTCGCCTCGGCCACGAACCAGGCCACCAGCTCCGCCGCCTCGGCGTGCTCGGTGGCCCGCTGCCGCGCGTCCGCGTCGGCGTGCGCCCGCACCGCCTGTCGCTGCCGCTCCCGCCACTCCCGGCCGTCCCGCTCACTCACGACGCCGACGGTACGCCCGCGAGTGCGGCGCGGCTCAGTCGAGTACGGCCCGCAGGGTGTGCCGGGCGATGTCGGCCATCACCGGGTTGGTCTCGACGTAGTACGGCAGCGCGTTGATCGCCTGCATCAGGGCCCAGCCGCGCCCGCGTTGCCAGGTGGCGTCGTCCACGCCGAGCGCCCGCCGGTACGTCTCCCGCGGCCCGGAGTCGAGCAGATTCCACGCCGGCATCAGGTCCACCGCCGGATCGCCGACGCCGACCGTGCCGAGGTCGATGACCGCGGCCAGCCGGCCGTCGCGAACCAGCAGGTTGCCCGGCATCAGGTCGGCGTGGATCCACACGTCATGGTCGTCGTGCCGGGGAGCCTCCCGGCACCGGTCCCACACGCCCGCGAGCCGGGCGGTGTCGGTGAGCTGGCCGCTGTCGGCGAGGGCCGACCGCACGCCGGCGTCCTGAGCGGCCAGCGGGCCGCCCCGGCCGAACCCGGGCCAGGCCCGACCGCCGCTGTCGATGTCATGCAGAGCGGCGACGACACCAGCCAGGTCGCGAGCGAAGGCGTCCGGGTCGTCGATCAGGTCGGGCCGCGCCGGCTCTCCGGCGATCCAGCGGTACGCCGTCCACGGCCCGGGATATCCCTCGCCGGACTCACCGAGGCCGAGCGGTTCGGGCACCGCGACCGGCAGGTGCGCGGCGAGCAGTCGGGCGTACTCCTGCTCCCGCCGCAGTTCGGCGCGCAGCTCCGGGTCGGCGGTGGGTCGCAGCGGGAACCGCAGGACGATCTCCGGGCCGAGCCGGAAGAGCGAGTTCACCGTGCCGGACGACGCGAGCGGGCGCACCGGGAGGGCCCGCCACTCGGGAAACTGCTCGGCCACCAGCGCGGCGACCACGTCCGCGGTGACGTCAACCTGGTCGGTATGCATCCTCACTGCGAGATCATCACCCCGGACCCCACCACCAAGCGATCCGATTTCCCGCGCCCTGCCACCACGTCCCGAAGTCCCTGTCGAGCTGCCCCATATTTGGGGGCGCGCTGCGAAGACCAGATCTTGGACAGTTTCCGTTCCGCCCTGACGGAAAGTGTCCAAGATTTGCACGGCGCCAACGGTCCCGTGCGTGCGTCGCCAGCGTGCGGCCGGCCCGCCCCAGATATGGGGCAGCTCGACAGCGCCCGGCGTGGGGTGATGGGCGGGCGGGGCCGGTCGCCCGGGATGGCCGCCTTGTGGCGGGCATCCCGGGCGGTGTCGGCGCGGGCGCGTGGCCGCGCCCGATTGGAGTCAGGCCAGTCCGGCGCGGCGCAGGGCCTCGGCCATCGCGTCGTTGGCCGGTGCGGGCGCGCCGCCGCCCCGCCCCTGCCGCTGCTGACCGCCGCGTCCGCCCTGGCCCCCGCGCTGGTCGGGGCCGCCGCGTCCGCCCTGGCCGCCGCGCTGGTCGGGTCCGCCGCGTCCCCCTTGACCCCCGCGCTGGTCGGAGCCGCCGCGCCCGCTCTGTGAACCACGCTGAGCCGGCTCGCCGCGTCCGTCCTGGCCGGTCCGGCCGCTGCGGGCACCCTGCCCGTCCCGCGCACCAGCAGATGCCGCTCCCGGCTCGTCCTCAAGACGGAGGGTCAGCGAGATCCGCTTGCGGGGTACGTCCACGTCGAGCACCCGGACCTTGACCACGTCACCGGACTTGACCACCTCGCGGGGGTCCTTCACGTAGGTCCGCGACATCGCCGAGACGTGCACCAGACCGTCCTGGTGCACCCCGACGTCCACGAACGCGCCGAACGCGGCCACGTTGGTGACCACGCCCTCCAGCACCATGCCCGGAGTCAGGTCACCGATCTTCTCCACGCCCTCGACGAAGGTGGCGGTGCGGAACTCCGGCCGAGGGTCGCGCCCGGGCTTCTCCAGCTCGGCGAGGATGTCGGTGACGGTGGGCAGGCCGAACCGGTCGTCTACGAAGTCCGTCGCCCGCAGCCCACGCAGGATCCCGCTCTTGCCGATCACCGAGCGCAGGTCCTGGCCCGTGCTGGTGAGGATCCGGCGCACCACCGGGTACGCCTCGGGGTGCACGCTGGAGGAGTCGAGCGGGTCGTCACCGTCGGGGATGCGCAGGAAGCCGGCGCACTGCTCGAACGCCTTGGGCCCGAGCCGGGCCACCTTCTTCAGCTCGGTACGCGACCGGAACGGCCCGTTGGCGTCGCGGTGCAGCACGATGTTCTCGGCCAGCCCGGCGCCGATGCCGGAGACCCGGGTCAGCAGCGGCGCGGAGGCGGTGTTGACGTCCACCCCTACCGCGTTGACGCAGTCCTCCACGACGGCGTCCAGCGACCGGGACAGCTTCACCTCGGATAGGTCGTGCTGGTACTGGCCCACCCCGATGGACCGTGGGTCGATCTTGACCAGCTCGGCGAGCGGGTCCTGGAGCCGGCGGGCGATGGACACCGCGCCGCGCAGCGACACGTCCATCCCGGGCAGCTCCTGGGAGGCGTACGCGGAGGCCGAGTAGACCGACGCGCCGGCCTCGGAGACCACCACCTTGGTCAGGTTGAGCTGCGGGTGCCTCTTGATGAGGTCACCGGCCAGCTTGTCGGTCTCCCGGGAGGCGGTGCCGTTGCCGATCGCCACCAGCTCGACGCCGTGCGCGCCGGCCAGCCGGGCGAGGGTCTCGATCGACGCGTCCCACTGCCGGCGCGGCTCGTGCGGGTAGATGGTGTCGGTGGCGACCACCTTGCCGGTGGCGTCCACCACGGCCACCTTGACCCCGGTACGCAGGCCGGGGTCCAGCCCCATCGTGGGCCGGGTGCCGGCCGGCGCGGCGAGCAGCAGGTCCCGCAGGTTCATGGCGAAGACCCGTACGGCTTCCTCCTCGGCCGCCTGCCAGAGCCGCATCCGCAGGTCCGCGCCGAGGTGGATGAGGATCCGGGTGCGCCACGCCCAGCGGACCGTGTCGGCCAGCCAACGGTCGGCCGGGCGGCCGGCGTCGGACACGCCGAACCGGCCGGCGATCACCGCCTCGTACCGGCTCGGACCGGTCGGCGCGGCGTCCGCCTCGCCGGCCTCCTCCGGCTCCATGGTCAGGTCGAGCACGCCCTCCTTCTCGCCCCGGAACATCGCGAGGATCCGGTGCGAGGGCAGCTTCGGGTACGGCTCTGAGAAGTCGAAGTAGTCGGCGAACTTGGCGCCGGCCGCTTCCTGACCGTCGCGTACCCGGGAGACCAGCCGGCCTCGCGACCACATCTGCTCGCGCAGCGTGCCGATCAGGTCCGCGTCCTCGGCGAAGGTCTCGATCAGGATCGCCCGGGCGCCCTCCAGCGCGGCGGCGGCGTCGGCGACGCCCTTCTCCTCATCGACGAACCCGGCGGCGGTGGCCCGTGGGTCCTGGGAGGGGTCGGCCAGCAGCGTCTCGGCCAGCGGCGCCAACCCCGCCTCGCGGGCGATCTGCGCCCGGGTCCGCCGCTTCGGCTTGTACGGCAGGTAGATGTCCTCCAGCCGGGACTTCGAGTCGGCGGCCATGATCTGCGCTTCCAGGGCCTCGTCCAGCTTGCCCTGGCCGCGGATCGACTCCAGGACGGCGGCCCGCCGTTCGTCCAACTCGCGCAGGTAGCGCAGCCGCTCCTCAAGGGTGCGCAGCTGGGTGTCGTCGAGCAGGCCGGTGGCCTCCTTGCGGTAGCGGGCGATGAACGGCACTGTGGCGCCGCCGTCGAGCAGCTCCACGGCCGCCCGCACCTGACGCTCGGCCACGCCGAGCTCGTCGGCGATCCGCTGATGAACAGACTGGGTCACGATCTCGATCCGCCTTCGACTCGATCCGCCCTCAAAGAGCGGGTACCGCCCTGCATTGTGCCGGGCGGTCCCGGCCGCTGTCGCCGCGCCCGGCCGGGCGACCCGACAGCGGCCCCGTCGTGCCTGCGCTAGCGTTGCGATCATGGAAACAGCTGCGGAGCCGCGTGCCCGGCGGCTCTTCGGCGGCAGCGCCCGAGCCCTCGGCGATCTCACGGCCAACCCGTTCCGCGCCGACCGGGACCGGATCGTCGGCTCGCCGTTCTTCGCCCGCCTCGGGGGCGTCACCCAGGTGATCAGCCCGGTCGGCTCCGGGCTGCTGGTGCACAACCGGCTCACACACAGCCTGAAGGTCGCCCAGGTGGCCCGGGCGATCGCCGAACGGCTGACGGGCGACGGGCGGTGGCGTGACCTGCTGGACAAGCTCGGGGGCTGCGATCCGGACGTGGTGGAGGCCGCGGCGCTCGCCCATGACCTGGGCCACCCGCCGTTCGGGCACCTGGGGGAGCGGGTGCTGGACCGGCTGGCCCGCCAGCGCCTCGGCCTGTCCGACGGCTTCGAGGGCAACGCCCAGTCGTACCGGATCGTCACCAGCACCGAGATCCGGGGTGCGGCCACCACCGGGCTGGACCTGACCGCCGCGGTCCGCGCGGCGATGCTGAAGTACCCGTGGACCCGCCTCGACCACCCCGACCCGCATCCCCGCCTGCTGAACCCGCCGCCGCGCGGAGCCACCCCACCGCCGGACGACCCGGAGAGCGGCTCATCGAAGTTCGGCGCGTACCGGACCGAGCTCGACGACCTGCGTCAGGCCCGGGAGCCGTTCGCCGGCCGAATCCCGGACTGGCAGCAGACCGTCGAGGCGTCCGTGATGGACACCGCCGACGACATCGCGTACGCCATCCACGACGTGGAGGACTTCTACCGGGTCGGGGTGCTCCAGCAGGGCGCGGTCTCCGCCGAGCTGATGGCCTGGCAGCGGGAGAGCGGGCACTTCCGGGCGATCACCGACGCGGCGCTGGCCACCGCGGCCCGTCGGCCCGGCGCGGCGATCGAGCGCCTACGCCGGCAGCTGCACCGCAAGGACGCCTGGATCGCCGACGACGACGCGTTCGCCGCCGCCGTGGAGCACGTCCGGGAGGAGCTGGTCGACGGGCTGCTGGCGATGCCGTTCGACGGTTCGATCGAGGCCGAGCAGTACGTGGCCCGGTTCTCCGCCCGCTGGTCCACCCGCTTCGTCGACGCGATCACCGTGACCGATCAGCCGTCGGTGCGCTCCGGGTACGTGCTGCTCGGCTGCGCCCAGTGGCACGAGGTGCAGGTGCTCAAGTTCGTCCACCACCGGTTCGTGCTGGCCCGCCCCGACCTCGCCCTGCACCAGCGCGGCCAGGCCCGGCTGCTGGGCACCCTGGTCGAGGCGCTGTGGGAGTGGCTGCTCGACCCGGAGGAGGAGTCCCGGTTGCCCCGGCGGCTGCACGACCTGGTCGAGCTGGCCGAGGCGGAGCTGCATCCGCGCACCTCGGACCGGATCGGCCGGGCCCGAGGCCGGGCCATCGTGGACTTCGTCGCGCAGCTCACCGACGGCCAGGCGGTGGCCATGCTGGACGCGCTCTCCGGCCGTTCCGGCGCGCTCTGGACCGACGCCTTCGTGCTCTGAAATGTAAGGAAGGGCCCCTTATTAACGCCAGGCGTTAATAAGGGGCCCTTCCTTTCACTCAGGCGACCGACTGCCACCAGCCGTCGACGGCTGGTGGGTCGTCGACCACCACGCGCTCGCCGGGGCGGGGGACGGCCAGTCGCACGTCGCGGGCCTTCGCCTCGGCCCACAGCCGGTTCACCGGCTCGGACCAGTCGTGCAGCGCCAGGTTGAACGTCGCCCAGTGCACCGGGATGAACAGCCCGCCGCGCAGGTCGAGGTGCGCGTCGACGGCCTCCTCGGGGAACATGTGGATGCTCGGCCAGGCCCGGTCGTAGGCGCCGATCTGCATCAGCGTCACGTCGAACGGCCCGTGCTCCGCGCCGATCGCCGCGTACCCGTCGAAGTAGCCGGAGTCGCCGGTGTAGAAGACCTTGCGGGACCTGCCCTCGATCACCCAGGAACTCCAGAGCGTGCCGTCACGGCGCAGCCCCCGGCCGGAGAAGTGCTGGGCCGGCGTGGCGGTGACCTTCAGACCGTCGATCTGGTGGCTGTCCGACCAGTCCAGCTCGATGATCCGGTCGGCCGGTACGCCCCACCGGTCCAGGTGTGCCCCCACCCCGAGCGGCACCAGGAACGGCGCGGACTGCCGGGCGACCAGTTCCCGGACGGTGGCCATGTCGAGGTGGTCGTAGTGGTCGTGGGAGATGAGGATCGCGTCGAGTCGGGGCAGCTCGTCGAGGCGTACCGGCGGTTCGTGCAACCGGCGGGGACCGACCATGGCCGACGGCGAGCAGCGCTCGCTCCACACCGGGTCGATGAGCACCCGGTACCCCTCGATCTCCACCAGCGCCGAGGCGTGGCCGTACCAGATGACGCCGAGTTCCCGGTCGGTGCCGGTGGCGGCCGGCTCGTCGGCCGGACGCAGCAGCGGGACCGCTGTGCTCGGGCGGCGCTTCTGCTTGCCGAAGATCAGCTCGCGGAGCAGGTTGCGGCCCGGGTCGGCGACCATGGTGCGGGTGCCGGCCTGGTTGTGGAAGGTGCCGTCGCGGAACTGGGGCGAGCGGGCCGCCCGTTCGGCCCGGGCGCCGGCGAGCCGGCCGCCCAGTGCCGCCGGCACGTCCCGGGCCACCCAGGCCAGGCCGGCCAGCGCGGCCAGCCCTGCCGCGCCGCCCATCCGTCGCCCGAGCGACCGTTCGACGTCCGTGCGTTCCGCTGGTGCCATCGCCGTCCCTCCGCCGTGTCCCGCACTACACGGTAGTCACCCGGGCCGCCTCGCGCCCCGGCGGCCGCCGCACCGGGCCGACCGCCGCCACGATGGCCGGCCCGGGCGCGAGTTCAGCCGCCGTTGCTGGGCCGCCGGGCCGCGATCCGGTACGCCGTGCCGGCACCGGCGAGCCGGTCCACCGCGGCGAGGAACCGGGGGCCCATGGCGGCCCGGGCCTGCACCGCCGGGTGCGTGGCGCCGAAGTCGTCCGGGTCGGCCTGCCCGTCGGCGAACAGCGCGTAGGTGAGCACCGCGGCGCCGGACCGGTCGAAGATGATCCCGGCCTCGTGCCGGGCGTCGGCGAACCAGCCCGCCTTGGTGGCGATCCGGGCCCGCTCGTCGGAGGACATGGTGCGCCGGATGCCGTCGGTGAACGCCACCGGGGCGCGCAGAAGCCCGAGCAGGAACGCCGTCGAGGCGGGGGAGAGCAGGGTGCCGGCGACCAGGGCGCGCAGCAGGTCGTGGGTCTCCCGGGGGGTGCTGGTGCCGAGGAAGAACCGGTTCGGGTTGGCCACCGGCTCGACCTGGGTGTTCGGGAAACCCTTGCCGACCAGGATGGCGTTGAGCTCGGCGGCCGGGCAGACCGACCCGCACAGCCGCACCGCCGTGTCGTCGGAGACGGTGAGCAGGGTGGCCAGCACGTGCCCGAGGGTCACGCTGCTCGGGTACGCGCCGTCCAGGCTGAAGATGCCGTCGCCGCCCGGTACGACGATCGCCGCGGTCACCTCGACCCGCTGATCCAGGGTGAGCAGCCCCCGGTCGACCTTGTCGAGCACCGCCGTGGCGACCGCGATCTTGTTGACGCTGTACGCCTCGATCCTCCGGTCCGCCTCGGCGGCCACAGCGACCACGGGCGGGCCGGCCGGGTCGGTGACGCTGACGTACGCCTGCCAGTTGCCGCCGGCCTCGGTGCTGAGCCGGGAGTAGCTGGCGGCGACCCGGCGGGCGGCCTGGGCCGGGGTCGTCGGCCTCGGTTCGGTCGTCTCGGCGGCGCTCGCCGGGCCTGCGGCACCGAGCACCGTACCGGCGGTGGCCACCGTGCCCAGCCCGAGTGCCGTCCTGCGGTTCAGTCGGATGGTCAATCGTCTCCCCCATCGTGGTGCGCCGGAGCGCTTGCCGGACCACCACCCTAGGCGAGTTGATCGATGCAAGGTGCCCCCCGACCGCTCACGTGAACCACCTGCGCAGCGCGGCACCGGGCGGCCCCGGCACGCTGCGAGCGAGCTGCCGCAGGTCAGGCAGATGACCGCCGCGCACCGCCTCGCCGGCCGGGTTCGGGGCGAAGACCGTGCCGTCGTGCGCGTCGACCGGCCGGCCGCTCAGGCCGGCCAACCGCATCAACGGTCCGACCAGGACGTCGTACACGCCCGGCAGCACGGTGAAGCCGAACCGCAGCACCGCGTTCAGCCGGCCCACGGACACCTCCCGGCGGGGCCGGTCCGTGCAGTCCACAATGGCCCGGGCCACCCGCTGCGGGCCGGCGATCGGCGGTGGGGGCCGCCCGACCCGGCCCAGGTAGTTGGCCGCCTGCTGGTACACCGGAGTGTCCACGCTGCCCGGGTTGATCATGCACAGCCGGATCTGCGGGCTGTCGCGCAGCTCCTGTTGCACCGTCCGGACCAGCCCCTGCAACCCCCACTTGCTGGCCACGTAGGCGCTCATGTACGGCGCGGTGATGTGCCCGAGCACCGAGCCGGTGAGGATCAGGGTGCCCGCCCCGGCGGCCTGGAAGTGCCGCAACGCCACCCGCGCCGATCCGGCCGCGGCCAGCAGGTCGGTCCGCACCACCTGCTCGAAGACGTGCTCGGGCAGCTCGTCGAAGCGCCCGTAGGCCATCACGGCGGCAGTGTGCACCCACACGTCGATCCGGCCGAACCGGCTGGTCGCGGCGCCCGCGAGCGCATCCAGCGCGCCCGGTTCGGTGACGTCGGTGGGCACGGTCAGCACGTCGACGTCGGCGCACTCCGCGCGTACCTCGGCCAGGGTCTGTGTGGCGCGGGCGGCGAGGACGAGGCGCTCGCCGCGCTCGGCGAACGCCCGGGCCGTCGCCCGGCCGATCCCGCTGGTCGCGCCGACGATCACCACGACCCGGCTCACGGAGCCAGCACGACCTTGATGCAGCCGTCCTCCTTCTTCTGGAACATCTCGTACGCCTGCGGCGCGCTGGCCAGCGGCATCCGGTGGGTCCGCAGATCCTCCACGCCCAGCGGGTCGTCATCGCCGGCGAGCAGCGGCAGGATCTCGTCGGTCCACCGGCGCACGTGGCACTGCCCCATCCGCAGCTGGATGCCCCGGTCGAACATCTCCATCAGCGGCATCGGGTCCGCCTCGCCGCCGTAGACACCGGAGAGCGAGACGGTGCCGCCGCGACGGACCGCCTTGATCGCGGCGTGCAGGACAGATAGCCGGTCCGTGCCGACCCGGTCGGTCATCGTCTGGGCCAGCTTGTCCGGCAGCATCCCGACGGCGGCGTGCGCCAGCTTGCCGACCGGCGAGCCGTGCGCCTCCATGCCGACGGCGTCGATGACCGCGTCCGGGCCGCGTCCGTCGACCAGGTCGATCAGCGCGCCCGGCACGTCGTCGAGCTCGCGGACGTCGAGCACCTCGATGCCGTGCCGGCGGGCCAGCTCCAGCCGCTCTGGCACCAGGTCCAGCCCGATCACCCGGCCGGCGCCGAGGTGGCGGCCGATCCGGGCGCAGAACTGGCCGACCGGGCCCAGCCCGAAGACCGCCAGGGTGCCACCGGGCGGCGTGTCCGCGTACTTCACCGCCTGCCAGGCGGTGGGCAGGATGTCGGAGAGGTAGAGGTAACGCTCGTCGGCGCCGGTCTGCGGGATCGTGATCGGTCCGAACTGCGCCTGTGGGACGCGCAGGTACTCGGCCTGCCCGCCGGGGACCGAGCCGTAGAGGGAGGTGTAGCCGAACAGCGCCGCGCCCTTGCCCTCGCTGGTGACCTGGGTGGTCTCGCACTGGGCGTAGAGCTGGCGCTGGCACATCCAGCAACTGCCACAGGAGATGTTGAACGGCACCACCACCCGGTCGCCGGGCTTGAGCCGGGTCACCTCCGGCCCGACCTCCTCGACGATGCCCATCGACTCGTGACCGAGGATGTCGCCGGGCTTCAGGTACGGCCCCAGCACCTCGTACAGGTGCAGATCGGAGCCGCAGATCGCGGTTGAGGTGATCTTGATAATCGCGTCGGTCGGCTCCTCGATCCGGGGATCCGGGACCTCCTCGACCCGTACGTCCCGCTTGCCCTGCCAGGTGAGTGCCTTCATGCCGTTCGTCCCCTCTCCGGTGCGCCTACCGGACTGCTACCCGCACTCCGGCACTTGAACCGGTCGCGGGCGGCTGCCTCGGGCGGGGCTGGGGGTGACCGTGCGACGGGGCCGCCCCAGCCCCACCACCGAAACACCGGACCGCCGTACCCCTGAAAAGCGCGGGGTACGGCGGTCCGGTGTGGCGGGCTGATCAGGAACCGGGGGTGTTGCCGGCGCCCTTCGCGGTGGCCGCGAGGTAGTCGCGGTTGAGCCGGCCGATGGTGTTCAGCGGAATGCCCTTCGGGCAGGCAGGGGTGCACTCACCGGCGTTGGTGCAGCCGCCGAAGCCGGCCTCGTCGTGCGCGTCGACCATGCCGATCACCCGGGTGTACCGCTCGGGCTGGCCCTGCGGCAGCAGCGAGAGCTGGGTGAGCTTGGCGGCGGTGAAGAGCATGCCGGAGCCGTTCGGGCAGGCCGCGACGCACGCGCCGCAGCCGATGCAGGCCGCCGACTCGAAGGCGGCGTCCGCGTTGGCCTTGGCCACCGGGGTGGAGTGCGCCTCGGGCGCGCTGCCGGTCGGTGCGGTGATGTAGCCACCGGCGGCGATGATCTTGTCAAAGGCTCCCCGGTTGACCACCAGGTCCTTGATGACCGGGAAGGCGCTGGCCCGCCACGGCTCGATGTCGATCGTCTCGCCGTCGGTGAACTGCCGCATGTGCAACTGGCACGCGGTGGTGCCGCGCTGCGGCCCGTGCGCGTCGCCGTTGATCATCAGGCCGCACATGCCGCAGATGCCCTCACGGCAGTCGTGGTCGAACGCCACCGGGTCCTCGCCGGCGAGGATCAGCCGCTCGTTGAGCACGTCGAGCATCTCGAGGAACGACATGTCCGGGGACACGTCGTCGACCTGGTAGGTCACCATCCGACCCTTGTCCTCAGGGCCCTTCTGGCGCCAGATGCGCAGGGTCAGGTTCACTTGTAGCTCCGCTGCGTGGGGTGGACGTATTCGAACTTCAGGTCTTCCTTGTGCAGCACCGACGGCTCACCGGTCGCGGTGAACTCCCAGGCCGCCACGTACGCGAACCGGTCGTCGTCGCGCTGCGCCTCGCCGTCCGGGGTCTGGTGCTCGGCGCGGAAGTGACCGCCGCAGGACTCCTCGCGGTGCAGGGCGTCGATGCACATCAGCTCGGCCAGTTCGAAGAAGTCGGCCACCCGGCCGGCCTTCTCCAGCGACTGGTTGAGCTCCTCGCCGGTGCCGGACACCCGGACCCGCTGCCAGAACGCCTCGCGCAGGGCGCGGATCTCGCCGATCGCCTTGAGCAGCCCAGCCTCGCTGCGCTCCATGCCGCAGTGCTCCCACATGATCTGGCCCAGCTCCCGGTGGAACGAGTCCACCGTCCGGTCGCCGTTGACCGCCAGCAGCCGCTGGATCCGGTCCTCGACGTCGGCGCGCGCCTCGACCGCCGCCGGGTGGCTGGCGTCGACCTTCTCCAGCGGGCCCGAGGCCAGGTAGTTGGCGATCGTGGTCGGCAACACGAAGTAGCCGTCGGCCAGGCCCTGCATCAGCGCCGAGGCGCCGAGCCGGTTCGCGCCGTGGTCGGAGAAGTTCGCCTCGCCGATCACGAAGAGGCCGGGGATGCTCGACTGGAGGTCGTAGTCGACCCAGAGACCACCCATCGTGTAGTGCACGGCGGGGTAGATCCGCATCGGCACCTCGTACGGGTCCTCGCCGGTGATCCGCTCGTACATCTCGAAGAGGTTGCCGTACTTGGCCTCGATGGCCTTGCGGCCCAGCCGGCCGATCGCGTCGGCGAAGTCGAGGTAGACGCCGAGCTTGGTCGGCCCGACGCCGCGTCCCTCGTCGCAGACGTTCTTCGCGGCGCGGGAGGCGATGTCGCGCGGGACCAGGTTGCCGAAGGAGGGGTAGATCCGCTCCAGGTAGTAGTCCCGCTCGTCCTCCGGGATGTCCCGGGGGTTGCGGTCGTCGCCCTTGGTCTTCGGCACCCAGACCCGGCCGTCGTTGCGCAGCGACTCACTCATCAGGGTCAGCTTCGACTGGTGGTCGCCGGAGACCGGGATGCAGGTCGGGTGGATCTGCGTGTAGCAGGGGTTGGCGAAGTACGCGCCCTTGCGGTGCGCCCGCCAGGTGGCGGTGACGTTGCAGCCCTTGGCGTTGGTGGAGAGGTAGAAGACGTTGCCGTAGCCGCCGGAGGCGAGCACGACGGCGTCGGCCATCTCGGTGCTGATCTCGCCGGTGACCAGGTCCCGGACGACGATGCCGCGGGCCTTGCCGTCCACGATGACCAGCTCCAGCATCTCGTGCCGGGCGTTCATCTCCACGTTGCCGAGGCCGATCTGCCGCTCCAGGGCCTGGTACGCGCCGAGCAGCAGCTGCTGGCCCGTCTGCCCCCGGGCGTAGAAGGTGCGCTGCACCTGGGCTCCGCCGAAGGAGCGGGTGTCGAGCAGGCCGCCGTACTCGCGGGCGAACGGCACGCCCTGGGCGACGCACTGGTCGATGATGTTGACGGAGACCTCGGCGAGCCGGTGCACGTTCGACTCCCGGGAGCGGAAGTCGCCGCCCTTGACGGTGTCGTAGAACAGCCGGTGTACCGAGTCGCCGTCGTTGCGGTAGTTCTTGGCGGCGTTGATGCCGCCCTGCGCCGCGATGGAGTGCGCCCGGCGCGGGCTGTCCTGGTAGCAGTAGGACTTGACGTGGTAGCCCTGCTCGGCCAGGGTGGCCGCGGCCGAGCCACCGGCCAGGCCGGTGCCGACCACGATCACCGTCATCTTGCGGCGGTTGGCGGGGTTGACCAGCTTGGCCTCGAAGCGTCGGGTGTCCCAGCGCTTCTCGATCGGGCCGGTGGGAGCCTTGGTGTCGGCGATCGGGTCGCCCTCGGTGAAGAGTTCCATGTCAGGACACCAATCCGGTGAGAACGGCGAACGGGACCACCAGGTATCCGGCGCAGAGCAGGACGGCGAAGACCAACGCGGCGTTGCGTGCCCGGCGTTCGCCCCGTGGCGTCTGCTGGCCGAGGCTGCGGAACGCGCTGAAGGCGCCGTGCCGCAGGTGGAAGCCCACCGCGATGATGGCGAGCGTGTAGAAGAGCGTGACGTACCAGCGCTCCGGGGCGAAGTCGGCGACCACGTTGCCGTACGGCTTGCTGGCGTCACCGACCGGGTTCAGCGTGCCGGTGGTCAGGTCCAGGAGGTGGTAGATGACGAAGAGCAGGATGATCACCCCGCCCCAGCGCATGGTGCGGGCCGCGTAGCTGCCGTTGACCTTCTTGCGGTGGGCGTACTTCACCGGGCGGGCCGCGCGGGCCCGCCGGGCCAGCACGGTCGCGGCCACGATGTGGGCGACGACCGCCACCACCAGTCCGGTGCGCAGGATCCACAGGAACCACACGCCGGGCAGCAGCGGCTTGCCGATGTCGCGCAGCCAGTGCGCGTAGTGGTCGAACGAGGTTTCCCCCGTGAACACCTTCAGGTTTCCGAGCATGTGCGCGATCAGGAACAGCGCCAGCAGGATGCCCGTCACCGCCATGACGGCCTTGAGGCCGACGTTGGAGCGGATGGGCGACCGAGTTTTCGTGACTACCACACGATCGACGCTAGGAGGACTTGGATCAGTCGTCCAATGCATCAAAGTCGCAGTGTTGATAGCCATAAGCTATGTAGATGCAACTCCATCAGCTCCGGTACTTCGTCGCGGTGGCCGAAGTACGACATTTCACCCAAGCCGCCGACATCGTCGGCATAACTCAGCCCTCGCTCAGTAAGCAAATTCACGCCCTGGAGACCGACCTCGGGGCCCCACTGTTCGAACGGGTACGGGGCAACATCGCCCTCACCGCGGCCGGCGAGGTGCTGCTGCCCCTGGCCACCCGGATCCTCGCCGACGTGGAGACCGCGACCCGCGAGGTGCAGGAGCTGGTCGGGCTGCGCCGGGGTCGGGTCCGGCTCGGCGCCACCCCCAGCCTCGCCACGTCGCTCGCCCCGCCGGTGCTGCGCCGGTTCCGCGACGCGCACCCCACCGTCGACCTCAAGGTGGAGGAGGGCGGGTCTCAGGACCTGGTGCGCGACCTGCTCCGCGGCGACCTCGATCTGGCGCTGATCATCATGCCGGCCCAGGGCGCCGACCCCGGGCTGCGCGTCGACCCGATCCTGCAGGAGAGCCTGGTGGTGGCCTCGGTGGGGGAGGTGCCGACCGCCTCGGCGAGCGGGGAACTGCGCATCACCGACCTGCGCGACCAGCCGATGGTGATGTTCCGGGAGGGCTACGACCTGCGCGACGCCACCATCGAGGCGTGCCGCGCGGCGGGCTTCGAGCCGACCTTCGCGGTGGACGGCGGTGAGATGGACGCGGTGCTCAGCTTCGTCGAGGCAGGGCTCGGCATCGCGCTGGTGCCCGGCATCGTGCTGGCGCGCCGTCCGGGCGTGCGGATCACCCCGCTGGCGCCGCCCGGGGTGCGGCGGACGATCGCGGTGGCCCGCCGGCGCGACGTGGTGCCGACCCACGCCGGCCGGGAACTGCGCCGCATCCTGCTCGACTACGTCCAGTCCGCGATCGCCGGCGACGAACTCCCGCCCGGTGTGGACCCCCGCTGACCGCCGTCAGCGGCCTTCGGCGTCGTCCATCGCGCGGTAGATCCGCTGCTCGGAGACGGGGTACGGGGTCCCCAGCGCCTGAGCGAAGACGTTCACCCGCAACTCCTCGATCATCCAGCGGATCTGTCGGACGGCGGTCTCCTGCCGGCGCGCCGGTGGCAGCGCGGCGAGCAGGTCGTCGTACTCCTTCTGCACTGTTGCGATCCGGTCCTGCTGCTGGCGGTCGCGTTGCGGGTTGCCGCCGAGGCGGTCCAGCCGGCGCTCGATGGCGGTGAGGTAGCGCAGCAGGTCGGGCAGGTGCGCGTACCCGGTCTCGGTGATGAAGCCGGCGTGCACCAGACCGGCGAGCTGCTTGCGGATGTCGGCCAGCGCGGCCACCACGGCGAGGTTACGGGTGGCGCCGAGCCGCTGCTCGACGGCGTAGGCGGCCGCGAGCACCTTGCGGACCCGGTCCATCACCTCGACCACTGTGTCGACCAGGTCCGCGCGGACCTTCTCGCGGAGCGCCGCGAAACCGTCGGCGTCCCAGGCGGGGCCGCCGGCGGCACCGATCAGCCGGTCGATGGCCGCGCCCGCGGCGTCCTCGATCAGCTCCTGCACGCCGCCGTGCGGGTTGCGGCTCAGCGCCAGCTTCGCCTCGTTGGTCAGCCGGCCCTGCAGGAACCGCGCCGGGGACGGCACGGTGAGCCGCAGCAGCCGGCGGGTGCCGGCCCAGTGCGACGCCTCCGCCTCGGCAGGGGAGTCGAACACCTTGACCCCGACCGTGGCGCCCTCGTCGACCAGCGCCGGGTACGCGGTCACCGCGTAGCCGGCGCGGACCTGCTCGATCGTGCGCGGCAGCGTGCCGATGCTCCACTCGCGCAGCCCGGTACGGGCCACCTCCGGTGCGGCGGCCGCCACCACCTGGCGTACCTCCTGGCGCAGCTGGCGTTGCAGGGCCGGCAGGTCCTTGCCCTCGGCGACCGGCTTGTCGTCGTCGCCCAGCACCCGGAAGGTGACCCGCAGGTGGGCCGGGAGCTTGGCCGGTTCCCAGGCGTCGCGGGGCACGGTGACACCTGTCATCCGGCGCAGCTGCCGGGTGAGCGCGTCGAGCAGCGGCTCCTCGCCCGGGGTGATCGCCGCCAGGGCGGCCCGGGCGAAGTCCGGCACCGGGACGAAGTTGCGGCGCACCGCCTTGGGCAGCGAGCGGATCAGCCCGATCACCAGCTCCTCGCGCAGCCCCGGCACCTGCCAGTCGAAGCTCTCCGCCGGCACCTGGTTGAGCAGCGGAAGCGGGATGTCCACTGTGACGCCGTCGGTCGGCGTGCCCGGCTCGAACCGGTAGGTCAGCGGCAGGGCCACCCCGTCGGCCCGCCACTCGTCCGGGTAGTCCTCCTCGTCCACCCCCGGCCGGCCGTCGTTGACCAGCAGGTCGCGGGTGAAGGTGAGCAGGTCGGGCTGCTCCCGGCGGGTCTTCTTCCACCAGGCGTCGAAATGCCGCCCGGAGACCACGTCGGCCGGGATCCGCTGGTCGTAGAAGCCGAAGATGGTCTCGTCGTCGACCAGGATGTCGCGGCGCCGGGCCCGGCTCTCCAGCTCCTCGATCTCGGCGAGCAGCCGCTTGTTGTCACCCCAGAACTGGTGATGGGTCTGCCAGTCGCCCTCGACGAGGGCGTGCCGGATGAACAGCTCCCGGCTCAGCGTCGGATCGATCCGCCCGAAGTTCACCTTGCGGGAGGTCACCAGCGGGATGCCGTACAGGGTGACCTTCTCGAAGGCCATCACCGCGGCCTGCTTCTTCTCCCAGTGCGGCTCGCTGTAGCTGCGCTTGACCAGGTGCTGCGCGAGCGGCTCGACCCACTCCGGCTCGACCCGGCCGGCGATCCGGCCCCACAGCCGCGAGGTCTCCACCAGCTCGGCGGCCATCACCCAGCGCGGCGGCTTCTTGAACAGCGCCGAGCCGGGGAAGAGCGCGAACTTCGCGCCCCGGGCCCCCAGGTACTCGTGCTTCTGCGCGTCCTTCAGGCCGATGTGCGACAGCAGGCCGGGCAGCAGCGACTGGTGCACCTTCGGGGTGTCGATCTCCTCCGGCAGATCGGCGCCGCCACGGCGGCTCTCACCCCGGCCGGCGTCCGCGCCGTCGGCGGTGTCGCGCGCCGGTCGCCCACCGCGCCGGTCGCCCTCGGAGGGTGTACGCAGCACCTGACGCAGTTGGCTGACGATGTCCTGCCACTCGCGGATCCGCAGGTAGTTCAGGTACTCCGCCTTGCACATCCGGCGGAACGCGCTGGAGGACAGCTCCCGCTGCTGCTCCCGCAGGTAGCGCCACAGGTTGAGGTAGGCGACGAAGTCGGACTCCTTGTCGGCGAACCGGGCGTGCGCCTGGTCGGCCTGGGCCTGCTTCTCCGCCGGCCGCTCGCGCGGGTCCTGGATGGAGAGCGCGGCGGCGATCACCAACACCTCGGTGGCGCAACCGTTGCGTTCGCCCTCGACCACCATCCGGGCCAGGCGCGGGTCGACCGGCAACTGGGCCAGGCGCCGGCCCAGCGCGGTGAGCCGCTTCGCCGGGTCCGCCTCGGTCGGGTCCAACGCGCCCAGCTCGTGCAGCAGGTTGACGCCGTCGGTGACGTTGCGCTTGTCCGGTGGGTCGATGAACGGGAACGCGGCGAGGTCGCCGAGCCCGATCGCCGTCATCTGGAGGATGACCGACGCCAGGTTGGTGCGCAGGATCTCCGGGTCGGTGAACTCGGGGCGGGAGAGGAAGTCCTGCTCGTCGTAGAGGCGGATGCAGATGCCGTCCGACGTGCGGCCGCAGCGACCCTTGCGCTGGTTCGCCGACGCCTGGGAGACCGGCTCGATCGGCAGCCGCTGCACCTTGAGTCGACTGGAGTAGCGGGAGATGCGGGCGGTGCCCGGGTCCACCACGTACTTGATGCCGGGCACGGTCAGCGAGGTCTCCGCGACGTTTGTGGCGAGCACCACCCGGCGTGAGCTGTGCGCCGCGAAGACCCGGTGCTGCTCGGCGGAGGAGAGCCGGGCGTACAGCGGCAGGATCTCGGTGCCGAGCAGTGAGCGCTTCTTCTGCACCAGCTTGCCCAGCGCGTCGGCGGTGTCCCGGATCTCCCGCTCACCGCTGAGGAAGACCAGGATGTCGCCGGGGCCCTCGGCGGCCAGCTCCTCGACGGCGTCGCCGATCGCCTGGATCTGGTCGCGGACGTTCTCCTCGTCGCCGTCCTCCTCGCCCTCGGCGAGTTCGACGAGTGGCCGGTAGCGCACCTCCACCGGATAGGTGCGCCCGGAGACCTCGACCACCGGCGCGGGCACCCCCTGCGGCTCGTCGGCCGTGGGCGGCCCGGCGAAGTGCCGGGCGAACCGGTCGGTCTCGATGGTCGCCGAGGTGATGATCACCTTGAGGTCGGGTCGGCGGGGCAGCAGCTCCCGCAGGTACCCGAGGATGAAGTCGATGTTGAGGCTGCGCTCGTGCGCCTCGTCGATGATCAACGTGTCGTACTGGCGCAGCATCCGGTCGGTCTGCAACTCGGCCAGCAGGATGCCGTCGGTCATCAGCTTGACCAGGCTGCGCTCGCTGACCTGGTCGGTGAAGCGCACCTTGTAGCCGACCACGTCGCCCAGCTCGGTGCCGAGCTCGTCGGCGATCCGGTCGGCGACCGTCCGGGCGGCCAGCCGCCGGGGCTGGGTGTGCCCGATCAGCCCGTGCACCCCGCGCCCCAGCTCCAGGCAGATCTTGGGTATCTGGGTGGTCTTGCCGGAGCCGGTCTCGCCGGCCACGATCACCACCTGGTGGTCGTGGATGGCGGCGGCGATGTCGTCCTTGCGCTCGCTGACCGGCAACCCCGCCGGGTACGTGATCACGGGTACGGCCGCCCGCCGGGCGGCGATGCGCTGCTCGGCCCGGGCCAGGTCGGTGGTGATCTCGGCCAGCGCCGCCTCCCGGCGCTGCGGGTCGCGCAGCTTGCGGGCGCCGTCCAGCCGTCGCTGGAGCCGACGCTGGTCGCGGAACATCAGGGGGGAGAGGCGGCGGTGCAGCTCGCGGACGGGATCGGTCGCGGCGGAGGCGGCTGGATTCTGCATGTCGTGCCCAAGGATAGGCAGCCCGGCCGCGTACCGCCCCTGGGTTACCGCGCCGCCGCCCTGCGCGCGCCGGGCGGCGGTCTAGAGTTGGCGGCCGACGTCGAGCGCTGGGGGGCCGGAATGGAGCTGCGGGACACCGACCGTGCGCTGGTGCAGGCCGCCACGGCGGTCGCGAAGCTGCGGTGCCGCAGCGAGAACCACAGCGTGGCGGCCGCCGCCCGCAGCGCCGACGGGCGGGTCTTCACCGGGGTGAACGTCTACCACTTCACCGGCGGCCCGTGCGCGGAGATCGTCGCGGTCGGCGCCGCCGCCACCCAGGGCGTGACCGAGCTGGAGACCATCGTCGCGGTGGGGGACCGGGGACGTGGCGTCATTCCGCCGTGTGGACGGTGCCGGCAGGTGCTGCGGGACTACTTCCCGGCCCTGCGGGTGATCGTCGGTCCGGCGGACGCCCCGCGGGTGGTCGAGATCTCCGAGCTGCTGCCGGAGACGTACGTCTGGGCCGACCAGCAGGTCGACCCGGGGACGACCGGCGGCGTGGTGCCGGTGGCCCGGACCGGCGCCGCCGGCTGAGCCTGCCGGCGCCGGGTCAGTCGCCGGCCGCCGCCTCCAGCATCGACCGGGGCACCGGCACGCTCTCGAACCGCACGTTGCCCTCCGGCACCAGCCAGCTCGTCACCTGTGCGGCGAGCTGCCCGGCCCGCACCGCCGGATCGTTGTGATACAGCTCGCGGGCCTCGTCCGGGGCGACGGAGAGCACGACGAAGCCCCGCAGCCGGTCGTCGTCGCCGTGCAGGAACGGCCCGGCCGCGAGCACCAGTCCCTGCTCGACGAGCCCCGCCTGGTGGGCGAGGTGGGCGTTCTGCAGCCGGTCGGCCGCGTCCAGCGGCAGCTCCGGGGCGTCCGCCGGCCGGACCAGAAGCACGACCGTGTGCTGGTCGAATCGCATGCTCCCACCCTAGGCGGGTCGCCCCCTCGGCGCGGGCGTCCGCGCTGGTCATGCCCGGGATCGACGAGCGCCAGTTAGGCCACCCTCAGCACGTCGGCTAAGGTAAGGCGAACCTAAGCGCGAACGTGCAGGAGACTCGTGACCACCCTCGCCACCCGCCCCGCCCCGGCCCGCAGCCGGTCCGGCACGCGCACCGGCCGCCGGGTGGCCGTGACCGTCGGCGCCGCGCTGGTGCTGCTGCTCACCGTGCTGGCCAGCTTCGCGCTCGGCAGCCGGCAACTCGGTGTCGACCAGGTCTGGCACGCCCTCGTCGCGCCGGACGGCAGTGACGCCAGCACAATCGTCCGCGAGCTGCGGGTGCCGCGCACCGCGCTCGGCCTCGCCGTCGGGCTCGCGCTCGCCGTTGCCGGCGTGCTGTTCCAGGCGCTCACCCGCAACCCCCTCGCGGAGCCGCGCATCCTGGGCATCAGCGCCGGCGCGTCCTTCGGCGTGGTGCTGGCCATCTCCGTCTTCGGTGTCGGCACGCTCGCCGGGTACGTGTGGTTCGGCATCGCCGGCGCACTGCTCGCCGGGCTGCTGGTCTTCGCCATCGCCACCCGGGCCCGCGAGGGCGCCAGCCCGGTCACCCTCGCGCTGGTCGGCGCGGCGCTCGACGCCAGCCTCGCCTCCGGGGTGTACGCGCTGCTCAGCATCGACGCTCGCACCTTCGAGGAGTACCGGTTCTGGGTGGTCGGCGGGCTGGCCGGACGGGACCTGTCGGTCACCGTCCAGGTGCTGCCCTTCGTCCTCGCCGGGCTGGTGCTGGCCGCCCTGGTGGCCCGGGGTCTGGACGCGTTGGCCCTCGGCGACGACGTGGCCCGCGGCCTCGGCAACCGGGTCGGCCTGGTCCGCCTCGGCGGTGGCCTCGCCGCGGTGCTGCTGACCGGGGCCGCGGTGGCGGCGGCCGGCCCGGTCGCCTTCGTCGGGTTGGCCGTGCCGCACCTGGCACGCGCCCTGGTCGGCGCGGACCACCGCTGGGCCCTCGCCGTCTCCGCCCTGCTCGGGCCGGCTCTGCTGCTCGGCGCGGACGTCGTCGGCCGGCTCGTCGCCCCGCCCGGCGAGATCCCGGCCGGGATCGTCACCGCCCTGATCGGCGCGCCGCTGCTGGCCGTGCTGGTGCGCCGCGCCCGGGTGGTGACCGCGTGACCACCGTCGACCGCCGTCCCGACTCCCCGACCACGGCACCGGACGCCGACGCGTCTCGCGCCGGCGCGCGGCTGCCCGGGCGATCACTGCTGCGGATCGGCCCTGTCAGCCTGCAGGTCCGCCGCCGCGCGGTGCTGGTGGCCGCCGCGCTGACCGTGCTGCTCCTGCTGGCCGTGGTGCTCAGCCTCTCCCTGGGCACCCCGTACGTCGCCCCGGCCGACGTGCTGCGCGCGCTCTCCGGGGCGGGCACCCCGTACGACCTGGTCGTCTTTGATCTTCGGCTGCCGCGGATCGTGCTCGCTGCGGTGGCCGGCGCGGCCTTCGGCGTGGCCGGCACGCTGATTCAGAGCGTGGCCCGTAACCCGCTGGCCAGCCCGGACGTCATCGGCATCACCCAGGGCGCGGGGCTCGCCGCGACCGTGGCGTTGACCAGCGGTGCGGCCGCGGTGCTGGTGGCCCCCACCGCGCTGGTGGGTGGGCTGCTCGCCGCGGTGCTGCTGTTCGCCCTCGGTGCTCGGCACGGGCTGGCCGCGCAGCGGTTCGTGCTCGCCGGGGTCGCGGTCGCCTTCGCCTTCCGGGCGCTGACCGAGGTGGTCATGCTCACCGCCGACCCGATCGACGGGCTGCGCGCACAGATCTGGCTGATCGGCACCCTGGCCGGTAAGGGCTGGACCGAGGCCGCCTGGATCGCCGGCATGCTGCTCGTGCTGCTGCCGGTGCTGGCCTGGGCCGGATGGGCGCTGAACAGCACCGCCCTGGACGACGACACCGCACGCGGGGTCGGGCTGCGCCCGGTGGCCCGTCGCATCGGGCTCGCCGGCACCGGCGTGCTCGTCGCCGCGATGGTCACCGCCCAGGTCGGCGCCGTCGACTTCGTGGCCCTGGTCGCGCCGCAGGTGGCCCGGCGGTTGGTACGCGCCGAACGGCCGCCGCTGGTCTGCGCGGCGCTGCTCGGCGCGCTGCTGCTGGTGCTGGCCGATCTGGCCGGCCGACGACTGTTCGCACCCACCCAACTGCCGGCCGGCGTGCTGACCGCCGCGATCGGCGGGCCGTACCTGATCTTCCTGCTGCTGCGCGGACGGCGGCGGTCTTCGTGACGCCTCTAAGGAGTGGTGCGATGCTCTCCACCCGCGACCTGGTCGCCGGCTACGACGAGCGGACCGTGCTCGATGGGCTCGACCTGGACCTGCCGACCGACGCGTTCACCGTGATCGTCGGGCCGAACGCGTGCGGCAAGTCCACCCTGCTGCGAACCATGGCCCGGCTGCTCACCCCGCGCCGCGGCACGGTGCTGCTGGACGGCAGCGCCATCCGCGACCTGCCGACCCGGGAGGTGGCCCGCCGGCTCGGCGTGCTGCCGCAGAGCCCGCTGGTGCCCGAGGGCGTCACCGTGGCCGACCTGATCGGGCGCGGCCGGCAGCCGTACCAGCGGTGGTGGCGGCAGTGGTCACCGGAGGACGGCGCGGCGGTGGACCGGGCGATGGCCCTCGCCGACGTGGCCGGCCTGGCCGACCGGCCGGTCGACAGCCTCTCCGGCGGCCAGCGGCAGCGGGTGTGGATCGCCATGACCCTCGCCCAGGACACCGACGCGCTGCTGCTGGACGAGCCGACCACCTTCCTCGACCTGGCCCACCAGGTGGAGGTGCTGGACCTGCTGCACCGGCTGCGCGTCGAGCGGGGCCGCACCGTGGTCGCCGTGCTGCACGACCTGAACCAGGCCGCCCGCTACGCCGACCATCTGGTCGCGATGCGCGCCGGCACGGTGGTGGCCGCCGGGCCGCCCCGGGAGATCCTCACCGCGGACCTGGTCCGTGACGTCTTCGGGCTGGCCTGCGTGGTCGTGCCCTGCCCGGTGACCGGGGCACCCCTGGTGGTGCCCGCGCACACCGGCGGCGCCACCACCCGCCCGGTCACCCCCACCGCCCAACCCGCCGACGACGGGAGCATCCCGCTCGCCGGCTCGTACCCTTCGAAAGGACTCTGATGCGTCGTCTCGTCGCCGCCCTCGCCGCGGCCGTCGCCCTCGGCGTCGGCCTCACCGCCTGCGGTGAGAGCGACCCGGTCGCCGGCTCCGCCACCGGGGAGACCCGGGAGATCACCCACGCCATGGGCACCACCAAGGTCCCGGCGGAGCCCAAGCGCGTCGTCGTGCTCGACACGGACAAGATCGACACGGCGCTCTCGCTGGGCGTCACGCCGGTCGGCGCCGCCACCGCCGGTGAGGCCAAGAGCTGGCCGACGTACTTCGGCGCGGACAAACTCGCCAACATCAAGGAGGTCGGGGTGCTCACCGAGCCCGACCTGGAGGCGATCAACGCGCTGAAGCCGGACCTCATCCTGGGCAGCAAGTTCCGCCAGGAGAAGTTCTACGACGAGTTGGCCGCCATCGCGCCGACGGTGTTCACCGACAAGGTGGGCATCACCTGGAAGGAGAACTTCCTCCTCGACGGCAAGGCGCTCGGCCACGAGCAGCAGGCCAAGGATCTGCTCGCCGCGTACGAGAAGCGGGCCAAGGACTTCGGCGCCACGCTCGGCGACGCCGCCGCCCGCAAGGTGTCGATCGTGCGGTTCCTGCCCGGCAACATCCGGGTGTACGGCCCGGACTCGTTCTCCGGCATCGTCATCGGCGACACCGGCCTGGGCCGGCCCGAGCGGCAGCTGCTCGCCAACAAGGAGGACAAGCGCTTCGACCTGGTCAGCCCCGAGCGGATCAACGAGGTCGACGGTGACGTCATCTTCGTGACCGCGTACGGCGACAAGGCCGCCGCCGAGCAGGCCAAGATGACCGCCGGCACCCTGTGGAAGGGCCTCGGCGCGGTCAAGGCCGGCAAGGCCTACCCGGTCGCCGACGAGGTGTGGATGACCGGCATCGGCGTCGGCGCCGCCAACAAGATCCTCGACGACCTGGCGAAGTACCTCCCCGCCGCCTGACCCACCCCCCACGCGCCGCGCGCGCCGCACCGCAAGATCCGCGCAACTTCGGGGAAACTGCTGCCTCACGAGCTGTTGAGACGGCAGGATCGCTGAAGTTGCGCGGATCTTGCGTTGTCTGGGTTAGCGGGAGCGGGTGCGGAGGGCCTGGCGGAGTTCGGCCAGGAAGGCGTCGAAGTCCTCGCGGAGCCGCTTCGCTGTGACGTGCAGGACGATCCAGTCCTCGCCGAGCAGGCGGTTGAGTCGGCGCCGGTCCCGATGGAACTGCTCCGGATCGTGATGCCACAGACCGTCGTACTCGACGGCGACCTTGAGGTGCGGCCGGGCCAGATCGAGGCGTGCCACGAACCTGCCGTCGCGCTCGACCACGAACTGGGTCACGGGTGTTGGCAGCCCCGCGAGCACGATCCGCACCCGTAGGCGGGACTCCTGGGCCGACTCCGCTCCCGCGTCGGCCAGCTCGGCCACCCGCGCCATCCGCTTCCAGCCTCGGCTGCCGACCCGCGTCAGGGCCTCAGCGCGTAGGTGAGGGAGCGCCACCAGCCGTTGGCCAGCCAGTCGGTCCACGATGGCGACGGCGTCCTCAGTCGTGAGCCACCGGGCCACATCCCAGCAGGTGCGGGCCAGCGTGGTCAGCGGAATGCCGGCGCGCATCGCAACGTCGGTCTGGGCGAACGCGCCGGTGTGCACCACGAGCCCCGAGACCGGCCCGAACCGCCGCCCGGCGGGCACGAGCACGTCGACGGGCTCATGGTCGGCGACCGATCCGGCGCCGTAGAAGGCGGCCGCGCTGCGCCCGGCGATCACCACGCCCGGCGGCAGCACCCGCCGTGCGGCAGCCACACAGCGGGTGCGGTGGGTGATCACCAGTTGGGCATCCGCGTAGACGTCCCGGAACAACGGGCGCCACGCGGTGCTGCGCAGCTCCGTCCGGGTCAGCAGGCCTTGGGCGACGGCGTGGGAGCCGCGGAAGACGCTTCCCTGTAAGACCGCCGGCCGTCGTGGTGGAACAGGCATGACGACACCCTGACCCGCGGACTGCGCCGCCGGCAGTCCCTGTGGATAACCCCTGTGACGGGCCGGAACGTCAAGATCCGCGCAACTTCGGTGTTTCTACTGCCTCGCTGCGGCGCGAGCCAGCAAGAACCCCGATGTTGCGCGGATCTTGGGGGTGGGTGGGTCAGGCGGCGGTGGTCCAGATGGCGCGGAAGGCGGCGGCTTCGCCGGCCAGCCAGCGTTCGATCTGTTCGGGCTTGGCGTCGGCGGGCATGTGGTGGGCCTGGCCGCGTCGGACGTCGACCAGGACCGGCTCGGCGTGCGGCAGCACCGCGTCCATGTGCCGGGCCATCAGGTGCAGGGTGGCGAGCACGGACTCCGTGCTGGGCGGGGTCTCGTCGAAGTGCAGCCGGACCGCCTCGGCCCGGCCGTCGGCGTGCCGTACGCCGAAATGGGGGTTGATCTTGACTGGTAGGTCGCCCAGCATGGCCAGGGCGTCGCGGGTCTGGGCCAGATCGACGGCGGACGGCTCGCCCAGGGAGTGCAGCCAGGCCGTGGCGCCGGGAACCAGCGCCTGGTAGAGCGGGCGCCAGCGTGGCTTGACCACGTCGACCACGCCGGTGAGGTGGGTGCCGCCGGTGTGGAAGGCGATGTCGGCCTTGAGGGCCTTGACGAACTGGCCGTGCGGGTTGAAGCCGGAGCGGCTGGCCCGCTGCTTGCGCAGGCCGCCCACGAAGGTCGCCTTGGTGGGGCCGTTGCGGTCGACGTAGCGGGTGAAGCCAAGCAGTGTGGCGTAGGGGGTGAGGGGCGTGGAGGCGGGCGCGGTCACGGGCGTCCTCCCAGGTCAGGATCTCGATTAGTACATACATTCTAATCGACGGGTCTGACATTGCCCAGCGGGAGAAGTGGCGAAGCGGCGGGTCGATCGTTGCCGCCCGTGGCCCCCGCCGGTCAGTGGGCCCGGGGCGGTTCCGGGGGAGCGAAGGCGGCGGTCAGGCGGCTGATGCCGAACTCGAAGGCCTCGTCGAGGTTGCCGCCGAGGTTGAAGGCGCCCGCGTACTCCATGCTCACGAAGCCGTTGGCCCAGGCGGTGAACATGCGGGCGGCCTCCAGGGCGTGCTCGGGCCCGGCGAGGTCGGCGGCGACGCGCAGGGCGGGGGCGCTGGCCCGGGTGAGGGCGTCGAGGCTGGGCCGGGTCTCCTCGCGGCCGTTGGCGAAGATCAGCTGATAGCCGGCCGGGTGTGCGTGCGCGAACGCGCGGAAGGTGCGGGCCAGCTCGGCCAGGTCAGTGCCCGGCTCACCGCTGCTGGCGACGGCGCTGAGCTGCTCGCCCAGGTCGCGGACGGTGGCCTCGGCGACGAGCTGGATCAGGGCGTCGCGGTTACGGACCCGCTTGTAGAGCGACGGGGCGCGCACACCGACCCGCTCGGCGACCGCCTGCATGGTCAGGCGCGGGAGTCCTTCCGACTCCAGGATGCCGCGGGCGGCCTCGACGATGTCGGCGAGCGACGTCCGGTCGGGGGTCGGCATGCGGGTACTCCTTCCGGGGCGGGGCGACGGCCGTCACCATGATAGCTATAGCTTTTAGCCATGATAGCTATGTACCGTAGCCATCACGCCGTGACGTTACTTCGGGAGGCACTCATGAAGCTCGGGCCACACCTGCACCGCATCGGCAACGACATCGTCGCCGTCTACCTGATCGAGACCGAGGAGGGTGTGACGGTCGTGGATGCCGGGCTCTCCGGTCACTGGCCGGAGCTGGTGGCGGAGCTGTCCGGCATGGGCCGCTCGCTCGCCGACGTCCGGGGGTTGATCCTCACCCACGGCGACGCCGACCACATCGGGTTCGCCGAGCGGCTCCGGCGCGATCACGGCGTGCCGATCTTCGTGCACGGCGCGGACGCCGCCCGCGCCCGCGGCGAGGTCAAGCCCAAGGCGTCCTTCGGGAAGGTCAAGGTGGGCGCGATGGCGCGTTTCCTCTGGTACGCGGGCCGCAAGGGCGGAATGCGCACGACCTACCTCACCGAGGTGACCGCCGTAAAGGACGGTCAGGTGCTCGACCTGCCCGGTGCCCCGCGCGTGATCGGGATGCCGGGCCACTCGCCGGGCAGCATCGCCGTGCACGTGCCGGTCGCCGACGCGGTGTTCGTGGGGGACGCGCTCACCACCCGGCATGTGCTGACCGGCCGGCAGGGCCCGCAGCCGGCGCCGTTCACCGACGACCCGGCGCTTGCGCTCGCCTCACTCGCCCGCATCGAGGACCTGCCGGCGACGTGGATCCTCCCCGGTCACGGCATCCCGTGGAACGGGGGCGTCCGCGAGGCGGTGCGCCTGACAAGGGCGGTGGCCGAGGCTCGGTGAGTGGGGTCGGGGCATCGCTGGTGGAGGACGCCGGAGGCGGAGTGCCGCCTCCGGCGTCGAGTCAGAGCTGGCCGACGTCGGTGATCCGGATGACGGCGGCGCCGATCTCGTCCGAGGCGGCCAGGTCGACCTCGGCGCTGATGCCCCAGTCGTGGTCGCCGTCCGGGTCGTCGAAGATCTGCCGGACCGTCCACCGCTCCCGGCCCTGCTCGATCATGAGCAGCGCCGGTCCACGCGCGTCCGGCCCGACGCCGATCGAGTCGTACGCCTC